>JARLFZ010000075.1 GCA_031296305.1 Occallatibacter sp. | reverse complement strand
CAAGCCGGCAACCCTCCAGTTTGTGCCGGGCGGAAAACCGACCATCGGGGCGACTCCGATTCCGTAGATATTGACTGTGATCAGTGGGTTGGCCGGCGTGCTGTTGTCATACAGCACAACAGCGCCGCGGCGCAGCCCCGGCGCGAGGGGATTGAACGTTACGTTCACCGTGCAGGAAACTCCCTCGCTGTTATACAATTTCGCCGTACATGTTCCACCGTCGGCCGATTTGAAATCCTTGCCGCTGGCGCCCAGGGTGAGCACCCCAATGCTGCCGACCGTGGCGCTGGAATTGAAGGTAAAGGGTAACGTGTAGGTCGAGCTTGTGGAGCCGACATTGATCTGGCCAAAGTTCACCGAGGGAAACTGGATCTCGTAGACCGTATAGCCATAGGAATCCGCGACGATGATATTGCCGAGCGCGTTCAGGGCCACGCCAGTCGGGGCATTGAAGCCGCCCCCCACCGGGATCACCTTAGAGGAAGAGGAGGCCTGGCCGCCGATCGCCACGATCTCCTGTATGGATGGGTTGTTGGCATCGGCGACAAAGACGTCGCCTGCGGAGTCCAGGGCTACACCCTCAGGGCGTCCGAATCCGTTGTTGATCGTCGTGACAGTCGAACTGGACGACACCAGGCCACCTACCGCCACAATCTCATCGACTGCGGCGCTATTGGTGTCCGCAACATAAACGTCGCCGCTTGCGTCCACCACTACCGCGCCAGGCCCCTGGAATCCACTGCCTACGTACTTGACGGTCGAACTGGAAGACACCAGGCCTCCCACCGCCACGATCTCTTTCACCGCCTTGGCATCATGGTCGGCAACAAAGACGTCGCCGCTCGAATCCACTGCAACGCCATAGGGATACGCGAACCCGCTGCCCACCTGTATGACCGAGGAAGACGAAGAAGCCTGGCCGCCGACGGCCACAATCTCCTTGACTCCGCCGGTCCCATCCGCGACGAAGACATCGCCACTTGCGTCCACCGCGAGGCCGCCGGGACTGGTAAACCCGCTCTTGATCGTGACCACGGTCGAGGTGGCCGACACCTGGCCATTGACGGCCACGATCTCTTTCACCGACTTTGAGCCGTTATCGGCGACGAAGACGTCACCCTTGGCGTCGACTGCCACGCCATATGGGAAACCGAATCCGCTCCCGACAGGGCTGACGACTCCGGTGAATCTCACCGATTGCGCGGGCATCGGGGAAGCCGCGGCCAAAATGAGAAGAAGAACAACGCAGATCGAGGGAAAAGAAAGACGGCGGAAGTATCCAGGGCGGGTCATGGTACAGACTCCTTTTGTCAGCCACCTTCTCGGCACCGAAAGTTCAGGGACCGGCACGGCCGCGATTCGCGCCGTGCTGGTCGAAGCCGACGATGGCATTCCGCGCCGAGCCATTCGCCTCCTCACGAGGTCGGTGGCCAATTGCGGAGCACTGATTTGCTTAACTGCTCAACTTTGTTACACGCGCAAGGCCGGCGATCAATGTTTGAAAAGTGATTTCTTTGAGCGCGCTAATGTGGGTATACAAGTGACAGTAGAATCATGCGTTTATGAGTGCTTATGTGCAGGCCTCGCGGAGGCTTTGAGGGCGCGGCGAGGGCATCGCCAAACCAGTGGGATCGACATGATCGCCGTTTAGTGGGTTGCGACAGTTCTTCGAAGGGAAAGTAGCGTGAGCAGGATCACCGCAACGAAGAGAGTGAGCGCACAGAACCATTGCGGAACCGACAAAGGCCCCCAAAGACCTCGCTCGACATCGCCACGCAGGAACTCAATAAAGTACCGGCCAAACGCATAGGTGGTTGCCAGTACGAGAATCTGCACTCCATTTCCACGTGGGTAACGCTCCATCCGATGCAGCAGCCAGAAAAGAAAAACGGCCAGAAAGCACTCGTATAGCTGCGTTGGATGAAGCCGGATGCCGATGGGAGTGCGATACCAGGCAAGCGCAAGGGCGTTGTTGAAGACAACTCCCCAGGGGCAGCCAGTGGGACGGCCGTAAGCGGAACCCGCCAAAAAGCAGCCGAAACGCTCCACTGCGAGCGCAAGCGCAATAGGTTGCGAAAAGCAATCTGCCAGCGCGGAAAAACGCACGCACGCCAGGTGCGACCACACCGCGAGGCCCAGCGCCGCCAGCGCGATGCCCGCCGCGCAGGCCACGCTCGGAACTGTCCATCCCAGCCACGCCAGCAGGAAGTTATTCGCTACTCTGTCTCCGAAAGCGCACACCAGCAGGGCGGCTGAGGCCGTAACAAAAACCGTTGCGCGGCCGATTCCGTAGGTTGGAGCCCGTGTCACCGCAAGCGCAACGGCCGCGATCCATCCGAGGACGACAACGACGCCCAACGCCGGCAGTAGCATCTGCCCGATCTGGATAGCTGGATACAAAACTTCGCCTTGCAGAGCGCAGCTCTGCACGCTGGACAGTGTCGGCCGGTTCGCAGGGCAAATCAATGTTTAAAAGATGATTTCTTTCCGGACGTGAATATGGGGTCGCAGGTCACTCAAATGCCATGGCTTACCTGCCACTATGGAGCTTCGCCGCCGATGTCCGATTGAGATACATATATAGAACACGGACTGCAGTTTGGCTATAATTCCATCTACTAATCCATCACATTCCAAGGGCCGCCCTGTGTCGAGTCCTGTGACGATCACGTTCGGTGTGTATCAGCTCGACCTCGCACACGAGGAGCTGCGAAGACTTGGCACCCCGCTTCGCATGCAGCCGCAGCCCTTCAAGCTTCTGGTGTTTCTTGCCTCGCGGGCCGGGGAAATTGTCTCTCGGGAAGATATCGAGAAAGAGATCTGGGGCGAGGACACGTTTGTCGACTTCGAGCGGGGATTGAACCACTGCGTCCGCCAGGTTCGGGCCGTACTCGGCGACGATGCTACCGCGCCGCGATACATCGAGACGGTTCCCCGGCGCGGCTATCGATTCATCGCTCCTGCGAAGTTCGTCGACGCCGCAGACCCTGCCGCCGCGGCTACCGCGGAGACGCCAGATTCCCACCCCGGCCCCGCGCAGCCGGAAGGGCGCCGCAGTCGTCTCAGGATCGCCGCAGTGGGCGCCGCGGCCGCGCTGGTCGCTGCCACTTGCATGGTTCTTTCGGTGCGTTACTTTCGGCAGCCAGCCCAAACCCCGAGTGCAAAACGCGTGATGCTTGCCGTGCTGCCATTTGATAACCTGACCGGCGATCCCTCACAGGGCTTTCTTTGCGACGGAGTAACAGATGAAACCATCGTTCATCTGAGCCAGCTAAGCCCGGCGAAACTGGGCGTGATTGCGCGTACCTCTGCCGTGAACTTCAAGAACTCGGGAAAACCGCTGGATCGGATCGGCCGCGAGCTGGGCGCCGACTACTTTCTGGAGGGAACTGTAAAGCGAGATGGAACCAAGGTTCGAATCGCTGCCGAACTGGTCCGCGCTCAGGACCAGAGCCAGCTTTGGGCCGAAAGCTACGAGGGGGAAATGAGCGGCAGCGGCATGCTTGCATTCGAAGAATCCGTCGCCAGCCGCATTTCGTTATCGCTTTCACTGATGCTGCCGGAATCGCGCGCGCCGTCGCCAGGCACTTCCAATCCACTGGCATACGAAGCCTATCTGCGGGGACGCTACGAGTGGAACAAGCGCAATGACACGAGCTTCCAGAAGGCCTCCGACTATTTTCGCCAGGCCATCGCGTACGACCCCGCCTACGCGCAGGCTTACGCCGGACTCGCAGACTGTTACGACCTCACGCTTGAATACTACGAGCGGCAGTCCCCTGAGACCTTCGCGGCACTGGCAAAGAGTGCCGCCGAAACCGCAGTCAAGCTGAATCCTCAGTTGTCAGAAAGCCATGCATCGCTCGCCTTCAACCTGTGGCGTTACCAGGCGAGATTTTCCGACGCTGAAGCGGAGTTTCGCAAGGCCCTGGAACTCAATCCCAACAATGCGACGGCGCATCACTGGTATGGCATGTATCTGGCATCGCGCGGCCGATTCGATGAAGGTAAAGAAGAGCTGCGTTCCGCGCGCATGCTGGACCCGTTATCGCTCATCATTGTCACTAATGCTGGTTGGGTCGATTACTTCGCCCGAGACTACGATGGCGCGATCGAGAATTACCAGGACGCGCTGAATCTCGATCCGACGTTCCAGACCGCGCTGATGAAGCTGGCGTGGGCCTACGAACAGAAGGGCATGTGGCAGCAGGCGGCATCCGCGCGCGAACGATTTTATGAAGTGGCCGGGCATCCGGAAATTGCGCATGAAGTGGCCGGAAGCTACGCAGCGCACGGATACAGTTCCGTGATTCAGCTGGTGATCGCAGAGACGCAGAAACCTGATGCCAAGCCGTTTTACGACGATTACGAAATTGCCAAGCTCTATGCATTCGCGGATGATTTCGACAATGCATTCTTGTTCCTTAAGCGCGCTCAGTCTCGTCACAGCGGGTGGCTGGTTTACCTGGCCGTTGAGCCTGCCTTCGACAAACTGCGCAACGATCAGCGCTATGCCAGATTAATCAGCGAAACGGTTTCAGGATCGGCGCATTGAACCGCCGCGACGGGCTTTCCCTGGGTTTCCTCCGATGCGAGTCGGCAGCTTTGCCCGCATTCTCTCTGGAGATCGTCTGTCGCCCCTGCTCCAACCGCATTGTGGTACGATGCGGCACTATACGTGACAACTGTCACGCATCGAAAAATCACACTGGCTTTAATGTCGATATTTGGATATCGATAAAAAAATATCGAGATATGGTACCGCGGGCCATGGGCTGGCTGTGGGAATCCCTCAGCCGAGCCTGAATCGGCTGCCTCAATACCATCACTACCTGAACCAGCTTAAAGCCAAAGGAATCAACACAGTATCCTGTAGCCTAATCGGGCTCGACCTGAACCTTGTGCCGGTACAGATCCGCAAGGATCTGCAATACACCGGCATCGTGGGCAAGCCGAAAACAGGCTATGCGGTGGCGGAACTGATCGCCGCAATCGAGACGTTTCTTGGTTGGAACAATGTGCAGGAGGCGTTCCTGGTCGGGGCTGGCAACCTGGGGACGGCGCTGCTGGGGCATGAGCGATTTTCCACTTTTGGCCTGCGGATTGTAGCAGCGTTCGATACCGATCCGGAGAAGATCGGTCAATGGATTCACGGAAAAATGGTTCTTCCTTTGGAGAAACTTGCCGATCTGGCAAAGAGGATGAGCATTCACCTGGGCATCATTACGGCGCCGGCCGAATGCGCCCAGTGGATTGCGGAAAAAATGGTGTCAGGCGGCATTCAGGCCATCTGGAACTTTGCACCGGTGCGCCTCAATGTGCCGCCCGAAATTATTGTGCATAACGAAGATCTTTACTCCTCACTGGCTTCGCTTTCGTGGAAGCTGGCACAGCGTTTCAATATTCCATTCCAACAAGATGGGGGCTCGAACTAATGGCCACTGCGCACCTGACAGTTGATCGCGCGGAAAAATTCCGAATAGTATGCGGCATCCTGGACCGGCACGGTTACCGTCCATCCGGGTTGATCCCGATTTTGCAGGCGATCCAACGCGAGTATCAATACCTGCCTGAAGAAGTACTCACCTTTGTGGCCACGTCGCTCGATTTACCTCCGGCGCGCGTGTTTGGAGTGGCCACGTTTTACGCTCACTTCGCCCTGGAGCAGAAGGGCAAGCACGTCATCAGGATTTGCGACGGGACGGCGTGCCACGTAAAGCAATCGCTGCCGATATTGAACGCCATCCACGGCGAGCTGGGGACGAGCGAGAAGCAGAAAACCTCAATCGATGCGCTGTTCACTGTGGAGACGGTGGCATGTCTGGGGGCCTGCGGTCTGGCGCCAGTGGTGGTGGTTGACGAGCAGGTCTATGGTGGGATGACGCCTGAGCGGGCCGTCGCTCTGGTGAACGAGATCAAGATGCAGGAGATCGCCGGCGACGCGCAAGCAGCCGCGGCGGCAGTGAATGGAGAACTTCATGTCCACTAACGAGGGTTCGGTCGTTATGAACGATTCTCCGGGTGCGGGTCAAACGGCGATGCGGCGCGTGATTCTGTGCGCCGGGACCGGTTGCATGGCGAACGGCGCAATGAAAGTCTTCGAGCGTTTCCGCAAGGAGATGGATCAGGCCGGGTTGAATGTTGTTCTTGAGCTTCGGCCTGAAGCCGGAGACCGGGACGTGCGGCTTTCAAAGAGCGGCTGCCAGGGCTTTTGCCAGATGGGTCCGCTGGTTTCGATTGTTCCCGATGGCATTCTCTATACCAAAGTGCGCGCGGAAGACGTGCCTGAAATTGTGGAGCGCACGCTGGTCAGCGGCGAAGCTGTGGAGAGACTGCTCTACAAAGATCCTGCGACACGCAGAATCTGCCGGGGACTCGAGGACAATCCTTTTTACGCAAGGCAAGACCGGCGCGTGTTGCGGGAATGCGGGTTCCTCGATCCCGAAGACATTCGCGAGTTCATGCTGCACGGCGGCTATTCGGCCGCGAAGAAAGCATTCCTTGAAATGTCTCCCGAGAATATCTGCAAGCAGATCAGCGAATCCGGATTGCGGGGCCGCGGCGGCGGCGGATTCCCGACGGGACGCAAGTGGGAAGCGGCGCGGATTCAGAAAGCGGCCAAGAAGTACGTCATCTGCAATGGCGACGAAGGCGATCCGGGCGCGTTCATGAATCGCTCGGTGATGGAGGGCAATCCGCACAGCGTGATCGAGGGGCTGATGATTGCAGCACGCGCCATCGGTGCAGACCAGACCTTCGTGTATGTGCGCGCCGAGTACCCGTTGGCGGTGGAGCGCATGAATCGCGCGGTTGCCGATGCGGAGCGCGAAGGCATTCTGGGCAAGAACGTGTTTGGCACCGGCCTGACGTTGAAGTGCAACGTGTTGGAAGGCGCCGGTGCGTTTGTGTGCGGCGAAGAAACCGCCATGATCGCCTCGATTGAAGGGCGGCGCGGCATGCCTACGCCGAAACCTCCTTTCCCGGCGCAAAGCGGACTCTGGGGCAAGCCCACGATCATCAACAACGTGGAAACGCTGGCCCATGTGCCGCGCATCATCAACGAGGGCGCTGCGGCCTTCCGCAGCATCGGAACACCGGAGTCGCCGGGAACCAAGACCTTTGCACTGACCGGGCACGTGGCAAACACGGGGCTGGTTGAAGTGCCCTTCGGAACCAAGTTGCGCGAGCTTGTGCTCGAGATCAGCGGCGGCATCACCGACGACAATGGCAAGCCGATGAAGAACGGTTTCAAAGCCGTTCAAATCGGTGGCCCCTCGGGCGGTTGCCTGACGGAAGAGCACCTGGACCTGCCGCTGGCCTACGACTCGCTGCGCAAAGTTGGCGCGATGGTGGGTTCCGGCGGCCTTGTGGTCTTGAATCAACGCACCTGCATGGTGAGCATGGCGCGCTTCTTCATGGAATTTACGCAGCGCGAGTCGTGCGGCAAATGCGTGCTTTGCCGGGAAGGCACCAAGCAACTGCTTGCGCTGCTCGACGACGTGATTGAAGGCCGAGCCGACGCCGGTACGCTCGACCTGCTCGAGAAACTTGGCCGCGCGGTGCAGGTGGGATCGCTCTGCGGACTGGGAAAAACAGCGCCGAACCCGGTGCTGTCGACGCTGCGTTACTTCCGCAAGGAGTACGAAGAGCACATCTTCGAGAAGCGATGCCGCACCGGACGCTGCAAGGCTCTGCTGAAGCCGGAGATCAATGCCGAACGATGCAAGGGATGCGGGCTGTGCATTAAATCGTGTCCTACCGGGGCGATTAGCGGTGAAAAGAAGAAGCCTCATCATATTGACCCCGAGCTTTGCATCAAGTGCGGGGCTTGCGCCACGGCGTGCAAGCTGCAAGCCGTAGAGGGAGTTTAGCCAGTGAAAGAGCTTACGCAGCCAACATTAACGATCGACGGCAAAACAGTGCTGATTGAAGGCGAACGCAATCTGCTGGAGCTGGTGCGAAAGGCGGAGATCGATCTGCCGACGTTTTGCTACCACTCCGAGCTGAGCGTTTACGGAGCGTGCCGTCTCTGTCTGGTGCAGGTGGAAGGACGCGGCATCATGGGCGCATGTTCCACGCCCCCGGAGCCTGGCCTTAAGATTCTGACCACAACGCAGGAGATCCGCGAAATTCGCCGCATCGCCGTGGAGCTGCTGCTGGCCAACCACGACCAGCAGTGTCCGACATGCGCGCGGAGCGCGAACTGTCAGTTACAGATTCTGGCGCAGCGGCTCGGCATCCGCAAGGTGCGTTTCAAACCCGTGCACGCGCCGGTGCCGATCGATGAGTCGTCGCCGTCACTGGTGCGCGACCCCAACAAGTGCGTACTGTGCGGCGATTGTGTGCGCATGTGTTCTGAAATTCAGGGCATCGGCGCCATCGATTTCGCACACCGTGGCCACGACGTTTGCGTGACGCCCGCTTTCGGCAAGCAGTTGGGCGATGTGGAATGCGTGAATTGCGGCCAGTGCGCCAGCGTATGCCCGACCGGCGCTCTTACTCCCAAATCGGAGGTCGATGAAGTCTGGTCGCTGCTCGCCGATCCTGAGCAAAAGGTGGTTGTGCAGGTTGCGCCCGCGGTGCGCGTGGGGTTAGGCGAATGCTTTGGGCTGAAGCCGGGCGACATTACCACCGGACAGATTGCTGGCGCGCTGCGGCGACTGGGCTTCGACCAGGTCTACGACACGTCGTTTGCCGCCGACCTCACGGTGATTGAAGAAGGCACGGAATTTCTGAAGCGTAAGCAGGAGGGTCGCAAGCTGCCGATGTTTACATCGTGCTGCCCTGGCTGGGTGAAGTATGCCGAGCAGTACTTCCCTGATTTGCTGCCGAATCTTTCGACGTGCCGTTCGCCGCAGGCGATGTTTGGCTCGCTGATCAAGGCCATGGCGCCCGAGCAACTGAAGGTCGATCGCAAGAACGTGAAAGTTGTGGCGATCATGCCGTGTACGGCCAAGAAATTTGAGGCCCAGCGGCCAGAGCTTGGAGTGGACGGCGATCCGGACGTCGATCATGTGCTGACCACGCAGGAACTGGCGCACATGATTCAGTCTGCCGGCCTCATCTTCAACTCGCTCGAAACCGAGTCGTTCGACATGCCGTACGGCTTCTACACCGGAGCCGGAGTGATCTTCGGCAACTCCGGCGGCGTGATGGAGGCAGTGTTGCGCTACGCCGGAGAGAAGTTGAAGGGCGGCAAGCTGGATCGCATCGACTTCCAGGAAATCCGGGGCGAATCGGGCATGCGCGAAGCCAGTATCACGGTCGACAACACCGAACTGAAGCTGGCCGTGGTGCACGGGCTCAGGAACGCGCGCGTGGTTGCAGAGCAGGTGCGCGCGGGCAAGTGCGGTTACGACTTGATCGAAGTGATGGCGTGCCCGGGCGGATGCATAGGCGGCGCCGGCCAGCCGGTGAGCACCAACCACAATGCGCGTGCCCTCAGGACCAAGGGGCTTTATGAAGCCGACAAGATGCTGCAACTCCACAAGTCGCAGGACAACGTCGTCGTCACTGAATGTTACGCAAAGTTCCTGGGCGATATCGGCGGCGAAAAAGCGCATCACCTGCTGCACACCAGCTACCAGAGCCGCCACCGCATCGTGGACGAGGTTTTGCCGCTGATGCAGGCGCGCGGCAGCAGAAAGAACAAGGTGAGCGTATGCCTGGGAACCAACTGTTATCTGAAAGGTTCGCAGGAAGTGCTGAAGACCTTGCTCTACCACGTGCAGGCGACTGGACTGGACAACCAAATCGATGTGCGCGCGGCCTTCTGCATGGACGAATGCGAGTGCGGCCCCAACGCAATCGTTGACGGCGAGCACATTCACGATTGTCTCGCTGCTAACGTGATTGAGATTCTGGAGAACCATGTTGAAAACGAAGACAAACGCGAAAAGTAACCGCGCTCTAGCCCTGGCGCAATGAGGAGAATGCTGTGATTACTGCTGCGGAACGTGCGGACTTTATCGAACCGGGAGAAATCGAAGCCTTACTGAAGGGCGGGTCTCGGCCCAGCCGGATGCGCGTGCGCGAGCTGCTGGCCAAGGCGAAGGAGATGCATGGTCTCTCGATGGAGGAAGTGGCCTGCCTGACACTCGTCGAAGATCCTGAGCTGCTGGCCGAGCTTTTCTTGACCGCCAAAAGCATCAAGGAAGAGATCTACGGGTCGCGCCTGGTGTTTTTTGCCCCGCTTTATATTTCGAACCGCTGCGCGAACGAGTGCACGTATTGCGCCTTTCGCGCCACGAACTCCGGGCTTAAACGCCGCACGCTGACGCAGGAAGAGATTGCCGAAGAAACGCGGATCCTGATCCGCCAGGGCCACAAACGCGTTCTCGTGGTGGCCGGTGAAGCTCTGCCGCCCCGAGGCTTCGAGTACATCACCGATTCCATTGCGACGATTTACGCAACCCACGTCGGGCCGGGAGAAATTCGGCGCGTCAATGTGAATCTGGCGCCGCAGAATGTCGACCGCTTCAAACTGCTCAAGCAAGCCGGCATCGGAACCTTTCAGCTTTTCCAGGAAACATATCACCGCCCGACTTATGCGTCGGTTCACCTGAAGGGCAAGAAGCGCGACTACGACTGGCGCGCCACGGCCTTCGATCGCGCCATGGAAGCGGGCATCGACGACGTGGGCATGGGGCTGCTGTTCGGGCTCTACGACTGGCGCTTTGAAGTATTGTCGATGATGCAGCACATTCGCCACCTTGAAGAAACCTTCGGCGTCGGTCCGCATACGCTTAGTTTTCCGCGCATCGAACCGGCGGTGGGTTCAACACTCGCCGATGCTCCTCCTCATGCCGTGAGCGATGCAGACTTTATCAAGATGATCGCGATCATGCGTCTCGCGGTGCCGTACACGGGCATGATCATGTCGACGCGCGAAGGCGCGGATGTGCGGCGGCAAACGTTCGCGGTCGGCATTTCGCAGATTTCGGCGGGGAGCCGCACTGACCCCGGCGGATACAAAGATGGCGAAGGCGATCCCAATGGCAGCCAGTTCCAGTTAGGCGATCATCGCACGGTTGAAGAGGTTGTCGCGGACGTGGTTTCGCTCGGCTATACGCCCTCGTTCTGCACCGCCTGCTATCGACTGGGGCGCACCGGTCAGGACTTTATGGACCTGGCCAAACCCGGCGAGATCAAGTACCACTGCCAGCCCAATGCTCTCTCGACATTCCTCGAGTATCTGTGCGACTACGCCGGTCCGGTTGCGAAAACGGCGGGCGAAAAACTGATCTCGATCGAGCTGCAACATATGGATGGACAGCAAACCGCTTCCACATTGCCCATGCTCAACCAGGTTCGGCGGGGCGAACGCGACGTTTTTGTTTAGAGAAAGAGGAGGTAAGATGCAACGCGCAACATCGAAGGGATTCCGGCTGCACATTGGCTTCTTTGGCCGCAGAAATGTGGGCAAATCGAGTTTGCTGAATGCGATTACAAGGCAAACGGTTTCGATCGTCTCCGATGTCCCCGGTACGACCACCGATCCGGTGGAAAAGCCCATGGAGCTCCAGCCCATCGGCCCGGTGCTCTTTCTGGATACTGCGGGAGTTGACGATGTAGGCGCATTGGGAGCGCAGCGCATCGAAAAGACACGCCAGGCCATTGCCCGCGCCGACATCGGCGTGATGGTAACTGAAGCCGGAGTGTGGGGCGAGTTCGAAGAGAAACTGCTTGCCGAGTTGCGCGCTCACAACATTCCCGTGTTGGTCGCCTTGAACAAGGCGGATCTGTGCCAACATACCACGGATCAGATCGCGCGATTCCGGCAGGAGAAGCTGGCATCGGTTCTGCTTTCTGCAACCAGCGGCGAAGGCATCGACGCTTTTCGCGAGTTGCTGCGGCAGACCGCGCCGGATGATGCAGCCGAATCGCGCACCATCGTTCGCGATCTGGTTTTGCCAGGAGAAACTGCCATTTTCGTAATGCCCATCGACAAGGAAGCGCCTAAAGGACGCATCAAGAATCTCCAGGTGCAGGCCATCCGCGATCTGCTCGACGGCGATTCGTCGTGCGTCGTTGTGAAAGATGCGGGGCTGAAGAGGGTGCTCGACAATATGAAGACGCCTCCGAGCCTGGTGGTGACAGACGCGCAAGTCTTCGACGAAGTCGAGAAACTCACTCCCCAAACCATCCCTCTGACGGCCTTCTCAATTCTGCTTTCACGGCTCAAGGGAGACCTGGTCGCGCAGACGCAGGCGGCTCTTACCATTGATGAGCTTTGTCCGGGCGACAGAATTCTGATCGCGGAGACATGCACGCACCACCCCATTGAAGAGGACATCGGGCGCGTGAAGATTCCGCGCTGGCTCGAGAAGCATGTCGGCGGCAAGCTCGAATTTACTCATGTGAAAGGCCGCGATTTTCCGCAGGATCTCTCGTCCTACAAGCTGGTGATTCATTGTGGCGCATGCATGTGGAACCGGCAGGAAATGATGAGCCGCATTCGCGAGTGCCAAAGGCAGCAAGTGCCCATTACGAATTACGGCCTGGTAATCGCTATGGCGCAGGGAACGCTGGAGCGGGCTCTTGCGCCATTTCCTGAGGCTCTTGCGGCATTCCATCGAGCAGCAGCAGCCAAGGCGGTGTGCGCGGCGGCAGAGCTCGCGCCTCAAGCAGCCAAGAGGAACGCAGTGCTGGTGAATTAATCGTGGCGCAGCTCTCTAAATCCGAAATCCTCGATTGGCTGAGGGAAGATCGCACCGGCCCACTGCGCGAGTTGTACGCGCGGGCCGATGCGGTTCGGAAGGAGAGTGTGGGCGACGCGGTCCACCTGCGGGGACTAATTGAGATCTCGAGTCATTGCCGGCGGCAGTGCATGTACTGCGGCCTGCGCGAAGCCAATCGCGACATCGAACGCTATCGCATGACGCGTGAAGAGATCGAGGAATGCGCGCGGACAGCCGTCGCGCTGGGTTACGGAACGGTGGTCATCCAGGCCGGTGAGGATGACGCACTTACCTCGGAATGGATTGCTGAAATTGTGGGCGCCATCAAGCGCACCACGCCACTCGCCGTGACGCTTAGCCTGGGTGAGCGCAGTGAAGAAGAACTGCGCGCCTGGCGCAAGGCCGGCGCAGACCGCTACCTGCTTCGCTTCGAGACTTCCGACGCAGACCTGTTTCGCGCTATCCATCCCGGCCGTTCTCGAAATGCGCCTGACCGGCTTGCGATCTTACGGCAGATCAAACAGCTCGGCTACGAAGCCGGCGGCGGCGTAATGGTCGGCATTCCCGGGCAGTCGTACGAGAGCCTGGCGCAGGATGTGCTCACATTTCGCGCGCTCGATCTCGACATGATCGGTATCGGGCCCTACATCGCGCATCCGGCCACGCCGCTCGGTTCGGGGCGGCTTCGTCCGCCCATCGATCCCGGCGATCAGGCGCCTGGCAGCGAACAGATGGTCTACAAGATGATCGCCCTCGCGCGCATTCTCTGCCCGACGGCGAATATCCCCAGCACCACGGCACTGGCGACGATTAACAGAACGCGAGGGCGGCGGCAAGGCCTGCAGGTAGGCGCGAACGTAGTAATGCCAAACCTCACCCCGGTTCGTTATCGCCCGCTCTACCAGATTTATCCAGCCAAGGCTTGCATTGAAGAAAGCGCCACCGACTGCAATCAATGCCTGCGTGGCCAGATTCGCTCGATCAATCGCTTTCCCGGACGCAGCACCGGCGGAAGAGGCGAACTTGAAGTTAATGCCGGAGTTCTTGCGAATGCGGCGTCGCCGCTTGTTCAGCTCCAGGAGAAAAGTTATGGCGGATGACAACAACAGCACCGAAGTTGTCGTGTGTCTCGGGAGCTCGTGCTTTGCGCGAGGAAACTCGCAGAACCTTGCCGTAGTGGAAGAATACCTGCTGCATCACGGGATGCAGAATTCCGTACGCGTGACGGGATGTCTTTGCCAGGATGAGTGCAAGCGCGGACCCAACATGGTGGTGGGCGGCGAGCATCATCACGAGATGGATCCCGCCCGGCTGCGTGAAATCCTGCTGGCGCTAAGCTCGGGGACGAGTTGATCCATGACGCAGATCCAACAAGCCATCTACACCGTGCGGCGCGAATGCCAGGATTGCCACAAGTGCATCCGTGAGTGTCCCGTGAAGGCAATCCGCGTGCAGGATGGCTACGCACGCGTGGTTGCTGACATGTGCGTGCTTTGCGGCAACTGCATTGTCGCCTGCCCCAGCAATGCCAAGCAGGTTCGCGACGATCTACCGAGAGTGAAAGAATTATTTGCAAGCGGGCGAAAAGTGGTTGTCTCGCTGGCGCCGTCGTTTGTGGCGCAGTTTCCAGGTGTACGAGCCGGGCAATTGATTCGCGCTCTGAAAGAACTGGGATTTTTTGCCGTATCTGAGACCGCCCTCGGCGCACAGCAGGTCTCGGCTAGCATATTGCAGTTGATGCAGGGGGAGCCCGGGCACGTCTGGGTGTCGTCCGCGTGCCCGGTAGTCGTGGACTTCGTGGCCAAGTATCATCCCGAGTGCCAAGCGAACATCACGGCGCTCCTCTCACCGTTGCTTACGCACTGCAAAATGCTGCGAGCGCATTACGGCGACGAAATCGCCATTGTTTTTGTGGGACCTTGTATTGCCAAGAAAAAGGAGGCAGAGGAGCATCCGGAACTTCTTGACGCGGTGCTCACCTTCGAGGATCTGGAGAACTGGCTCGACGAGGAGAACATCAACCTTCCCATGTTGGCCGATTCCGAAGACGACCGCTTCGCCTTGGAAGAAGCGCGCGAGGGCGCACTCTTTGCCATCGAAGGTGGCATGACGCCCGGCATCACGCGCGGAGGCGCGGTGAGCAGCCCGCAAGTCATGTCGTTCTCAGGAATTGCCAACGTGGAACAGGCGCTGAAAGGCATCGCGGAGTGGAGGCCGGAGCACAACATCTTTCTCGAGCTGACGGCGTGCGCCGGATCCTGCGTAAACGGCCCCAAGGCCGCGCGCAACCGGTCGATCGCGAAGCGGAGATTTGAAGTTCTGAAGTATGCCCGCCCCACGGACACCGCACCCAGAGCCGATAGTCTGGCGCAAACCCGCCCATATACGGCAGCGCCTGTTCCGCGCAACGAATTCAGCGAGACGCAGATTACCGAAGCGCTGCGCAGCGTGGGAAAATACTCCGCCGAAGACGAGTTGAATTGCGGCGGCTGCGGCTACGAGTGTTGCCGCGACTTTGCGCATGCACTCATCGCCCGCAACGCCGAACGCATGATGTGCGCCACCTATACGCGCAAGCTGGCGCAAAAGAAAGCCAATGCCCTGCTCAAAAAGATGCCGTCGGCCGTAGTCATTGTCGACGAGCAATTGAAGATCATCGAGTGCAATGCGAACTTTCTGCGCCTCTTTTCTGAGGATGTCGAACACGAAAAAGAGCTCGAAGGGGCCGCTCTCGACGCGATCATTCCCTTCTCCAACTTGTTTCAGCGCGTTCTGGAGTCGGACGAGGACGTCGTCAGCCACGACATCCGCTACCAGCGCAGCATTCTGAATACCAGCATCTTCAGCATTGAGCCGCACCTGGTGTTGTGCGGCATCTTCCAGGACATCACCCAGCCGATCTTCCAGAAAGAGCAGATTATTGGACGGGCTCGCGATGTCATCCAGAAAAACCTGAAGACGGTGCAGCAGATTGCCTATCTTCTCGGCGAAAATGCCGCCGATTCCGAGATCATTTTGAACTCTATCGTGCGCTCGTTCAGCCCCGAAGAACTGGATGAGAGCGGCCGCGAGAAGTCGAAATGAATGCATCGGATGAGAACTTTATCGAGGTCGATTACTGTCAGCGCGCCAAGCACGGCCAGTTAATCTCGGGCGATGTGTTCCTTACCGAAAAAGTAAAGGAAGAAGGCCGCATCGTTTCCGTCCTCACCGACGGGCTGGGAAGCGGCGTGAAAGCCAGTGTGCTGGCCACGATGACCGCGACCATGGCTCTCAAGTTCGCCACCAGCGCAATGGACATTCGCAAATCGGCAGAGATCATCATGGACACCCTTCCCATCTGCAGTGTCCGCAAAATCAGTTATTCCACGTTCACAGTCGTCGACATGGCCCGGGGCGGCCGGACACGAATCATCGAACACGGTAATCCATCATTCTTACTGATACGTCCTGAAGGCGCGGCGCATATTGAGAAAACTGAAGTGCGGCCCGAGCGCTGGCGCGACAGAGTTATCAGTTTCACGAACTTCGACGTAAAGCGTGAAGATCGCATCGTCTTTTTTTCCGACGGCATCTCGCAAGCCGGGATGGGCGAGTATCGCACGCCATTCGGCTGGGGGTTGCCAGGCGTGGAGACCTATATTCGAGAGCAGATCGAGAGGCACCCGCACATCTCGGCGCGTGATCTGTCCCGCGTCCTCGTTGCACGGGCAGAAGAAGTGGACGGCTTGACGGCCAAGGACGACATCACCTGCGGCGTTGTGTATGTGCGAAGTCCGCGTCAGCTTCTCATCATGACGGGCGCACCCTTTAATCGGGTTCACGACCAGGACCTGGCGAGAATGGCAGAGAAAACCCCGGGGAGAAAAGTAATTTGCGGCGGGACTACAGCCAACATTATCTCGCGGCAGCTTAACCGCTCCATCGATATCGATCTGCGCCAACCCCGCGATTCGCGCGTTCCGCCATCGGCCAGGATGCAGGGGTTCGATCTGGTCACTGAAGGAATCCTCACGCTTGGTGAAGTGTTGAGGATTCTTGAAGACGACTCCGCACCGGAAGAATTGAAGCCAAACGCAGCGGTGCGCCTAACACGCATGCTGCTTGACAGCGATGTGGTGAAATTCGCGGTGGGAACGCGGATCAACGAAGCCCATCAGGATCCGAATATTCCCGTCGATCTCGACCTGCGGCGCAATATCGTCAAACGCATTGCCCGAATTCTCGAAGACAAGCATATGATGCGCGTGATCGTGCAGTATATTTGAATGTCGCATCTCGCTGAATCCCGGACCGGCTCAATGTCAACTTCTTGCAGGCTCGGATGCTTTAATCATTGAAGTTGGCACCGTGAATCAGAACAGTTTCGATGTCCTCATCCTCGGAGCAGGCGCGGCAGGCCTCATGGCCGCAATCGAAGCCGCCCGCCGTGGGCGCCGCGTTGCGGTGCTGGAGCGTGCGGATCGCCCGGGCAAAAAAATCCTCATCTCGGGAGGCGGCCGCGCAAACTTTACCAACCTGCACACGCGGCCCGACAATTTTCTTTCGGCCAATCCTCACTTTGCAAAATCGGCACTTGCGCGTTACACGCCGGCGGATTTTATCGGGCTCGTGGAGCGGCACGGCATCAAGTATCACGAAAAAACACTGGGACAACTTTTCTGCGATGGGTCTGCGCAGCAGATTGTCGACATGCTGATGAGCGAATGCGCGGATGCCGGTGTGCGCGTGATTCTGTCTGCCGCGGTCCGCGAGGTGCGCCGCAGCGATTCTTCCGGAGCGTTTGCGGTCGACGCGGGCAAAGACACTTACTCAGCGCCCGCGCTCATCGTAGCCACCGGCGGGCTGTCGATTCCGAAGATCGGCGCCACGGGGATCGGCTACGACATTGCCCGCCAGTTTGGCGTTGCCATCGAAACTTGCCGCCCGGCGCTGGTTCCGTTCACGCTCTCGGGCGCAGAGCATGCGCACTTCGCGGATTTGACCGGAGTCTCCGCGCTGGTGCTTGCGAGTTGCGGCAAGCGCAGCTTTCGAGAGAAATTGCTCTTCACACATCGCGGCCTGAGCGGGCCGGCGATCCTGCAAATCTCGTCGTACTGGAAACAGCCAGAGGCGATCCGCATCGACTGGTCGCCGGAGCGACGCCTGCTTGCGCCCCTGCGTGCGGCCCATGCGCGGCGCGATCTGGCCGCAGCGAAAGCGGCACTGCGCGCGCAACTGCCGGTGCGGCTTGCGGATCGGCTGCTCGAGGCCGCATCGCCGCAGATCTGGACCAATCACGCGCTCGATGAGTTGGAGCAGCGGTTACATGCCTGGACGATCGCACCCAGCGGCACGGAAGGTTACGAGAAGGCGGAAGTAACCGCGGGCGGAGTGAGCACAAGCGCGCTTTCAGCGCAGACCATGGAGTGCCGCAGCGTGCGTGGGCTCTACTTTATCGGAGAAGTGGTGGACGTCACCGGTCAGCTGGGCGGATTCAATTTCCAATGGGCATGGGCGTCGGGAGCAGCGGCGGGACGCGCGGTCTAGAAACGATTTCAGAACCGGAGTGCGATTTTCCTAAAATTATGTTGGCGAATTCACGGGGTTGATTTTCCACATTCGGGCCCATGGTGTGCACCGCTGCAGCGAGAGGTGCGGTGCGGTAGGCTGGAAATCGGAATGAGTGTGTGCGCGATTTGCGATGGCGTGGGGCTGGTGCGCCTACGGGATACGGCGGGAAACTGGGTGAGCCGCCCGTGCGAGTGCCAGGAAACTGAGCGCGAGCGGGTGCGGCTGGCCGCGGCGCAGATTCCTGCACGCTATCGCGACTGCACGCTCGATACCTTCGACCCCTCGTATCCGGGGGCCGATCCGGCGCTGGGTCGAGCACTTCAGAAGGCGCGCCAATTCGCGGAAGCCTATCCGGTAGACACGGCTGGGCGAGGCCTGCTCTTTGTGGGCGCCGCGGGGCTGGGCAAGACCCACCTGGCAGTGGGGATTTTGCGGCGACTGATTCGGGAGCGCGGAGTGCGAGGCTATTTCTGCGACTACCGCGAGCTGCTGAAAAGTATCCAGAACAGCTACAACCCTGAGGTTAAAACCACCGAGCTTGAGTTGTTGAAGCCTATCTTCGCGGCCGAAGTGCTGGTGATAGACGATCTGGGCGCGCAAAAACCCAACGAGTGGGTGTGGGACACGGTCGCGCTCATTCTGAACACGCGTTACAACGATAATCAGTCCACAATCATCACCACGAATTACCCCGATCGCGTCGCCGGGGCAGGCCTTGCCATCGACAAGGACGGAATCAAGCCCGCGAAGTATGAAGATACTCTCGGCGACCGTATTGGCGACCGCATGCGATCGCGACTCGCGGAGATGTGTGTGCGCGTGGAAATGAAGGGCGACGATTTCCGGCAGACGGTCAAGCGCGCGCGCTTCGGTTGAGACCCCAATCTATCGTGCAGGCGACCGACTGCTTTACCGGAACAGCCACAGGCTTCCCAAAATCCAAAGCATGGCTGCAATGGTCAGAACCTGATAGGCCCGTTCGGCCCACAGGCTCGGCTGCGGAGTGTTGGGAGTGGCGGCGGGCGGCGTTGTCGACGCCGACAAAGGGGAGGTGCACATGGTGGGCCTGCCTTTCAACACCTTGCGGTAAAGTTACGGAACCAGCAATCTCCGGGTTCCCTCTTGTCAATATTCCAGTTCCCTCTTGCCAGATGCGGGACTCTTGACGGTCCGTTTTTGCTTCTGTCGATCTCTATTTCTTTAGACGCAACGCCTGTTCTCAGGATGCCTGAAGATGATGTCGATTTGATGAATAGAGCCTGCCCGCCCACCGGTGAACTGGTCGAGGGCTGGTGGCAGCCGCTTCATCTGGTAGGCATCGCATCAAGCCGCTCAAAATGGTCACGCAAAATGGCTCGCCATCCGGTGTACAATTTCGCTCGTGAGCTCAGGTCCTCAACTCGTTCGTCCCCCGGCCACAACCGAGCGCAATTGGCTTGCTGTCGCCGTGGCTTCGGCGGTCGTCATTGCCGTTGTGGGCGCGTTGATTCTCTTCTACGAGCGCGGCAAGGGCGGGCCAACGGTAACGCCAATCTCCGCGACTGCCGATCCTTACGCAGCCAATCTGACCATCGCGAACCTGACAATGAGTGAATCGTCGAACCTGTCGGGAGGCAAGGTGACCTACCTCGACGGCCACATCACCAACTCAGGCAGCCGCATTGTGACTGGAATCACCGTCCAGGTTCTCTTCCGCGATGCCGCGCACGAAGTGGCGCAGAACGAGACCCAGGCGCTCAGGATCATCCGCACCCGCGATCCGTATGTGGACGTCGAGCCCCTCTCAGCGTCCCCGCTCAAGCCCGGCTCTGCCGACGACTTCCGCCTGGTATTCGAT
Source organism: Occallatibacter sp. (assembly GCA_031296305.1). GTDB lineage: Bacteria > Acidobacteriota > Terriglobia > Terriglobales > Acidobacteriaceae > Telmatobacter. Next base: position 208 of record JARLFZ010000075.1, on the reverse strand, counting down.
ACCGTCGCGGACCAATGGGACGGCGCCTACCCTGACATCCGCGTCATACACGTCGATACCAAATAGGCACGTCGATACCAGGTAAGTCTTCTCCTTTCCTTACACGGTAGAAACTACCGAAGCGTGCAATATTTACGCGCCGGCGAGGTGCTTTCTGCGCTGCGTGCGCGGATACCCGGCACGCCGCGGCTTCATGTTTGACATTTAT
>JARLFZ010000074.1 GCA_031296305.1 Occallatibacter sp. | reverse complement strand
CTGCCCCCGGAAAAGAAGAGCGATTCTGAAGCGAAAAGTTCTGGAAGAGGTTTCTTGCAGGTGGATTCTGCCCGTGATGAACAGACGGGCTCCGCGAAATTGGCTTCCGTCGAGACGTCCTCGACGCCGGTTATTACATGGCCGGCGCCCGATTCCATCGCCTACGGAAACAGGCTCACTTTCGCCCAACTCAATGCCACAGCATCGATTGAGGGGACTCTAATCTTCACCCCCGGCCCAGGGTATGTGCTGCCGGTGGGGACGCACACGTTATGGGTCACATTCACGCCGGCAGATTCCGGCCGCTACGCTCCGCTGCAGGCCGCAACTTCAATTGTTGTGACCAAGGCAACGCCGGCCCTCACCTGGCCTAAACCTGCCACGATCATCTACGGCACCGCATTGGACGATGCTCAACTGAATGCCTCGGCGCCGACACCTGGAACCTTTGAATACACTCCCGCGCCGGGCGAAATTCTGCCTCCGGGAAGGCATACGCTCACTGTAACCTTCACGCCCGCCGACAGCGCCAGCTACACCACAGCACAGTCCACCGTGGCGGTCACTGTGGCCAAGGCAGCGTGTGCCATCCAATGGGCAACACCCGATCCGATTACATATGGCACACAGCTCAGCGACACTCAGCTCAGTGCCGCGGCGCCGGTCTCCGGAAAATTCGAATACACCCCTGGCCTGGGAGCGGTACTCGCGGCAGGACAGCATAGGCTGTCGGTGGTTTTCTCGCCTGCGGATACTCTGACCTACTCTTCATCGCAGAGTTCCGTTTCACTGACTGTGGCCAAGGCAACACCTGCCGTCACGTGGCCGGCGCCCGAGCCGGTTACCCAGGGCACTGCTCTTAGCGCCACCCAGCTTAATGCCACTGCCACCGTGCCAGGATCATTCGTCTATCGGCCTGCCGCAGGCGAAGTGCTGACGCCGGGAGAGCACGAGCTCTCAGTGGCCTTCACTCCGGCCGACACTTTGAATTACACAACAGTGCGTGCGGTCGTGTCGGTGACCGTTACCGAGAAGTCGCCAACCATCATCACCTGGCCAACCCCTGCTGCCGTTTCCTACGGCACGGCGCTCAGCGTCAGTCAGTTGAATGCCACCGCGTCGGTTCCGGGAACATTTGTCTACACTCCTTCCGCGGGTCACGTCCTCGCGCCAGGAAGGTACACGCTCTCCGCATCGTTCACTCCTGCGGACACTGAAAAATACGCGACGGCGCAGAGCGCGGTCGTGCTTGAGGTGGAAGGATTGCCTGACATGACTTCATCGCCAACCGCAGCCCCTGAGACTAAGCCTGCACGAAGCTTTATGGGAACTAACTCTGCCCGTGAAGATTCGACGCCGGCGGATGTAACGGACGAAGGCGCCGCGGTCATGGCAACCCCGCGCGAAACGCGTTCCTACAAAGGCGCTATCTACGAGAAAGGAGAGGACGGTCAATGGCATCTCCAAAAGAATTAGTTCCGTCACTACCTGATACCCTTCCCGAGGATTTCAACGAATGGGATGGCAAAGCTTCTGCTGCGCGTTCGCCGGTTAACTCTGGTGAACGGGACGCATGGGAAGCCGCTGATTCCTTCGGCGAGGCCCAAAAACCGCTTTGGCAATCCGGCGACCGCGACGCGTTCCTGGCATCGCTGGTTGACGGGCCGCAGGTTTCGGGTTCAGCAACGTCCGCGCCCGTCTTCCTTAAGCAGCAAGAGGACTTGATCGATTGGGATAGCGAAGCGACTCCTTCGCCTTGGCCTGTTGACCGCTCGGAATGGGAACAATGGGAAGCCACTCATTCCTTCGGCAAGGCTCCGAAGTCTCCCGGGCAATCCGCTAGCCGCGAAGCGTTCCTCTCCCCCGCAGTGCAGAGGCCCAGTGACTCGGCGACAGCCGCGCCCGCACCAGTCATTGTTAAGCACCAAGAGTTGACTAGTGAGTCGGTGGATGCATCTCCCAGTCGTGCTTCGCACAAGCCAGAGGCTCGCCTTGCGACGCCTGAGGTTTCCGCGGCGCCGAGCTTGCCAAACGTCGCCAAGATGGACGGAGTGCGTACTTCACCCGAGCCGGCGGTGACAACGAGGCGCAAAGCCGACGAAGCTGTTTTCCAGTTGTTCTCACAAAAGAAAATCGAAGTCACGGAAGAACCTAAGACAGCGAAAAAGAAGTGGATAATCGTCGGCGGCATCAGCGCCGGTGCGATTCTGCTTCCGCTTATCCTCATGCTCACGATGTTCCATCATGGAGCGAAAGCCGCGACGAAACCTTCTCTTCAGCCAATTCCAGGGGCAAGCGATACGCAGTCGAATACGAACACGTCGGCTGCTAAGCCGCCAGCTGAGGGCAAGCCGCTGCCAACGACCGGAGGGCAAAAGACAACGGATGCCCAGCCAACCGACAAACAGGAGGAAACGACGCCGGCACAGGTGCAGACGACAATGATGAACGATCAACTGACTGCGCCAACACGGATTCCCAAGCAAGAGGCGGAAAATGCGCCTCCGCCAGAGACGGCGGGTGCGGATGGCCTGGGCGGCGGCAACGCAAATGCCAGCATGTTCAATGGACACGCCCAGCCCAATGTTAAGGTTGCATCTTCCAGACCGGTTGCCATTTCATCGGGAGTCGCTACTGGAATGCTGACTCAAAAAACGCCGCCCGAGTATCCGCCCATCGCTAAAACAGCCCACGTGGCCGGCACTGTGGAACTGCACGCCATTATTGCCACGGATGGAACAATCAAGGACTTGCACGCGGTGAGCGGGCCGGTCATGTTGCGGCAGGCCGCCCTCGATGCCGTGCGGAACTGGCGCTACAAGCCGTACAGGCTCAATAACCAGCCTGTAGAAGTTGAAACAACGGTCAATGTAGTTTTCAGCCTGGGCAATTGACCTATCGCAACACGAGGGTTATTACGGCTTCGAGACACTAGCAACTGAGAAATCAGTATGGCTACCAACTTTTTGCGAGGCGCTTCCTCCGCGGCCTCGCATTTTTTTGCGCGCTATCCCACCCGGGGCGCAAGAACAGAGACGCGCCGAGGGTGAGGCATGCAATGCTGTGTGATTCGTCAGGCCGACAAGGCTGTCCTTGCGCCGCGTCCGGCAGGCACGTAGCCCATGTCCATGGAGATGCCACGCACGCATTGCAGCAGATGATTGGCAATCGTGGGCAGCTTTTGCGCAGTGACACGGAACGACGGTCCCGACACGCTTACCGCTGCGACTGGCAGCCGCTGCGCATCCAGAACCGGCACAGCAATGCAACGCAAACCTTCTTCGAGTTCCTCATCGTCCACCGCATAGCCGCGACGTCTCGTTTTTTCGAGTTCCGCGCGCAGCGCCTCGGGCGTGGCGATGGTGCGAGTCGTCATGCGCTCAAACCGCACGCGCTTCAGAATCTCCGACGCCCGCTCTGGAGGCAAAAAAGCAAGGATAGCCTTGCCCACCGAGGTGCAGTGCACCGGGTTGCTGGCCCCGATGCGGGTGATCATGCGTACTGAGCGGGTGGGCTCGATCTTGTCGATGTAAATGACGCGGGCAGCCTCCAGCAGAGCCAAGTGCGCAGTCTCCTCGGTCTCGGCGACCAGCCGCCGCAAGTGCGGCTGCGCGCGGTCGCGGAGGTCATACTGCTCGATGGCCCGGTTGCCGAAGTCGAACAGGCGCAAACCCAGGCGGAACTTGCCGTTCGCGGTCCGCTCCACCATACGGTGCCGCTCCAGAACCATGAGGAAGCGGTGCGCTGTGCTCTTGTGCAGTTGCAGCGAAGCGGCGACCTGTGCCAGGCCCAAAGGCGTTTCGCTTTCGCCCAGCAGATCTAGTACGGCAAAAGCCCGGTCGAGGGCTTGAACTTTGTATGTGCCTTGGGGAGCGGCGTCTCGCATGTTGATCCTTTGTTCCGTTTTTTGATTCCATTCCTAGGTTCTCACATGATGGGACGCGCGTCAACTGGTGAAACGCGCGATTGCGCGATTGCACCGGAACTTCTCAACACAAGAGAAGCACGCTGTGTGGGCGTGGATGCCCGCCACAGCAGCCAGTCAGGAGATCGGCGCTACATGCCACTGGCGCGGCTACGCTTCCCTGCCCTCGCCCACTTCTTCCTCTTCGATCTTGTCGCCCTCGCCGGGCGCGAGAAAAAGGTTGGCTTCAAGGCCGTGCTGGCGAGTGTAGAGATCGTAGTAGCGGCCGCGCTTTGCAAACAGTTCAGCATGGTTGCCGCGTTCGAAGATGAGGCCTTGCTCGACTACTAATATCTGATCGGCGCGCCGGATGGTCGACAGACGGTGCGCGATGACGAATGTGGTCCGCCCCTGCATGAGTTGGGCGAGGCCGCTTTGGATCATGGCTTCAGATTCGGAGTCGAGCGAGCTGGTGGCCTCGTCGAGAATGAGAATCCGCGGCGCCGCCAGTAGAGCGCGCGCGATCGACAGACGCTGGCGCTGCCCTCCCGAGAGCTTGACGCCACGCTCGCCCACAATGGTGTCGTAGCCCTCGGGAAAACGCTCGGCAAACTCGTCCACATTTGCGGTGTGGCAGGCAAAGAGAAACTGCTCCTCGGTCGCATCGGGGCGCGAGAACAAAATGTTTTCGCGGATGGTGCCGTCGAACAGAAATGATTCCTGCAGCACCACACCGAGTTGCGAACGATAGGTGTTCAGGTCCACGGTGGCAAGATCGATATCGTCCACAAGCACCGCGCCTTTGGTCGGCGTGTGGAAAGCGCACAGCAAGCTGATGATCGTCGATTTGCCCGAGCCGGAAGAGCCCACCAGCGCGGTCACCGTTCCCGGATCGGCCTTGAAGCTGATGCCGTGCAGCACGGGCTTTTCGGGCGTGTAAGCGAACTCTACATTTTCAAACTGTACGCGGCCTTCGATCGGCGGCATCTTCGCTGTACGGCCAGGGGTCTGGTTCTCTTCAAGCTCGGACATGATCTCGTGCGTGCGATCAAGGCCGGCAAACGCCTCGGTCAGTTGCGTGCCGATGTTTACGATCTGGAAAACAGGCGCAATCATGAAAGCGAGAAACATGTTGTAGGCGAAGTAATCACCCACGCTCCACGAGCCGTGGAGCACATTGTGACCGCCCAGCCACATGACCAGCGCCGAGACCAGGCCGAGAACCGTAGTAGACGCCGACCCAAGCACGCTGGTCATGGTGAGCGACTTCATCACATTCTGCAAGAGCCGCTCCACACCACCGGCAAAGACTGTGGCCTCGCGATCTTCGGCGTGATAGCCCTTGATGACGCGCACACCGCCGAGCGATTCCGTCAGGCGGCCCGTAACTTCGGCGTTGATTTTGCCGCGCTCGCGGAAGATCGGCCGTATGGTGCGAAACCCGTACTGCAAAATAAACACAAACACGCCCAACACGGAAAACACGGTGAGTGTGACCGTGACGCTGCGATGCAGCAGGTAGATGAAGGCGAGAACCGCCGTAAGCATGCCGCCCAGGAATTCCACCAACCCGGTGCCGACGAGGTTGCGCACGCCTTCGACGTCGGTCATGATGCGCGCGACGAGCGTACCGGTACGGTTCTCGTCGTAGTAGGCCACGGAAAGCAGCCCGACGTGGCGTTGCACCTGGCGGCGCAATTCGGCAATCAGCCGCTGGCCAGCCTTGGAAAGCGATTGCGTGAGCGCATAGGAAGTGATGGCCTGAACCGCCATGGCGCCAAAGACGATGAAAATGATGCGTGAAAGCAGTTCAGGGTGCGGATGCTGTGTAGAGAGCACCTTGTCGAGCAGAGGCTTCGACATGAAGGGCAGCACCAGCCCCGCGAGGCGGTTGATGATCATCAACACGAGCCCGCCCAGGATGAGCGCTTTGCGCGGAGCCACGAGAGCCTTGACTTCAGGCCAGATTTTTCTCAGGTTCGGCTTGGGTTTGGGTAGATCGGCCTGGCCGGCTCGCACGCTGCGCCCGTGCGGCGAGCGCTCGGCGCGCATGCTCATTCCCATTCCACCGCCGCGAAATCCACCCATGCGTTATACCTGTCGTGATCTACGTGCTTGGATGAATGAGCGCACGCAAAGATTCACGTAGATGAGTAGCAACCCCGCCATGGTTAATTGGGCAGTCATCGCTTTGTAGTCAGGATCAATGCCAAGCGATCGCGCGTGCCCGTAGCCGTGCAAGGCCGAAGCAAGGGCCCCGATCAGGCCCACAAGGCCGATAGTCACATTGATGTGCATGAAAAGCTTGCGACGGCTTTCGCTGGGACTGACAGCGAGAATCCCGCCCACGACCATCGCCAAGCCAAACCACGTGGGAATCAGCGCCGTGGGATGTGCGCTGCCCGTAACGAAGTATCCCACCAGACCTACAAGGATCAGCAGAACGCCGAAAACATACGTCACTCTTGCCATGCAGACCTCCAGAACACGGTGCATGGCAAGAATAGCAGTTGCAAGGGGCGGTTCGTAGCTGACAGTTCATACTTCACAGTCCGCAGTTCACAGCACACAAACAGCGAGGCCGCGGCGGAGACATTGATCGCTCGCCACGGCCCCATCACTGGGAACTCTGAACTACGGACAGTGAACTGCCCTACCGCTGAATTCTCGCCGATCCGCCCTTCGCAAAGGAGCGCACCTGGTCGAGCGTCGCCATGGTAGTGTCGCCGATGAACGTGGTGAGCAACGCGCCATGCGCCCAGCCCAGCTTCAGCGCCGTCTCGGGCTCTTCGCCTTTGAGCAGTCCATAGATGAAACCAGCCGCAAAGCCGTCGCCGCCGCCTACGCGATCGACCACGTCCAGCTCTGCCGTGGGCGCAACATGGGTCTTGCCGTCGATCCACGCCACCGCGCTCCAGCTATGCCGGCTGGTGGAGTGCACCTCGCGCAACGTGGTGGCCACGATCTTCACGTGCGGATGCTTCTTGACCACATTGTCGATCATGCCGAAGAAGACGCTGGGATCGAGCTTTGATTTTGCGTGGACATCGGGTCCGGGAATACCGAGACCCTTCTGCAAATCTTCTTCGTTGCCGATGAGCACGTCGACGTTCTTCACGATTGAGGCAATGGTCTCGACAGCTTTCTCGGCGCCGCCGGAAATCTTCCAAAGCTTTTCGCGGAAGTTGAGATCGAACGAGGTGATGGCGCCGGCCGCTTTCGCTTCCTTCATCATCTCCGCAACCAGCGGCGCGGTGGTGGGCGAGAGTGCCGCAAAAATACCGCCGGAGTGCACCCAGCGCACGCCGCCTGCAAAAATCTTCTTCCAATCGAAGTCGCCGGGCTTGAGCATGGCGCCTGCTTCGTTGGCGCGGTTATAGAACACCACGGGAGGCCGCACGCCCGCGCCGCGATCGCTATAGACCGTGGCCATGTTCGGGCCCGTCGCGCCGTTATGCTCAAAGTGCTTGTAGATCGGCTTGACGCCCATGGCGAGCACACGCTCGGCAATCAGGTCGCCGATGGGATATTCCACCATGGCCGAGGCTACCGCGGTTTTCAACTTGAAGCAGTCTGCCAGGTTGGCGGCCACATTGAACTCGCCGCCGCTGACGTGAATCAAGCACTGTGTCGCTTTGCGAAAGGGAATGATGCCCGGATCCAGCCGGTGCACCAACGCTCCCAACGACAGAAGATCAAACTCGCCACTCTCGCGGATATTCAATCCGTATTTCATCTTTCTCTCCTTGCTTTTCTTCTAAGAATTGCACCCAACCAAATTCGAACAACCTACAACTGTACAAAACAGCTAACAGCAGACAGTCGGCAGCTAAGAGCTCGTCGCTGTCTTTTTAACGTCCGCAACCACCTGGTCGGGCGTCCACTCGTTGCCCGGATAAAACTGCGCCACCTTGCCGTGCGCATCGATCAATGTGGTGGAGAGCGTGTGTGTAATGGTGTCATCGGCGCCGTGCGTAATGCCCACATCGAAGAACTTTGCCATCTCCAGCAGCTCCGGCTCTGACGGTACGGCAAAATCCCAATGGGCGAACGCGCTTGGGGCGTCGCTGCCGATGTATTGCGCGCCATAGGCACGCAGCCGCGCTGGCGTGTCGTGCTCCGGATCAAAGCTCACGCAGAGCAGGTGGGTTTTGGCGTAGAGCGCCGGGTTCGTGGCCAACTGCCGGTCGATGACTGCAAAGTTGTGCGTCACCAGCGGGCAAAAATTCGGCATCGGGCAACGCGTGTAAATGAAGGTGACGAGCAACATCTTGCCGCGGAACTGATCGAGATGAAGGTCGCGCCCATCCTGATTGTGCAGCTTGAAATCCGGAACCGCGTCGCCCGGTGCTGGCACGTGATAGAACACCGCGGGCTTGTAATCGGGCTTGCCCTGTGCGATGACCACAATATGATCGAGCAAAATGTCCGCATCGGGATTCTGCGAAACCAGCACGTCGGCGGTGATGGTATCGCCGGGATGCAGCTCACTGAGAATGCTCGAATCCTTGAGCTTGTAGGGCATGGTCATCGCATCCATAAAGCCGGGAATAGCCTCATGATTCACGGTGACTTCGCCGGTTGCGGGATTAGTCGAAACCACCTTCCCGCGCAGTTTGTACACCTTGAAGGACGACGCGGCCGGGCCCTGGGTTTCGGGCTTCGAGCTGGAATGGCATCCGGCGACCACGGCGACTGCAAGCAGGGTACTGGCGAGGAAAATTCGCATCGTTTCTAGTGTACAACTAGTGGACTGACCACTGGCTTCCGCTATTTGCAGCTCGCGTTTCCGGCCCTCGGAAAGGCCAAAAACGTAATGCTTGCCGGCGCAAGGCTCACCGTCTCGGAGTGAACCGCAACCCCTCGCAAAACGGGCAGCGCATCGCCCGGACCCAGTTCGAGCGGCTTCCCATTCAGATCGGCCGTGGAATCCGTGAGATTGGCCGCGGTCAGGGTGTAGCGCTCGGCGCTCAACGGAAGTTGCAGCGTTTGCTCCGCGTCTTTGTCTGCATTGATGGCCAGCAACGCGACTCCTCCCGGCTGATTGCGCAGGCAATGAGCGTAGAGATGCAGATTTGCTGAAGGCGATGGTCCCGGATCAAGCACCGTGGCTCCCATCAGCCTTCGCCACAGCAATGCGGCCCAGTAGTCCGGCCGTGGCTCCAGCGTCTTTTCGTCGAGCAGACCGTAGTCGCTGGCGTCGAGCGTATTGTGCATTTGCACCTGCACGCCCAGTCGCGCCAAGCTGCCCAGTTGGTTCAGATAGCGAAACGTATCGAGAAACGTTGAGGCCCAACGGTCGCCGCCGCAGGCAGCTTGACCGGTTTCGCTGTTCCAGATGGGTTTTCCCGGCTCGAAACGATCGCGCAACGCCGCATAGAAAGCTTCAGCACTGGCTCCGCGCGAAAGCCAATCATCAGCTAACGCCGCTTCCTTCGATGTTCCCATCGCAGTCCCCATCGCCGCGCACCGGCTTGAAACCGCTCCGTAGGAGTGGTAGCTGAAGACATCGAAAACAGGGCCCGTTGCATTCAGGATGCCTTCCGATGTGAGCAAGTGCATGAACGGCGGCGCAAGCGGCGTTCCTTCGCCCACGCCACCGGGCCCGAGAACCCGCATCTCCGGCACATTCGCCTTGGCCCAGGCCTGAAACACCGTAAAATCGCGCGCATACGCCTGCGCATCATATCCCTTGGGCGCACCGCCAATCTCGGCAAACGTAGGCTCATTCATGAACTCTGCCGCTGCAATGCTTCCCCGGACAGATTTAGTAAAAGCCATCCATGCCTGCGCCACCTTCGGCGTCCAGACACCTGCCGCATCGCGGGTCCCCGTACTCATGGCAAACGAAGTCACGATGCGCGCGTTCGCGGCGTGCGCAAAGTCGATCACGCCCTTCCACTGCTTTCTCGTCAACACGCTGTTGAAGCCCGCCGGCGGTTTCATAGGAGCCGGATCGTCGGAATCCTGAAAGTAGGTGGAGTTCATCCATGTGCCGCTGACGCGAACGTAGGCTGGCCCCAGCGCGGCTGCCAGCTTGCGCAGTCGCGGGTTACTCAAATCAATGGGCTGCCGGTATTCATAAAGCGATGGATTCATCCCCGGCGGAGTGTTCGCCGCCGGCTGCGCGTCTGCATGCGATGTGCTCACCGAGGCATACGGTTTCCAGAATCGCCCTCCAGTCACCTCAACCGCTTCAATGTTGTAGGACTGAAAGCGCTCATCCACTGTTCCCACGCGAGGCATCGCGCCCGGCGCAATGGCGGCTGCGGGTGTTTGCGCGGGACTCGCGGCACACGCTGCTCCTATGATCCACGCTGCACCCAATGTCCACACTGCCAGATTCTTAACACGCGCCATAATTCCGTCCTTCTGTTGAACCGGTTGACCAATTCTCACTTCCCGCGCACAAGTATAGGCGATTCCCCCGGCCGCGATCGGTGATACCCATACGCCGGTTGGCGTGCCGACCGTCTCGCGGCGTATAACGCTGCCATGGGGGAAACGTCCGCGGTGGAAATCGATGCGTGGCTACGCGGCGGCGGAATTGTGATCACTGCCAGCGAACGCGCCGCGCGATCCCTCGCCCTGGCCTTTCATCGCGCTCGCCGCGCTGAAGGACTGACCGCGTGGCCCACTCCCAACATTCGGGATTGGCAAAGTTTCGCTCGCAGCGAGTGGGACGAACGCATGGGCGACGGCCGCGTAGTGCTGAGCCCGCTCCAGGAGCAATCACTCTGGGCGCGCATCGTGGCCCATGCCGCGCCCGAAGCCGTGCGGCTCGCCGGTGCGAGCGATCGCCTCGCCGCGCTCGCCATGGACGCTCACCATCTGCTCTGCGACTACGCTCCGCAGTTTCTGAAAGACAATGCGCGCATGGGCTGGGATCAGGACGCCGGAGCGTTCAGCGGCTGGCTCACTGCATTCAACGAACTCTGCCGCGATGGCAAGCTGGTAAGCGCCGCGCGCCTTCCGCTCGAACTCAGCGCTCTGCTCCACGCCGATACCGCAGAGCGCTCACCACTTCTGCTCGCCGGCTTCGACCGAATCCTGCCCACGCAGCAAAAGCTGTTCGAGACATGGGGTGCTGGCGATAATGCGCGCGAAGTCCCGCTCGGAGCAACGGCGGAACAAGTAGAATTTCACCTCGCGGCAGATCTTTCCGCGGAACTCGCTGCGTGTGCGCTTTGGTCGAAGGCTCGGCTCGCGGCCCAACCCGACGCGCGCTTGCTAGTGATCACGCAAGACGCGCGTAAACGTCGCGGTGAGATCGAGCGCGGGTTTCTCCGATTTCTGAGCACGAACGAAAACTCACCGGGCACGGCGAGCCTAATAGAGTTTTCACTCGGCGTGCCACTCGGCCAGGTCGCGCTGGCGCGGGGCGCGCAATTGCTGTTGCGCTGGCTCAGCGACAGCATCGCAGAAAACGAGCTCGACTGGCTCCTCGCGACGGACCAGATTACGGCTTCGCCCGACGAGTCGCGTGCGCTCACCGCGTTCATGCGCGCCCTGCGCCGTCGCGGCCTGCAACGGCAGCGCTGGAGGCTCGAAGAATTTCTGCGCCAGCGCGTGCGCGCTGAGCTGCCCGCGGAGTGGACCCTGCGCGTGACGCAAGCTCGGCAACAATTGCAGGAATTTGCGCGCCGATTGCAGACTCCGCTAACCTGGGCTGAGTTTACGGCGCAGTTGCTTCAAATCGCGGGCTGGCCCGGCGCGCGCGCGCTCACCAGCGCCGAATTCCAGGCCCTCCGCCGCTGGCAACAGGCTGTGGATGAATGCGCGTCGCTCGGCTTCGATGGCCGGCGCATTGCGTGGAGCGAATTTCTTGCCGCACTCGATCGCACCGTGGATGAAACACTGTTTGCGCCAGAGTCGCAGGACGCGCCCATCCTGATTGCAGGTCCCGCGGAGTCCGCGGGCCTAACCGTTGACGCCATCTGGTTTCTGGGCGCGAGCGAAGGGGCGTGGCCCGCGGCCGGCTCTACTCATCCACTCATTCCCATCGCCGTGCAGCGCCAGGCCGGAATGCCGCACGCCTCGCCAAAGCTCGATTGGGATCTTGCCAACGCCATGACGCGTCGCGTGCTCGCCTCCGCGCCCCAGGTTCACTTCAGTTACGCGCGTCAGAGCGAAGGGGTGGAAGCGCGTCCGTCGCGGCTGGTCGCGCAGATCGCAGGATTGCCCCAACCGCTTCCTAACGATCTCAAAGCGAATGCTTTCCCCGACCCGCTCACCATTACGTTCGATGACGCAACGCAACTTCCCTACCCTCTTCGCGAAGTCTCCGGCGGAGCCACCGTTCTCACCACGCAATCGCAATGCCCCTTCAAGGCATTTGCAACGGCGCGCCTCGACGCTAGGAGGTGGGACGCGGCAGAAGCGGGACTGACGGCTTCGGAGCGAGGTCTTCTGCTGCATGACGTGCTGCACTCAGTCTGGGCCGGCCCTCCCTACGGCATGCGCACGCACGCGGAGCTAGTAGCGCTCAGCGATCTTGCCGGGTTTGTCGACGGCCACGTGGCCCGTGTGTTGCAGGAGAAAATGCCTGCCCGTGCGCGCGAGTGCATGCCGCCAAGGTACCTTGAGATTGAAGGTGAGCGTCTTGTCGAGCTGATCACAGAGTGGCTGCGCTTTGAGCGAGGTCGAGTGTCGTTCACAGTGCTCGAAACCGAGAAGAAGACCGACGTCTCCATTGCGGGCTTGCCGCTCCATTTGCGTCTCGATCGTGTGGATCGTTTGAACGACGACTCGCTGCTCGTGATCGACTACAAGACCGGTGACGCGAAGGCAAAGTGCTGGGACCTTCCGCGCCCCGACGATGTGCAACTGCCTCTATACGCGGGCTTCGCGCTTGAGGGCGAAGTGGGGGGCCTGGTGTTCGCCAAACTTCGTGCGGGAGAGAACGGTTTCGAGGGCCGTGTGCGGGCGGCGAAGCTAACTTTGAAGGCAGGTCTGAGCGGCAACTCCAACCTTGTGCGCAAGCCTCTTACGCCGCAAGACATGGCCGCATGGCGCGACGAGATCAACATCCTCGCGCTGGCATTTCTCGCGGGGCGCGCCGACGTGAATCCACGCGAATATCCCGCGACATGCAAAAATTGCGGACTTCAGGCGCTGTGCCGCATTCAGGAGATCCAGGACGGCGCAGGAAAAAGCGATGACTCTGAGGGTGAGGAGGCTGCCGGTGAGTAAGAGCCAGGCAAAATCTCTACCACCCGATCAGGCGCAGCGCGACCAAGCCCTCGACCCGGCGCGTTCTATTCTCGTGAGGGCCCCTGCCGGCTCAGGCAAAACCACTCTGCTCGCCGAGCGATTTCTGCGCTTGCTTGCGGAGGTGGACGAACCGGGGCAGGTGGTGGCAATTACTTTCACGAATGCCGCCGCTGCCGAGATGCGCAATCGCATTCTCGACGAACTTCGCAAGGACGACCCCAGCCCGCTGGCGCAACGCGCACTCGAGCATTCGCAGCGCCTCGGCTGGAATCTTCTCGATCTGCCCGCGCAATTGCGCATCCAGACCATCGACTCGTTCTGCCGCGATCTTGCGTTGCAGCAGCCGCTCATTTCAGGTCTCGGCGGCAGCCTGGAAATCGCGGAGCAGCCTACCGAGCTCTACCGACGTGCGGCTCGCCGCACGCTTGAGGAGGTAGGAAGCGCCGGTTCGCCCGTGAGCCCGGCTGTTGAAACGCTCCTATTGTGGCGCGATAACAACTGGACGGAGATGGAGGAGTTGCTGGTGAACATGCTCGGCGAGCGCGACCGCTGGATGCATGCCTTTGTTTTGACCGGCAGCCAGAACTGGGATGAGTTGCGCGAGCGGCTTGAAATGTCGCTCATGCGCGCTGCGCCGGATGCAACCGAGTGCGGCTATACGGAAAAGGAATGGGAGATCGTGCGCGCCTGCTTCACGCTGCTTCGCCAGGCCGCTGCTTATCTGCGCATCGCTTTTGCCGAGGCAGGAGTGGTGGACTTTATCGAGGTCGCACAGATTGCCCTCAGCGTGCTGAGAGGCGAAGATGACCAGCCAACGGAAGCCGCCCTCGCAGTTGCCGACCGCATCCGTCATCTGCTGGTTGACGAATTCCAGGACACAAGCCGCCGCCAGCACGAGTTGCTGGGCCGCCTGATTGCCGCGTGGCCCCAACCCGAAGGCCGCAGCTGCTTCGTGGTTGGCGATCCGATGCAGTCCATCTATTTCTTTCGCGGCGCCGACGCCGAACTTTTTCCGCGCGTCGAGAACATCGGGCTTGATATCCCCAACGAATTAGCACTTCACTTCGATTCGGTGCATCTTGCAGCCAACTTTCGCACCGCGCCACTGCTCGTGCGGCGCTTGAATGAAGTCTTTGCCCAGGTTTTCTCGGTCGACGACGGCAGCGGCATCGAATTCTCCGAGGCGTTGCCGGCCCGTGAAGATCCCGCGCATCCCGGCCCGCATCCGGTCGCGGATACGCTGCCCGGCATGTCGTTGCATCTCGAATTCATTCCGCAAAGCGTGCGCACGAATGCGCGTGGCTACACCCGCGAACGGAAAGCGGAGATTCAGACGCAACGCGAGGCCGCGTTCGAGAAGCAGAAGGAAGAAATCGTCGCTTTGATCCGCAGCCATTTGCCGCGAATGGAGATGGCTCGCGCGACCAACGAAAAATACCGCATCGCCTTGCTTGGCCGCACGCGTAAAGCGCTTGTGCTCGTCGCGAAGGCACTGCGCGAGGCAGGAATTCCCTTCCGCGCCATCGAACTCGAGCCACTACAGGACCGGCCTGAGATCATCGACGCTCTGGCGCTGACTCGAGCGCTGCTCAATCCCCAGGACCGCGTGGCGTGGCTGGGCGTTTTGCGCGCGGCGTGGTGCGGACTTTGGCTCGCCGATCTGCACACTTTGACCAGCGCCGATGACGGGCAGTTGAAGTCCCGCCCTGTGCCGGAGCTGCTCGCGGAACGCACACAATTGCTCAGCGAAGAAGGCCGTCTCGCCGCTGCACGCCTCCTCGAAGCGGTCGCATACTCGGAGCGTCTGCGCTCCACTCAGCCCACGACATCACCCGGAACCTGGATTGAGCGGGTTTGGCTGCGTCTAGGTGGAGCGCAGTGTGTAGATGCGGCGGCGCGCGCCAATCTCGATCTGCTTTGGGGTTGTCTCGACGATTTGCCGCAGGGAGAGCAGGATTTTCTCGGCCCCGCACTCGATGCGGCCCTTAATAAACTCAACGCGCAGCCCGACCCCTCCGCCAGCAGCGACTGCGGAGTGCAGTTGATGACCATCCACAAATCGAAAGGGCTTGAATTTGAGGTCGTGGTCGTGCCTGACTTGCAGGCCAACGCGGGCCGAGGAGCCCGGAGACTGCTTTCCTGGCTGGAGCGCGGTCTGGCGCCGGACGCTGATGACTCCGGCGATGACAGCGCCGGCGCGATTACGGAGTTTCTTGTGGCCCCGCTCCAGCCCAAGGGTGCGGAAAGTGGTTTGGCAAAGTCTTTGGTCGATAAGGCCCGTCGCGAGCGCGAGTCGCAGGAGGCACGGCGGCTGCTCTACGTGGCCGCTACGCGCGCCCGCGAAGAGCTGCATCTGTTCGCACGGCCGGAGTTCAAAACAGCGGAAGATCAGTCCCTGGCGCTGGTTCCACCAACGGACAGTTTGCTGGCCACCGCCTGGCCCGGTTTGCAAAATGAAGTGCACCGGAGTTTCGAGGAATGGTGCGCCGATCAATCTGCTCAAGCCGCACAAACTGACGAGTCGCAAACTATCGAATCTCTCGCGGCATCGGCAGAGAACGTGCTCGTTCTGCCTGCGCCGCCGGATGCGTTCGCGCTCATGCCGCTTCGCCGCTTGCTGCCGAGCTATCGGCCTACATCTGCCGAAATCCCATTGGCAGCCGAGGAGCCGCTTGCCGGCGCGGGCCGTCTTTATGAGCGCCATGAGGGCGGGCTGCTTTCGCGTGCGCTTGGCAAAGCCGTTCACGAGTTGTTTCAATATTTCGCACGGCTTCTCGTCACGGAAACGAGTGAATCTGCCCGCGCCGTCCTCGTCCGCTTCCAGCCGCGCGTCGCCGCAAACATCCGCGCCTTTGGCATTGACGCCAGCCAAGCCAGCCGCATCGCCGCTCAGGCGCTTGAGATGGTTCTCCGCGCCGCCCAAGACCCGCAAGCGCAATGGGTTCTCGCCGCGCACGCCGATGCCGCGAGCGAAACGCGGTGGACGGGAGTCGTCGCCGGCAGCCTGCGCACCGTGCAGGTTGATCGCATCTTTCGCGCCGGCCCCACGCCGCAAGCCGCCGACGACAGCTCCACATGGTGGATCGTTGATTACAAGACTGCGCATGAGGACGGTCTGGATTCCAAAACCGTCCTCGCCGAATTGCGCTACGAATTCGCGCCGCAGATTGAGGCCTACGCGAAAATGCTGCGCAACTTGCACGGCGCAGATTTGGCGGTACGCGGCGGCTTGTACTATCCGCGCATGGCGCTGCTCGATTGGTGGGAGCTGTAGAAGGAAAAGCGGAGCTAGCGGAGCTAGTGGAGTTGGCTTAGTCTCAGGACTTCTAGGCTTTGCAGAGTTCTTCCGCGAACACGTCGCGATTTGCCAGAATGAGCCGCTCGGCACTGCTTAACATGAGCGCATAGGCAGAGACCGCCGCGACGGCAAGCGGGCCGAAGACCCACACCGCCAGCCATGGCAATCTGAAGTAACCCGATGCGATAGCCACGGGAACCTGCAACAATATGCTGCCGAACAGCACTGCAAAAACCAACAACGCGCTGCTGCGATTGGTGGGACTGGCGCGTAGCTGCCTTCCCTGTCCTGGCACGAAATGGCGGGGCGCCTGGATCGATCGCATGGTTCCAATGGCCAGATTCATGGCCACGACAAAGACCGTCCACAGTGCCGTGGAGATTTGCATCGCAGCCGGAACGGGCGCTCGAGCCAACACGCAAATAATGACCCAGGTAAGCCCCACCTGAGTAGCGATGATTGCCAGGCTCATTAGATTTTTTGCCAGAACTACGTCAAGCATACGAACGGGCGCAAGAAGATACACCTGCACGCCGCGGCCGTCCGCGCCAAAAATGTTGTAGAGCGAGCTGAGAGCGGCGAAGAGAACGTAGGCAATCGCCGAAGGAAGAAAATACTTTGAAGAGAATGCAGAAAATGCGCGGTTCATGCTGAAGATGACCACGAACATCAGCGGCGTGAGCAATCCGATCAGCTGCGCTCCATTGCCGCGCAATATGAGCCACTCTTTGCGCAGGCATGCGGCCATGATGGGCGAAAAAATGGCGCCGGACGAAGCAGGCGCAGATAGAGCGGCGGGTTGCGGCGCCGAAACTTTCTTGCGCGGCGCCGGCGGCGCCGATGCGCGGCGGCTCACGCCCTCGCTTAAGTACTCGCCAAGAAACTGTTTGTGTAGCCGAACTGCAAATACCGCGGCGAACAGCAAGGTGCTGGCCAACAAACCTGCAAACTGGGCAAGCGCCGCCAATGGATGCTTGACGAGCAGAATCGCCTGCGCCGCAAAACCCGACGGCAGCCAGTAAAGATAAGATCCTGAGCCATGCAGAACGGCAAGCAGCCAGCTTTGCCGGGCACCGGGCACGCGCATTGGTGCCCGCTGCAAATTCAAGAACTGGATGCTGACGGCGAACAGCGCCATCAACATGCTGAAAATTTCGCGGAAGCGGCGATTCGCCAGCCAGCGCTCCATCCATGCGCCGATCATGCGCGTGAGATAAATGTTCATCAGTGCGTAGACCGCCAACACCACCAGCGCGGGCAGCGCCAGCGACGCGTTGGCCACGCCGATACCCACCGAGGCGGCCAGCAAAGCCAGGCAACCCACAATGGTGCTGGGCGTCATCAGGCCCAAGAGCGAACGCAACACAAAATAGCGGCCGAAGCGGAGAGGAAAGCGCACCAGCGACGCGGGATCGAAGCTCGGGATCGTGGCGGCGATGCTGAGGCCGTTGATGCTGACAAACTGCCAGAGCAATGCGATGCCCAGCAGCAGCGATGCAAGGTCTTTGGAATGGCCCTGGGAGATCGCCATCCACGCGAGGAATCCGCTGGCAGCTACGGGACCGACCACGATCAGCGCGAGCATGGGCCAGACGATCAGGCGCAGGAGAGTGGCAAACACCAGCCCGGCAATTTGGCGCTTGCCTTTGGGCCGCTTGCGAATCATGCCATTGACAAAAATGCGCCAGCGCAGCCACGCTACGGCCAGCAACTGTGTGCTCGCCGGAATGGGTGGCATGGAACCGGGAACGCTCTCCCGGCCCGTCAGCTCAACCATGAGAGCTCCTGCTCGGGCGCCGTTGCGGCAGGATTACCTTCGCGGTCGGTGCCGACAATCTCAAGAAAGATTTGCTCCAGGCTGCGTTTTTCCTCACCAGGGGACGCGACGCCATCCTGGGTTCCGGCCTGTCCGATGCGCCAGGCTCCGGCGCGCAGCTCATCAAGCGAACCCTGTGCCACCAGGCGCCCGCGGTGAATGATGGCGATGTGCGTAGACAGCCGCTCCACAATCTCCAGTACGTGCGAGGTGAGGAAGATGGTCGCGCCGCGCGCAATCATTCTGAGCAGCATGGCCTTGAGTGTGCCCGCGGCCACCGCGTCCACGCCCTCAAAAGGCTCGTCGAGAAACAGCACCTTGGGACCATGAATGACCGCGGCCGCCAGAGCCAGCTTCTTCTGCATGCCATGGGAGAAATCGGCGATGAGCTTTTTCTGCTCATCGGCTAACTGCATGAACTCCAGCAGCTCGCGCGTGCGGTTGAGCGTCGTGGCGCGGTCCAGGCCGTACATGCGCCCTACAAATCGCAAGTATTCTTCGGCGGTGAGGCGGCCGAAGAGCGCCATGCCCTCAGGCACCACGCCGATCTGCCGCTTGATGTCTGCAGAGTTGGCCTGCAGGTCCTGGCCGAGGATGCGGATGCTGCCTGAAGTGGGCGCCAGCAATCCGGTCAACATCTTGATGGTGGTGGATTTGCCCGCCCCATTGGGACCGAGAAATCCGAAGAACTGCCCTGCTTCAACACGCAGGTTCACATTGTCGACGGCGGTGAAGTCGCCAAAGCGACGAGTGAGCGCAGTGGTATCGATGGCGGGGGTCGTCATGGTCTTTCTTGCTTGCAACCACGATACACGCTACACCACGGCTTCTCAAAAATCGCGCGGCCTGAACGTGGACCTTCCCTGTTCGGGTTTGTTCAGGTTTATACCGAAGGTTCTTCACCGCTACTTAACTTGAGAAGCACCTCATTCTCCGGTATCCTCTATATATCGTTGCTCGATCTAATTCCTTCATCCCTCAGGAGGTTTTTGGTATGGCAAAGTCACCTAAGAAGACGGATGCAGCTCCCAAGGCTGCCGCAAAACCCCGCAAACCCGCAGCAAACAAGACGAACGTTCTGCAAATGGAAAAGCCCGCGAAGGCGGAAGTTCTGCAAATGGAAGCTTCTGTCTTTGTTTCCCACGAACAGGTAGCCGAACTCGCGCACCGCTTCTGGAACGAGCGCGGGCGCGCGCACGGGCACCACGAGGAAGATTGGTTCCGTGCCGAGCAGTTGCTGCGCGGCAATGCCGGAAAGTTGCTACGCGGCAAGGCATCCTAGAAGAAGCGCTAATCCTGCCCGCCGAGCGAGTGCTTTGATGGCTTGCAAAGCTCCGCACTCTCACGCCTGTAAGAGCAGACATATACTCATCTCTTTGCAAAGCCGGACGCCGGTTTCTGGCACGTATCGGATCGAAAAACGCAGATTCCGCAAAGAAAGAGCGCCTGCCCGCGAGGGGCACGCGCTCTTTTTTCGAAATTTAACGAGCTCCCTACTGCAGATTCGTCATCAGGGCTTCGAGCGCGGACTTGGGCGGACGCGTTAACGACTCAGGCAGCGTAGCCAGCGGCTCATCGACCATATTCAGTTGATCGATGAACGTCGGCTTCTGAGTATTGATGTAGAAGACACCGGTGAGGACTTCGTCTTTTTCCTGCGCCTCCATCAGCGTACGCACGGCGTTGGCTTTGTCGGTGGGGTCGTAGTCCTCGAGCAGCTTGCGCAGGCGAAGCTGCGAACCGTCGTGCATCTCCACGTCGTAGACCTGGCCGGAATCGTAATCCACCTCGATATCGTCGAAGCTTGCCACAAATCCAACCTCGTTGATGGGTTCGTCGTGGTCCTGCAGGAACTTGTAACTTTTGGTCGAGCCCTCGTGATCGTTAAACGTAACACAGGGGCTGATCACATCGAGCATCACAGTTCCCTGGTGCGCAATCGCCGCCTTCAGCATCGAAAGCAGTTGCTTCTTGTCGCCGGAAAACGAGCGGCCCACGAAAGTGGCGCCGAGTTGAATGGCGAGAGCGCAGGTATCGATGCCCTGAAGATCGTTTATCACGCCGGTCTTCAGTTTGGAGCCGATGTCGGCCGTGGCGGAGAAC
>JARLFZ010000073.1 GCA_031296305.1 Occallatibacter sp. | reverse complement strand
TGTCGAGCACGCCGATGAGCCGGTTCTTGGCGATGAGCGGGACGGCCAGCTCCGAACGCACCTCGGGATTGGCGCTGACGTAGTAATCCGCCTTCGAGACGTCATTCAGCAGGATGGGTTGCCGCGTGAGCGCTACTTGTCCAGCCACTCCCTTGCCCACGGGAATGCGCATGCGCTCCACCTGCGGCGTGTGGCCGATTTGGAAACGCATGCGGAGCTCATGCGTGCGCTCATTGAGAAGAAAAATTGCGAAGATGCGGTAGGGAATGAGGGCGCGAACCAGTTCCGAGGTGCGGCTGAGCAGGGTTTGCAGATCGAGCGTGGTATTGAGCGCGTCGGTCAGGCGCATCAGATACGCCACATCCGCGGGCTCGATGCGGGCGTTCACGGGATCCAGATGCGACGGCTCGGCGGGGCGGTAATCGCCCTCGAATTCGTGCCTTTGCGGCGGGGATGGCGGCGTGTCGTTCATAAAGGGTCGAAGGGAATGATACAGCAGGTGTCAGGGGTCAGGTTTCAGGTGTCAGTAAATGGGGAACAGGGAAGCGGATTCGTGAGCGTCGCCGCAGGAGGACTCTGAAACCTGGCACCTGAAAACTGACACCTGATCTATTCCGCGCCGAGTTCTCGCAGAATGGCGACAGAAGCGGAGCAGCCGATGCGGTTGGCGCCGGCTTCAAGCAGGGTGCGGAGTTGGGCAAGGGTGCGGATGCCGCCGGAAGCTTTGATCCCGCATCGGGCTCCGGCTACGCCGCGCATCAGTGCTACATCGGATGGGATGGCGCCGCCTGCGGCCGATCCGGTGGATGTCTTGATGAAATCCGCGCCGGCCTGGATGGCAATTTCGGAGGCGCGCAGCTTCTCTTCCATGGTGAGCAAGGCAGTTTCGAGCGTGACCTTGAGCAGAGCGCCATGATGATGGGCCACGCCGACCACTGCGCGAATGGTGCGCTGTACGGCGGTGTGATTGCCGCTCTTGAGCTGACCGATGGGGAGGACCATGTCGAATTCGCGCACACCCAGGCGGATGAGCGCGGTAATTTCCTGGCGGAGCGTAGAGACCAGCGAGCCGCCGAGCGGGGAGCCGATCACTGCGCCGATAGGAATGCCAGTGCCGGCAAGCGCACTCACTGCGATGGAAGTCCACATGGGATTTACGAGGACACAGGCGAAGCGGTAGCGGGCTGCTTCGGCGCAGAGCGTCTCAACCTGCTTGCGGGTGGCGACAGGCTTCACCAGAGTGTGGTCGATTACGGCCGCGAGAGACTGCCAACTGGAGAGGGTATCGGCGGTAAAACCTGCCGAGTCAAAGGTCCCGTAGTCAAAATCCAGGTCGTATTCCTGGAGGGGGGGTGGCTTCATGAAGGCGTGCTCCTTGCAAACGCAGGATAGCGGCCGAAACGCGGCCCGTCCCACGGCTCCGGAAACAGAGTATACGTCGGAGGCGCGGCGGAGACCAAATGAGTGGATGGCAAGGAGGCGCGCGGTGGTTGTCTCGAAACTAGTACGCTGGCGATGGAATTATTCCTGATTTTCCACTGGCATCAGGCAAATATCGGGCAGATTGCGATAACGCTCGGCGAAGTCCATGCCGTAGCCGATGACAAACAGGTTGGGGATGGAGAATCCGACGTAATCGGCCTCGATCTGCTCCATGCGCCGCGAAGGCTTGTCGAGCAGCGTGGCAATGCGCAGCGACTTGGGATGCTGCTGCAGAAAGAGCTTGCGCAAGTAGGCCAACGTGAGGCCAGTGTCGAGAATATCTTCGACCACGAGCACGTTTTTGCCCTCGATAGAATGATCCAGATCCTTGATCAGCTTGACGGCGCCGGAGGAGCGCTGGCCCTTGCCGTAGCTGGAGACAGCCACGAAGTCGAATGTGGCCTCGGCCTGGATAGCGCGCGAAAGGTCGACGAGGAAGAACGCCGCGCCTTTGAGCACGCCGATCATTACCAGTTTTTCACCATTCAGATCGCGGCTGATCTGCGCACCCATTTCGGCTACGCGGTCGGCAATCTGCTGTCGGGAGTAAAGAACTTCAAGGCCTTTGGCGGTCACGGTTTCCATGCTGACAGTATCGCGCGGTTTGTTGCCTCGCCGCCTGTGAAAATCGGGGTCTATAAATCGGAACTCAATAAACCGGGAAATGGACTGGCGGGCCGGCCAGTGCAGCTTTAGGAAACCTTGGCGCGTCTATACTTGAAGAGACATGCATCCTTATCTGCATCTCGGATGGTTCAGTCTGCCCACCTTCGGGCTTATGCTGTGGTGTGCCGCCGTCGCGGGCGCCCTTGTTGTGGACCGGGCGTTCAAGCGCGAGGACATTACCGCCGATGCGGTGGGGATGGTGGCCATTGCCCTGGTCGCAGGCATCGTGGGCGCCAAGCTTTGGCACGTCCTTGACTCGCCGAGCGAGTTCAGAGCCATCGGCTGGGGCGTTCTGTGGGATACGGCTGGATTTGCCTGGTACGGCGGAATGACCTTTGGCATTTTGGCGCTGGTTCTGCAAGGTTTGCGCGCAAAAATCGGGGCGGTTCGGACGCTGGATCTGTGCGCGCCGGCGGCGGCGATTGGCTACGGCATAGGACGCATCGGCTGCTTCCTGTCGGGAGACGGCTGCTACGGCATTGAGATCAAGCCGGTGCATCTGTTCGGGTTCACGTTCCACCCATGGGGAATGGCTTTCCCACCCCCTGCCATC
Source organism: Occallatibacter sp. (assembly GCA_031296305.1). Lineage (GTDB taxonomy): Bacteria > Acidobacteriota > Terriglobia > Terriglobales > Acidobacteriaceae > Telmatobacter. Next base: position 17,734 of record JARLFZ010000073.1, on the reverse strand, counting down.
GAGCCCGTATTTGTGCCGGTTTACCCGACGCCGCTGTATGAGCTGGCCATGGGTCTGCTGATCGGATGGTTTTTGTGGTGGCGGCTGGGGAAACCGCACGCCGTGGGCGCGATTCTAGGTCAATATTTGATGCTGAGCGGCATAGCTCGATTTTTGGTTGAATTCATTCGGCGTAACCCCCCAGTTCTATGGGGATTATCGAACGCGCAACTGGCCAGCGCCGGAGCCGTTCTGGTAGGGATTGGGCTCACCGCATGGGCTGCCACGCGGCCTGCGTTCACGCCGCGGAAGGTGCGGGCGGCGGTGGAAAAACCGGCCTGAGTCAGCGCGGGGCTGGCCTACGGCTGCGCATGCTTCTCCCACGGATTAACGACCGTCAGATTGCAATTGGCAAAATCGTTCACGTCTCGAGTGACCAACGTGGCGCCATGAACGCTTGCTATCGCGGCGATTTGTGCGTCCATCTCGCGGATTGGGCGGCCCATCTTCCGTCGTGCGGCCAGAATCTGCGCGTATCGGCGTGCGGCAGGCAGGTTGAAGGGCAGAATCTGACCGCGGAAATCGCTGAGAATCATACCCTCGATTGCTTCATGCAGTGTCTTCTGCTTCCGGCCGGCTGGCATAGTTTCGATTCCAGCAAGCATTTCGGCGATGACAACGGAAGTGGTCCAGACCTCGATCTGTGGGTATTGCTGAAACCACGCTCGAACGGCGGGATCGGGCCTTTCCCGCATGAGCTCCGAGACCACGTTCGTGTCGAGCAGAATCATTCGTCGAACTTAGGAAGAGGGCGATTTGAGAAAGTGCGAGGCGGAATCGGAATATCGTCTGCTCCAAGGCCGGCAAACCGCCTGTGAATCGCCGTAGCAATATTGAAATTCTCGCAGCGCGTCTTAACCGCGAGCGCCTCATCGTCAGACGATTCCTCAGGCAGGTTAGCGAGCGTGGCGCGCGCTTCGGCCTCCATGGAGCGGCCATTAAGCGCGGCACGCACCTGTAGCTTGCGCTTGACCTTCTCGTCGAGATTGCGGATGACAATGGTTGCCATACATAGAGGATAGCAGAAAACTGCTAGCATTGCTAGCAATGCTAGCGCCATCCCGTAACTCCGGTTGCGCCGAGTTCGAACGCGTAGAAGTCGAGAATTCGCGAGTGACCCAAATCACATTATTGCTCCAGCATGCGCCAGGAATGTGATTTGTGACACCTGTGATGACGCTCACAGCCACTCGTGCTTTGCGCTGCGTAACTTCGGTCACATTAAGCGGCAAATCTCAGGGATTGTTCGTAGCCTCCACGCTGCCCTGAGATTTGCCGGAGTTGCAATGTGAGCGAGGGAAGCATGGGTGATACGATTTGGCAGTCAATGCAGAAGAAGGGCTATAGCCGCAGAGATTTTCTGCAATTCTGCAGCGCAGCCGCGGTAGTCGCCGGTTTGGGAAAGTCCGGTGCGGCGCAGGTTGTTTCAGCCTTTGAGAAAAAGGAAAAACCGGCCGTGCTGTGGATGCACTTCCAGGAGTGCACCTGCTGTAGTGAGTCGTTTATCAGGGCGTCGCACCCCATCGTGGCGGACGCGCTGCTCGATGTTCTATCGCTCAACTACACCGAAACCCTGATGGCGGCTTCGGGCTTCCAGGCGGAAAAGAGCCTGAACGACACCATCCAAAACAACAAGGGCAAGTACATCGTGCTGGTGGAAGGCGCCGTGCCGACCAAGGACGGCGGGGTGTACTGCATGGTGGGCGGCAAGACTGCGGAGTCGATTCTGCAGACGGTTGCCGCGGATGCGGCAGCCATCGTGGCCTGGGGCAGTTGCGCCTCGAATGGATGCGTGCAGGCGGCCAAGCCAAATCCTACCGGCGCTACGCCGATCTCGAAGCTGGTGAACAAACCGGTCATCAATGTGCCGGGATGTCCTCCCATCGCCGACGTGATGATGAGCGTGGTTACGCACCTGCTGGTTCTGGGGCAAGTTCCGGAGCTCGACAATCAAGGCCGGCCAAAGGAGTTCTACGGCCGCCGCGTGCACGACACCTGCTATCGCCGGGCCAATTACGACGCCGGGCTCTTCGTGGAGTCGTTTGACGACGAGAACGCGCGCAAGGGTTATTGCCTGTACAAAATGGGCTGCAAGGGTCCCGTCACTTACAACGCCTGCTCCGTAGTGCGCTGGAATGAGGGCACCAGTTATCCCATCCAATCGGGCCACGGCTGCATCGGCTGCAGCGAAGCCGGCTTCTGGGACAACGGCCCGCTCTATCAGCACCTGACGTCGTTCCCTGGATTCGGCATCGAGAGCACAGCCGACACCATCGGCACCGCAGTTGGTGTGGCCACACTGGCCGGCGTCGCCGCCCATGCCGTCGTGACCAACATCCGCAAGCGCAGCGTGATCGCGGAAGTCCACGCTGAAGATCAAAAGGAGTCGTAATCAGTCATGGCAACGCGTGTAGTCGTCGATCCCGTAACTCGCATTGAAGGCCACCTGCGCATCGAAGCGGTGGTAGAAAATGGCGTCATCACCGACGCATTCAGCGCAGGCACCATGGTGCGTGGCCTGGAGAAGATCCTCATGGGCCGCGACCCGCGCGATGCCTGGGCCATCACTGAGCGCGTCTGCGGCGTTTGCACCACGGTGCATGCGCTCGCCAGTGTGCGCTCGGTGGAGGATGCGCTGGGCATTTCGGTGCCACCCACGGCGGAGATCATCCGCAACATTATGCTCACCACTCAGTACGTGCAGGATCACGTGGTGCACTTCTATCACCTGCACGCGCTGGACTGGGTTGACATCGTCAACGCGCTCAAGGCCGATCCCAAGAAGGCCGCCGAGCTGGCCCAGTCGTATTCCAAGTGGGACAAGAATACGGCTTCGTACTTCACTGAAGTTCAGGACAAAATCAAGGCTTTTGCCGCGAGCGGCATGGGCATCTTCGCTAACGGCTATTGGGGGCACCCGGCCTACAAGTTGCCGCCGGAAGCAAACCTGATCGCAGTGGCTCACTATCTCGATGCGCTGCAGTGGCAAAAGGAAATCGTCAAGATCCATGCCGTGTTCGGCGGCAAGAATCCGCACCCGAATTACCTTGTCGGCGGGGTGCCGTGCTCCATCAACGTCAACGAGGTTGCCGCGATCAACATGGAGCGGCTCAACCTGGTATCGCAGCTCATCAGTCAGGCCGACGAGTTCGTCAACGAGGTGTACATTCCCGACCTGCTGACCGTGGCCTCGTTCTACAAGGACTGGGCGAAGTACGGCGGCGGCTTGAGCAACTATCTCAGCTACGGCGAATTTCCGACCAACGGATACAACCATCCAGAAGCCTTCAAGTACGCGCGCGGCGCGGTGCTCAACCGCGACCTGTCGACCGTGCTTCCTGTCAATGCGAAGGACCAGCAGGAGATCAAGGAATACATTGCTCACTCCTGGTACACCTACGACGGCGGAAACGATGTCGGTCTGCACCCCTGGGCGGGCGAGACCAACATCAAGTACGCCGGACCGACGCCGCCTTTTGAGAGCCTCGAGGGTTTTGACAAATACTCGTTCCTCAAGACTCCGCGCTGGAAAGACAACCCCATGGAAGTGGGACCGCTGGCCCGTCTGCTGGTTTCGTATGCCGCCGGCCACGCGGATGTGAAGGACACAGTGGGCATGGTGCTGGGCAAGCTCAACGTACCTGTCGGCGCTCTCTTCAGCACTTTGGGACGCACTGCGGCGCGCGGCATCGACGCGGCGCTGGCCATGATCTGGCTTAAGGAGTTCTTTGGCCAGTTGATGGATCGCGTGAAGATCAACGAAGTCTCCACATTCAACGGCGAGAAGTGGGAGCCGAAGTCCTGGCCCGCCGATGCGGAAGGCGTGGGCCTGGTTGAAGCTCCTCGCGGCGCACTGGCGCATTGGATCAAGATTCACAATGGCGCTATCGACAACTACCAGCTCGTCGTGCCCACTACCTGGAACGGCTCGCCGCGCGATGCCAAAAGTCAGCACTCCTCCTTCGAGGCAGCGCTGATCGGCACACCGGTGGCGAATCTCGAGCAGCCCGTTGAGATTATTCGCACCATTCATTCCTTTGACCCGTGTCTGGCCTGCGCCGTGCATCTTTACGATCCGCAGGGACGGCACCTTCACCAGATTTCCTTCGAGTAATCACGATGAGCACACAGAGCACTGGTGTCAAAGACGTCTTTACGCTAAACGGCGGCGCGCCGGTGGAATATAGGCGCGTGTACGTATGGGAGATGCCGGTTCGCGCATATCACTGGATCAACGCCATCGCGCTGACCCTCCTATGCGTGACCGGGTTCCTCATCGGGCATCCGTTTCGCACTGCATACGCACCCGAGGCCTACCAGTTGTACTGGTTCGGCTGGGTGCGCTTCATTCACTTTGCCGCCGCGTACGTGTACGTCTTTAACTTTGCCGCCCGCATTTACTGGGGATTCGTTGGCAACAAGTACGCCAAGTGGAACAACTTCTTCCCAATCACCAAAAAGCAGCAAAAGGAGATTGTCGAAGTCCTCGAGACCGACGTCCTGCAGGTGAAGATGCACGGCGAGATCTCGACGGGGCACAACTCACTGGCGGCGTTCATCTACTTCTTGACGTTCCTGGCTTTCTGCTTCCAGACCATCACTGGCTTCGCGCTTTACTCCAGCATGAGCAATGCGTGGCTGCCGCGCATGTTCAAGTGGATTGTGCCTTTAATGGGCGGTGAATTCGCCGTGCGCTTCTGGCACCACCTCTTCCTGTGGTTCTTTGTCACGTTCATCATCGTTCACATCTATCTCAGCTTCTATCACGACTACATCGAAGGCCGCGGCACGATTTCCTCGATCGTAGGCGGATGGAAATTCGACCGTCAGAGCCCTGAGCAAATGGCTGCCGCGTGCAAGCTGCTGGACTCGAAAGACGCAGACAAGCAGAAGTAAGAATGTGCGGTTGGTCCGCATTCGCAACGCCCGGCAGGAGCTTGCGCCTCCTATCTCCCGGCGGGCTCGAGCGGGGGTCTGCAGACCCCCGACTTATTCTCTCCATGAATTAAACTCAGGACTTGATGAACACCAATAAGACGCTCGTGCTTGGCCTCGGCAACGTCATCATGGGCGATGAAGGCGTTGGCGTGCACGTGGTACGAGCGCTGGAAAAGCACATCCTGCCTGCAGGCGTGGAGTGTCTTGACGGCGGGACGGGCGGCTTTATCCTCCTGGAGCCGCTCGAGAATGCCGGCAACATCATTCTTATCGACGCCGCAGCCGACGGGAATCTGCCCGGCACCGTGACCCGCACCACCCCGCGTTTCTCAAAGGACTACCCTCCCACGCTCACCGCGCACGACATCGGCGTCAAGGATTTGCTCGATGCGTTCTACATGCAGGGCGGATCGCGGGACGTCGTGCTCTACGCCATCGCCATCGATCCCCAGCAGCCCATCTCCATGGATCTCTCGCCTGCCATATCCAAGGCCGCCCAGGAAGCCGAGCAGCGCATCCTCGCGGAGCTGCGGTCGCGCGATGAGGCACAGAACCAGGCACAATAGACTTGCCGCCAGGCATGAAGCGCTCACTTCCCCCATCTTTGCAAATTTCCTGCCGTTACCGGCATAAAGCGGACGACAGCCCCCCCGTGCGAATTGCCTTCGCGCCGATAATCCATGTGAAGCCGGACGAAGTCGGAGTGTCCGTACACAATGACAGGAGTGTTGCCGGACTTTGAAGGGCATGAGCCGTGCCTATGACTCTGAGATCGAAGTTCAGATTATTGATCGCCGTAGCGGCAGGCGGAATGGCCGTCCTTGCCACTTACTGGCTAATCGGCGAACGCGCCCGGTTGCTCGCATACAAGGAATCGGAGGCCAAGTTTCTGGTCGAACTGGGCAATCACTCTGGCCAGATTGGCAAGATCATTGCTGTGATCGAGGACACCGCAAGCCAGACGAACCTGTTGGCGCTGAACGCCGCAATTGAAGCGGCGCGCAGGTGAACACGGCGCGGATTTGCCGTGGTGGCGGTGGAAGTGCGCCGCCTCGCGGAGCGCACCACGCAGGCTACGAAGGAAATCGGCGGAACCATCGAGACGGTGCAGCAGAAAACCACCATTGCGGTGGCGGAGATGGAGGCCGGCACCCACGAAGTGGAGTTGGGCTTGAGCGAGACCTCAAAGGCCGGCGCGGCGTTGAAAAAGATCATCACTGCGGATTGCGAGGGAAGCGGAGGTCGCGGTGAAGCATTTGGCCTCGACTTCGACAGAGGTTTCCAAATTGGCTCACGATCTGAAACAACTGATGGGGCGCTTCAAGCTGGCGCGCGGCGCCGAATCCATTGCTATCGATCGTGGTCGTAAAGCCGCCTGAAGCCTTGCAGGTATTTGCAGGGGGCTGGCCGCATTCGGCATGGAGCAACTACACATGCCACATTGAGGGGCCGCCAACCATAAAGCCTCCGGCTCTCCCGGAAGATACTTCCGGGGAAGAAATGAGGGCTTGCAAAATCGGACCATTTCGGTCTATATTCATTTCATGGACGTTTTGGCCTGTTGTTGCTGCTTGATGCACGCTGTTTGCGTGGCATAGGTAGCCTCGGCCGAAGTCCAGAAATATAGTCCGGCTTCCCAACTGCCCGCGCACAGCCAAAAGCTAGCGCGGGCATCCTGTTTTTGCAGCCAATCTTGACCCGAACGACAATCAAAGGAAGGCAATGAGCGAGATTCCACACAAGGAAACCAAAGCCCAGCGCATGGAGCGCCTGAAGCGCGAAAAGAATCCCTGGGAGGCCTTTGACGAGGTTCGCGCGTTCGCGCGCGAGGGACGCTCCAGCGTAGTGCCCGAGTGGGCATCGGCGTACTTCAAATGGTGGGGCGTTTACACGCAGGGCGACGGCGTGGGCGCTACCGGCGGCAAGGGCGGCGAGGGCCTCGCCACGGACTGGTTCATGATGCGCATTGGCATTCCCAACGGCATCGTTTCGGCCAGCCAGCTCCGCACCATCGGTGGTATCACGCGCAAATACGCCCGCGATCTGGCCGATATTACTGTGCGCCAGAACCTTCAGTTGCACTGGCTCACCATTGAGTCGCTGCCTGAGGTGGTTGACGCGCTCGACGCCATCGGCTTCTCGCCCAAGGGCGCCTGCGGCGACGTGGTGCGCAACGTGACCGGCTGCCCGCTGGCCGGCGTGGCCGCTGACGAGCTCATCGATGCCTCTCCCATTGCGCGCGAGATCGCGCATCACCTGACCGCGAATTCTGAGTTCTACAACCTGCCGCGCAAGTTCAAAATCTCGGCCACCGGCTGCCCCTCCTGGTGCACCTATCCCGAGATCAACGACATCGGTCTCACGCCCGTGGTTCGCGACGGCGAGGTTGGCTACTCGCTGCGCGTGGGCGGCGGCCTGTCGAACGAGCCGCATATCGCCGTGCGCCTCGACGCTTTTGTCTGCCCCGACCAGGCGGTGCGCGTGGCGCAAGGAGTCGCCGAGATCTTTCGCGATCAGCAGGTGCTGCGCGAGAGCCGCGATCGCGCCCGCCTCAAGTACCTCTTCATGCGCGAAGGCTGGACGGCGGAGAGCTTCCTCGATGAGTTAAACCGACGCATCGGTTTCAAACTCGATCCTGCTGTTCCCGAAGAGATTCCCGACGAGAGTTTGCGCGACCATGTGGGCATCCATCCGCAGCGCCAGACGGGACTGGCCTACGTGGGCGCTTCCGTGCTGCGTGGCCGCATGAGCGGCGAGCAGCTTGAGGCCGTGGCCGATCTGGCCGAGCGCTTCGGCAGCGGGTCGCTGCGCGCCACGGTCTCGCAGAACCTCGTCATCGTCGACGTGCCCTACGCCAAAACCGGCGAGCTGGCGCGCGAGCTGGGTCAGATCGGCCTGCAGGTTGAAGCATCGTCTTTCTGGCGTGGCGCCATCGCCTGCACTGGCACCGAATTTTGCAAGCTGGCGATTACCGAAACCAAGGGCTTCACGCGCTGGTTGGTCGACGAGCTCGAGGAGCGGCTGCCGCAATTCGATCAGCAGCTCAAGCTCCACGTTACCGGTTGCCCCAACGGCTGCGGCCAGCATTGGATCGCCGATATCGGCCTTGAGGGCAAGAAGATCAAGCACGAGGGCAAACTGGCCGACGCATATTACTTCTGCCTTGGCGGAGCCGTGGGCGAGCACGCGGGCATCGCGCGGCCGGTGGGCTATCGCACGCCCGCGACGCTGGTTCCCGAAGCTATTGAACGGCTGCTGCGCAATTACCTCGGCGGACGTGCATCGCAAGAGAGTCTGCGCTCGTGGTTTGCGCGCCACAGCAACGATGAGCTGCGCGCGCAACTTGCCGGCGAGTTTCTGGAGCCGGTGGAGCGCGACGTGCCCACTGGCCGTGTGCCGCACGCCGTTGCGGAGTGAGAAAGACAGGGAATAGGGAGTAGGGAATAGGGAATAGAAAACAACGGCAAACGACACGCCGGTGTGAACTACGAACTAACCACTAATCACTAATCAGTAATCACTAACCACTAAGAACCACGAACTGAGAACTGAAATGACGTTACTGCCGATCTTTCTGAAACTCGAAGGCCGCCCCGGTTTGCTGGTGGGCGCGGGAACGGTTGCGCATGAAAAGATTGGCAGCCTGCTCAAGACCGGCGTCAGGCTGCGCGTGATTGCGCCGCGGGCTCGGGATGAAGTTAACCAACTTGCCGCTGAGGGCAAACTCGAGTGGATCAAGCGTGAATTTCAACCCTCTGATCTTGACGGCAACTTCATCGTGATCGCAGCTACCGATGTGCCGGAAGTTAACGCTGCGGTCTATCGTGAGGCAGTTGCGCGCGGCATCGCCTGCAACAGCGTCGATGACATTCCCAATTGCGACTTTTTCTTCGGCTCGGTGGTCAGCCGCGGTGAGTTGCAAATCGCCATCTCCACGGCCGGCGAAAGCCCGGCTGTTGCTCAAAGACTGCGCCGCGAAATCGACGAGCAGCTTCCCGAGGATCTTGGTTCCTGGCTGGCCGAGCTCGGAGAACTGCGCCGGGAAGTTCTCTCATCGCATCCGCGCGGTGAAGAACGCCGCCTGCTCCTCCATGAGCTCGCGCAGCGCCAGATCTGCGACTCTGCCTTGTGCTCCACGCGCCAATTGGCGCGGACGGGAAGGGAAGCTGCGCGCGCCGTCGCCGGCCATGTGGCTCTGGTCGGAGCCGGGCCGGGCGATCCCGAACTGCTCACGTTGAAGGCTGTCCGCCTTATTGAATCCGCGGATGTGATTCTGCATGACGATCTCGTTCCGGAGGCGATTCTCGGTCTCGCTGCACCCGCGGCAGAAATTGTGAATGTCGGCAAGCGCTGCGGCACGAAGACCATTACCCAGGAAGAGATCAACGCGTTGATGATCGAGCACGCCCGCGCCGGTCGCAGCGTGGTGCGCCTCAAGAGCGGCGACCCGCTGTTATTTGGCCGCGCCGCCGAAGAAATGGATGGGCTCAACGAAGCCGGCATTCCTTACGAAATAGTTCCCGGCGTCTCGGCTGCTTTTGCTGCGGCTGCGGCTCTGGGCCGCTCGCTCACCGATCGCGAGTGGGCCTCGCATGTCATCTTCTCGACCGGCCATCACGCGCAATCGCACAATCGCGAGGCATTGCCCGCGCTCGAAGCCGGCACGCGCGTAATATACATGCCCGGCCGCGACCTCAACTTGCTGGCCGCCGAGTGGTTGGCCGAGGGGCTTCCGGCCGATCTGCCTTGCGCCGTGGTTTCACGCGCTGCGCAACCCGATCAGCAGATTGTGCACACCACGCTCGGCGAACTCGCCGCTATCGCTCCCGCGGCCGCGCCCAGCATTCTCATCGCCGGATGGGCCGTGCGCGAGTTGCGCGAGGCCAGCAACGTCGAAGACGCCCAAACCTCGCAAGGCGCTTGTCGACTCAAGGCGTAGCACACAACTCACAAATTTGTGTGATGCATCCGATCGCCGGTCTGGCCTCGCTGGCGACGGAGTAGAAGAGCGCCGGTGGCGAAGTGGCTAACGCGCGGGTCTGCAAAACCTGTATTCGCGGGTTCAATTCCCGCTCGGCGCTCCAATTGCTCGATAATGGTTCGGTGTTCTCCCTTCGTAAACCCGCGGAAGACGCAGTCAATGAACAGATAAGCATTGCACGCGGACATCCTTCTGCGAGCCCCTGGTTCCTCACCATTGCCGATGGACTTCTCGATGATGATCTGGGGCCCTTCGCTCATGATCGAAGCCGGTCGTCCCTGGGCTCAGGAGAGAGTGTATTCAGCGCGGCGAAACGCGCTTTCACGAATTGGCAAATGTTTGATCTTGGATGGGTGCGAGTCGTGAACACCACCGCGCCGATCGAATGCAGACAAATCATTGCTGTCGAAGTTCACGCGCTCGGCCTCTGGTCAGTGAATCTCAGCGAGATTCTGGAGACAGTTGATTCTGAGACGCAATTTGGCTTCCTGTACTCCACAACTTTGCATCATGCCGAGCAGGGTGAGGAGATATTCCTTCTTCGCTTCGATCCGGCAACCGGCGAAGTGAACTACGAATTGGAGGCGGTCTCGCGGCCGCGTCACCTTCTAGCTAAAGCGGGGTACCCGATCACTCGAGGCTTCCAGCACAAGTTCGCACGCGACTCTCACCGCCGCATGCGCCAAGCTGATACCCTAAAAACATGAAATTCGGAGTGCTGGTTTTTCCCGGATCGAACTGCGACCACGACACCTATAACGTGATTGCCGAAATTGCTCACCAGCCAGTTACTTTTCTTTGGCACGACAGCGCGGACCTTGAGGGCGTGGACGCGGTGCTGGTGCCGGGCGGGTTTGCTTATGGCGATTACCTTCGCACCGGCGCCATTGCGCATTTTTCGCCGGTGATGCAGGCGGTGAAGCGGTTTGCCGCGGGCGGCGGGCTGGTGCTGGGAATTTGCAACGGCTTCCAGATCCTTACGGAGTCGGGTTTGCTGCCGGGCGCATTGATGCGCAACGCGGGCCTCAAGTACATCTGCAAACCTGTGCACCTGCGCGTTGAAACCACGAACAGTCCATTTACCAATCAGCTCACGAAAGGCGATGTGCTCGAGATTCCCATCGGCCACATGGAAGGAAATTACTATTGCGAGCCAGAGGAGCTGAAGCGGCTGGAGCGCGAGGATCGCATTGCGTTCCGCTACGCTACGCCGATGGGCGAGATCACGGCGGAGGCCAATCCCAATGGATCGCTCGCGAACATTGCAGGCATTCTGAATGAAGGACGCAATGTGCTGGGGATGATGCCACATCCCGACCGATCGAGCGAGGCGCTGCTGGGTTCGGTGGATGGATGGGAAATCTTTACCTCGATGCTGCAAGTGCAGGGAGTAGGGAGTAGGGAATAGTGCACAGGGATCGGTGAGCAATTAAATCCCGATGCCTGACACCTGAAACCTGACACAGCAATGATCGATATTCATCATCATCTGATTTACGGAGTGGACGACGGGGCGGCGAACTTAGAGAGTTCGCTCCAGATGGCGCAGGAAGCAGCCGACGAGGGAGTGACTCGGATCGTTTGCACACCGCACTCGAGCGGCATGTTTCCCTACGAAGCTTCGCTTATTGAGGAGCGCTTTGCCGAGTTGCGCGAGCGGCTGACAGGCATCGTAGAGCTGAGCCTGGCTTGCGACTTCCAACTGATGGCAGACAACATTCTGGATGCGGTCTCGCATCCACTCCGTTACTCGATCGACGGGAAAGGCTACCTGCTCCTTGAGTTCCCCAACTTCGTGAATCCGCTGAGCCTGTCGGAGTCGCTATTCCGGCTGCAATCGGCCGGATATACGCTGATCATCACGCATCCGGAGCGGTATCCCGCGGTGTTGCACAAGCCGGATCTGGTGGGCGAGTGGATGCGCGCAGGTTGCCTGATCCAGGTAACGGCAGGATCGCTCTACGGACGATTTGGCAAACGGGAAGAGGCGTTAGCCAACGAGTTGCTGGAGCGGAACTGGATTCATTTTGTGGCCACCGATGCGCACCATCCGATCAAGCGCCCGCCGCATTTGAAGCAAGCATATGATTACGTGGCGAAGCGATCCGGCAAGGAAACTGCGCGGCGGCTGTTTGTGACCAATCCCCAGGTGGCCGTGGACGGTGGCGCGTGGCCTGAACAGCCCACGCCCAAAGGGCTGTGGGAGCACGAGGCCTTGCGGTTTGTTGGCGCGCCGGAGACGGAGCAGTGGCGCGCACGCGCGCCGAAGGACGCTACAGAAGAAGCAGAGGCAGGGGAGACGCGCCCGCGGGGATTCTGGAGCCGGCTGTTCGGCCGGTAGAGCGCTGAACATCGAGCGCGGGTTAAGGTGCTTCGCACTCGCGATGGAAGCTAATGCGAAAGACAGACCCGGCGGGCACGCCCGGATGTATAATTCCAGCCCAGATCAAAGTACAGTCCCGCTTAGGGCGTCAGTTGGTACTGTCGGCCGGACAGGACAGCCGCCTTGAATCCAGAGCGGAAAGGAGACCACGCTGTATGAAGCATAGTCCTTATCTGGTTCTCTCCTCGATCCTTCTGTGGAGCCCCGCGATGCAAAGCCAGCCAACGCTCACGCTGAGCACAGACGATGTCAAGTTCCTCAGTGGCTGCGGCGTCCGGGAGGATGACATCAAGGTAATCCCCAAGCTGGACAGCGAAGGCCAGGAACGAATGTCGGATATATTAGCCGCGAAAAAGGCTGGATGTGGTTCGCCCGACCTTAGGGACTTCAGAGAGACCCGGGACTACCTAAGAAAGTTCACCACGCCTCCGAGCGAGTGTCCCAAGGGGCCGGCTCATTATCAGATGCATTTCCTCACTCCAGCCGAACGGGAATATACAGACAATTACAAACCGTGCAAGTCACCATGGCAATAGTGCTGAGGCGGCTTGTTCCTCGTCTGTTGATGCAGCAGATTGCTCGTTTGAGCAGTTGCCTTACAGCCCCAGCCCGCCATCCACGGCAAGAACCTGGCCGGTGATAAAGTGCGGGCCCGTAGCGAAAAACAGCACGGCTTGAGCGACATCGGCGGCTGAACCATTGCGGCCCATGGGTGTTTTAGCGGCGAAGCGCGCAGATTGGCCGCGGTCGGGAGCCTGTGAGAACGGCGCTTCCAGCGCATCGGAATTGGTGCCTGCTTCGGGAAAGGCAATCCATCCGGGAGCCACGCAATTAACGCTGACCTCGGGCGCGAAGGCCTTGGCCATGGTTTGCGTGAGCATGTGCAGGGCAGCCTTGGAGGAACAATAGTGGGCGTGGCCGGCCCAGGGATGCAAGCCGCCGAGAGAGCCAATGTTGACGATGCGGCCGCGCGCGGCGCGAAGATGCGGCAGAGCTTCGCGGGTAACCAGAAACGGGCCGCGGGCGTTGGTCTCGAAGACCGCGTCCCACTGCTCGAGCGTAAGGCTCTCCAGTGCCGCTGAAGCGAAAACGGCGGCGTTGTTCACCAGCAGGTCGAGTCCGCCGAATTCCGCAATGACGGTGGCGGCGGCGGCGCGAACAGAAGGCTCGGAACGGACATCGCATTCGATCACGACTGCGCGGCGGCCGTGCGCGCGGATTTCGGCCGCAGTGTGCGCAGCTTCAGCATGCGAGGTGCGGTAGGAGATTGCGACATCGGCTCCGGCCTGCGCCAGCGTGAGGGCAATGGCGCGGCCGATGCGTCGCGCGCCTCCGGTTACGAAGGCGGTTTTGCCAGCGAGTGGTTCGGTGAGTAGCACAGGATCAGTTTAGACGTACGCATCGTGAGGGAGCGAGGACGGAAGGGCGCAAGGGAGCGAGGGAGCAAGGGAGCAAGGGAGCGGGCCGAGAGCCAGCAAGCTGATAAGGCTGGAAACCGGCAGATCAGCAGTGCTGGCCGGGCGATTTACTTGGGCGGTGGTGGCGGCGGGTTTGTGTTCGACTGTCCGTCAGAGCCGGAGGATTTGTCGCCGGAGGGAGGCGGAGTTGCGTTGGGCGAAGAACTCGATGAACCGCCGGAACCGCTGCCGCTCCCCGAACTGGAGCCGTTGTTCTTGTAGATGGTGTACTGGCCTCCCGGCCGCTTCATGCGTACCTCCATCGTCATCTCCGGCTTGTCGATCTTGTAGCTCTGGCCGTAGGTCTGGTAGCCGTCGGCAATCACTTGCAGCGTTACCGTGTCGCCGATCGGAATCACGTCGATGACGGCCTTGCCATCCTCGTTCGTCTTCAGCTCAAGTGATCCCTTGTCCCTATCACCTTCGGTGGGATGGAAGATGACATGAGCATTGGTGACGGGCTTGCCGTTGAAGTCCTTCAGCACCGTGACTTCAATATGCGCCGAGGGCGGCGGCGCCTTGTACTTGCGCCCGCGGTGACTGTCATCCTGGGCAAAGAGAGCGAGCGAACAAGCAGAAAGGCCGACACCGGCCACGAGAGCGATCATCCAAAGATTCGAACGTTGGAACATGCTCACATTTTATCGCGTTCCAAGGTTTGGGGCGAAGCGGGAAGCCTCGAATCGGTTACACTTTGCCTGAGCAGGCCTCGGCAAAAGTGCTGGCGGACGGCGCAAGCCGTCATGGGGAAGGCAAGTGAGGACGTAACCGGGATGCTGACCGCAATCAAGGTGCTGCACACCGTGGTTTGGGCATTCTTTGCGGCAGCCATTGTAGCGCTGCCATTTCTGGCCGTGCAAGGCGCTTTTGGCTGGGCGGCGATTCTCTCCGTCCTCATCCTCGTCGAATGTGGCGTACTCCTGGCAAATGGGTGGCGATGCCCAATGACGGATCTGGCAGCCAAATACACAGCCGACCGGTCGCCGAACTTCGATATTTATATGCCGAAGTGGCTGGCCGTGCACAATAAGACCATCTTCGGAACTCTTTTCCTTTTAAATGAGGCGATTGTGGTCGTGGAATGGCTGCGCAGGCGTTGAATCGCACATGCTGTTGGCGGAGGCATACTATATGAGTGAAAGTCACTCAAATATTAACTCAACTCCTCTTGACAAAGTCGCCTGCGGCTCATATCGTTAGCAATTGGAAGGTGAGAGTGCTAGCAGCCTACCGGCAGAAGTGCTGAACTGTGCCGCTGGTTGTCAGGGCGGATCGCATTCCGCAAACTCACAAAGTCTTGTTTTTCATCAACAAAGCCCGCGTGGCAGGCAGCGTCCGGCTGTGCGGGGAGGAGAAGCGAAGCAATGGCAGCAACATCCGTAACGACCGTGTTCACTCCGCTCCATGATCGTATTTTGGTGCGCCGGGTGGAAGAGGGCGAAACCGTCCGCGGGGGCATCATCATCCCCGACAGCGCCAAGGAAAAACCCCAGGAGGGTCAAGTGATCTCCGTGGGCAAGGGCAAGTCGAACGACGAAGGCAAGGTATTTCCGCTGGACGTGAAGGCGGGGGACCGAGTGCTCTTCGGCAAGTACTCCGGCACCGAGATCAAGATCGATGGCGAAGATTTTCTGATCATGCGCGAGGAAGAAGTTCTCGGCATTTTGAAGAAGTAGTCCTGGCCGGACGGGCGGACCGCGCTTGCGCGCGCCAGCTGAGAATTGCTGATGCGGCACGAGTGCAGCGAGGCCGGTCTCACAGTTGATTTGAGATTTTGAAACCTGATTAGGAGAGTTTAGACAATGGCAAAGCAAATTCTGCACGGTGAGGATTCCCGTCAGGCGATTCTGCGCGGCGTGAACACGCTGGCAGACGCTGTGAAGGCGACGCTCGGGCCCAAGGGCCGGAACGTTGTAATCGAGAAGAAGTTTGGTTCGCCCACCATCACCAAGGACGGCGTGACGGTGGCCAAGGAAATCGAGTTGAAGGACCCCATGGAGAACGTGGGCGCGCAGCTGGTGCGTGAGGTGGCTTCAAAGACCTCGGACGTGGCCGGCGACGGTACCACGACGGCGACGGTTCTGGCGCAGTCTATCTTCCGCGAAGGCGTGAAGACAGTGGCTGCGGGAGCCAACCCGACCGCCCTCAAGCGCGGCATCGAGAAGGCCGTGAACGTGATCAACGGCACGCGCGACAAGGATGGCAAGTGGAATCAGGATGGCGCGCTGAGCAAGCTGTCGAAGCCGGTGAACGAGGGATCGGTAGCCCAGGTGGGCACCATCTCAGCCAACGGCGACGAAGAGATCGGCGCCATCATCGCTGAGGCGGTGAAGGTGGTCGGCAAGGACGGCGTCATCACCATCGAAGAGTCGAAGACCATGCACACCGGCCTCGAGACCGTGGACGGCATGCAGTTTGACCGCGGATATCTGAGCCCTTACTTCGTAACCGACGCCGAGCGGCTGGAAGTGATTCTCGAAGACCCCTACGTCCTGATCTACGAAAAGAAGATCAGCGCCATGAAGGATCTTCTACCTCTGCTCGAACAGGTAGCGCGCGGCGGCAAGCCGCTCTTGATCATTGCCGAGGACGTTGAGGGCGAGGCCCTGGCGACCCTGGTGGTGAACAAGCTGCGTGGCACGCTGAACGTCGCGGCCGTCAAGGCTCCCGGCTTCGGCGATCGCCGCAAGGCGATTCTGGGCGACATTGCGATACTGACGGGCGGCAAGGCCATCACTGAGGATCTGGGCATCAAGCTGGAAGGCGTGAAGCTCGAGGACCTGGGCAAGGCCAAGCGCATCACCATCGACAAGGACAACACCACGATCGTCGACGGCGCAGGCAAGGCCAGCGACATCGAAGGCCGTGTGAAGGAGATCAGGTCGCAGATTGAAAAGACCACCTCCGACTACGACAAGGAAAAGCTGCAGGAGCGGCTGGCCAAGCTGGTGGGCGGCGTTGCCATCATCAAGGTGGGCGCGGCCACTGAGACCGAGCTGAAAGAGAAGAAGGCTCGTGTGGAGGATGCGTTGCACGCGACCCGTGCGGCTGTCGAAGAGGGCATCGTCCCCGGCGGCGGCGTCGCTCTTGTCCGCTGCGTTCCCGCAGTGGAGAAGCTGATCGCGACACTCGAAGGCGACGAGAAGACCGGCGCACAGATTGTGCTTCGTTCGCTCGAAGAGCCGCTGCGCCAAATCGTCGCCAATGCCGGCGAAGAGGGCGCGGTGGTTGTGGCTAAGGTGCTGGAGTCGAAGGAAGCTCATTTCGGCTACAACGCGCTGACCAGCAAGTTCGAGGACCTGGTGAAGGCCGGCGTCATCGATCCCACCAAGGTGACGCGGACGGCGCTGCAAAACGCGGCTTCGATCGCGGCGCTGCTCTTGACCACCGAGGCTCTGGTGGTTGAGATTCCCGAGCCTAAGGCTGCTCCAGCCGGCGGCGGGCACGGTGGCGGCATGGACGGCATGTACTAAAGACAGGGAACGAGGGACCGAGGGAACAAGGGAACAAGAAGTCCGGCCTCGGCGCCTGACCAGCAGCAAAAGCAAAAGGCCTCCAGCTTCGGCTGGGGGCCTTTTCTTCCGCATCAGCAACGGTGACGCGCCGGCGCTGCATTCACGCGCCGGACGTCACGCCCTATTGGGGCCACTTGAACAAATTGCGATCACTCTACATGAACGCGCTTGGCACACCCAGCGTTGCGACACCCGTTTCGGCGACGGCGGGTTGCGGACGCAGCGAGCGGAGCCAGCCCGCGGACAGCCAGGCTCGGGGAATTACGAACTCCGACCAGCCGCAATCCAGGCAAACACGGATGTCGGGGGAGGGTGTCATGGGAGGGTGACTTAACGTGCGGGGACTATTACGGAAAAGCCGTACTTCTGCCGGAACCAAGGTAAGAGCGGCAGATTGGCACTTGGGACAAAGCATGCTGGC
>JARLFZ010000072.1 GCA_031296305.1 Occallatibacter sp. | reverse complement strand
GAATCCGCAGCAGCAACAGCAACAACGTCAGGCGAATCCGCAACCGCAAGTGCGCCAGGTGAATCCGGAACAGCGGCAGTTTACTCCGCAACCGCAACAACGTCAGGCGACTCCGCAACCGCAAGAGCGCCAGATGAATCCGCAACCGCCGCAACGCCAGGCGATTCCGCAACCGCAAGAGCGCCAGGCAACACCGCAGCCGCAACAACAACGCCAGGCAACACCGCAGCCGCAACAACAGCGCCAGGCAACACCGCAACCGCAACAACAACGCCAGGCAACACCGCAACCACAACAGCAACGTCAGGCGGCACCGCAACCGCAACAACAGCACCAGGCGGCGCCACAACCGCAACAGCACCAGGCCGCGCCACAGCAGCACCAGGCAGCTCCGCCACAGCCACAACACCAGGAGGCTCCGCAACACCAGGACGACAAGCCCAAGTAGTCACGTCTCGTAGGGCATCCGCGGCAGATTCCGCGGATGTCACCTCAAGGGGCGGCTTTCACTCCGCCGCCCAAGAGCCACGGCCCGCCGTTGGGCGGCAGCGTAACCCATTAACCGTTTGGTGAATATTTTCGTCAAACTCCGAGACTTCTTTACCGTCCATTGTGTTTCAATAAGTGATCGAATGGAGGTTGAGATGAAAAACAATTCTCGACTTGCAATTTGTTTCCCACTGGCCCTCGCGGCCATTCTCTATTTGTCAGGTTCGAAAGCGATCGGGCAGGACCAGGCGCCCCCTCCTGACCAGGGACCCGATCCCGCAGCCGCCAATATGGCGCCCTCCGGGCCGTCCTACACCACGGAAGCTCCACCGCCCGACGGCCAGAATCCTGACGATTCCAACTACGCCGAGCAGCCCACAGAGGAGGCCACTCAGCCTCCGCCACCGCTGCCCGATTACGTCCAGCCGCCCCCGCCGGACGATGGATACATCTGGACTCCCGGCTACTGGGCCTACGGTGCTTACGGCTATTACTGGGTCCCCGGCGTGTGGGTCGAGCCTCCGTATGCCGGCGGCCTCTGGACCCCCGGTTATTGGGGCTTCTACAGCGGCCGCTACATGTGGTACCCCGGCCACTGGGGCATGCACATTGGTTGGTATGGCGGCATCAACTACGGCTTTGGCTACGTTGGATTCGGTTATGAGGGCGGCTACTGGAATCGCGGCCACTTCTTCTATAACCGCGTCTACAACAACATCAACGTACGCAGTGTGCATAACGTGTACAGCTATCGTGCCAATGTTCGCGTCAACGAGAATTTCAGAGGCAACAACAATCAGCGCGGCAACAACAATGAACGCTTCAACAACAACGACCGCGGCAACAACAATCAACGCGGCAACAACAGCAATGACCGCGGCAATAACGCTCGCGACAATAACGGCGGTCGCCCCAGCTATCGTGGCGGACCGAACGGCGTGCAGGCGCAACCGCGGCCGTCGGAAGGGAATGCGTACCGCGAGCCCACCGCTCCGCGCATGAATACGCAGATGCAGCACGAGCAGAACTACAGCACGCAGCGCGGGCAGTATGCGGCGCCCAATAACAACAGGCCGGCCACCACATCGGAGTCACGTCCCCTGCATGCCGACCCCCACGTCCAGCCGCAGCAGCGCAGCGGTGGCGGCGGAGGCCGCTCCGGTGGCCATCGCTAAGAAGCTGCACGGATCGTAAAGACACCAAGGGCCGCACGCTCCATTGATCGGACGTGCGGCCCGTTTTTTGTATGGGTGATTCCAGATGCCGGTCCGCTAAACACTAACCACTAACCACTGTCTTACATCACTCGGCTGCAAACACCTTGATCGCAACCAGACTGCGCACCCATCGCGCCGGGCGCTTTTCTCCCGTAGCAATTAACTTGAGTGGTCCGTCGCCCGCGAGGGCCTTGCCGTTTTCGGTGTCGGCCACGATGACCGTGGAACTGCTCACCTCCGGGGTGATCTCGCCGCTCGCGTACACTGCTTCGTAGCCATCGGACCCCTCGGCCACAACGTAGAGCCGCAGATCCTTGCCGCGCGGATGTTCGCTCACGCCCATGGGCGCAAGCAACGCGATCAAAGGCACACCAGAATAAATCTCGTCAGCCTTGGTGTGCTCGTTGTGGACGGTGACCGTCACGTGCGGCAGAGCCGCCAGCGTGGCCGCAGTCCAGTCTTTGCTCTGCTCGCCGAAACTCGCCCTCAGCGTCCCAGGCGGGATCGGCGAGGTGTCGCCGTGGTGCATCGCGCCGTGCATCATCATCATGCACTGACACATGTTCATGCCGGAGCCATTTCCCATCGCCATCGGCTTGCCGCCGTTCGAGTCCATCATCATCTTGCATTGGCTCATGTCCATAGGCTTGCCTGAAGTGGCGGGCTGGCCTGAGCCTGCGGGCGTGCCCATGTCCATGCCCTTCATCGGATCCGCCGGCTGGGAGTTTTGGGTTTGTGCCGGGACCGCCGTAACTCCCAGCAGGCAAAGAAACATAGCGACGTTGATGGCTGACCGCATTGATTGAACCTCTCCGCCTCCATCGTATACTGAACGCATGTCGATTGTGCGCAACATCGCCGCCATCGCCAAGGGCATGAGCATCACCGGCCGCGAGGCGTTCGCGCCCACCGAGGTGGAAAATTATCCTGACGGCCCTGGCCCCTTGCGCGGAGCGGTTCTCGAGTCGCGCTACCGTGGCGCGCACGAGTTGCAGCGCGACGAGAACGGCCTGGAAAAGTGCGTGGCGTGTTTTCTATGCGCCGCGGCCTGCCCAGCAAACTGCATTTATATTGAAGCCGCCGATAACACCACCGAAGTTCGCATCTCCTCGTCGGAGCGCTACGCCAAGGTCTACAACATCGATTACAACCGCTGCATCTTTTGCGGTTATTGCGTCGAAGCCTGCCCGACAGACGCCATCACGCACGGCCACGGTTTCGAGCTGGCCACGCTCAATGCTACGAATCTCGTGATGCGCAAGGAAGATATGCTGGTGCCGGTGGCGGCGCTGACGGCGAAGTAGTGGGTTACCGCGCTCTCCGCGCTAAACGCTGACGATCCAACGCCTGCCGCAGCAGCGTTTTAATCACCGCCTGGCGGCTGATATTCAACGCGCGCGCCTCGTCGTCCAATTCGTTCAGCATCGGGGCTGTAAAGTCCACATTCACGCGCTGAATGGGCGGCATCATCTTGCCTTTTCCGGTGAAAAAGCGTGAGACATTCTCGCCTCTATCGGCCAGCTCCGCGATCTCATCGGCGGTTAGCAGCTTGGGGGATTCAAGTGTTTTCGGCATAGAGTTCCTCTTCTTCACGGGTAGATTTCCAAAGCGTAACCAGGTGGTAAATCTCGCCTTCCTTGTCCTCCCGTATTTCAAATACGAGCGAATATAAACGCTGACCTACCCACCCAATCGCGCGGTATTGTTCGGGCACATCGGATCGTCGATCAAAGTAGTAGGGGCGATTGAAGATCTCCCGGGCTTCTTCAAAGCCAATGCCCCGCCGCGGGTTTTCCCTCAATAGTTGACTCTTCCGTGGATCGAAGTCAAACCGCACTGGTATAACTCTTATACCACTTCGTAAGGGGATTTGTAAAGCGAGAACCGGCGTGCAGCTACGCTGCCCCTGTTAGCAAATTGCGCTTCCGCATCTCCGACATTACGCGTTCCACCTTCCAGTCCAGCGCGTCGGAGCCTTCGATCACGAGATCGGCATTTGCCGCCGAGGGTCGCACAAACTCATTACTCGACGGCCGCACGCGTTTCTCCCACTGATAGCGCACCGACTCCTCGCTGCGTCCGCGCTCGTCCAAATCGCGCTTCAGCCGCCGCTCGAAACACAACGCGTCCGGCGTATCCACGTAAATGCTCAACTGGTACAGGGGCAGCAGCTCTTTGAAGTGCAGCGCAAAAATGCCTTCGATGATCAAAAAAGGGCCCGATGTCACACGCTCCGTGCGGCCAGGCATCCTGGTGTAGGTTCCGAAATCGTAACAGGGACGGTCGATCGTTTCGCCGCGCGCCAATGCGGCAATGTGCTCGGCCAGCAGCGGAATCTCAATCATCGACGGGTCGTCGAAGTTCTGCTGGACGCGCTCTTCGAGCGGCATGTGGCCGAGATCGAGATAATAGTCGTCGAGATGGAAGCGGAGGCCGCGCAGCATGCGGGCCATTTCGTTGGCCAGGGTGGTTTTGCCCGAGCCGGAGCAGCCGGCAACGCCCAGCACCGTGGGCGGAAAGGGCAGCCGCGGAATCTGCGCGGCGATTTCGCTTGCGACTCGGGCGCTCACAGGCGGGCTCACAGGGCGACTCGCGGGTCTGGTTCTACCTTCGCGGCAATTCTCGGCGCCAGGCGCCCGAGCAACGCGGCCAGCCGCCGCTCCACCATGCGCCCGGTCTCCTGCACTTCCAGGTGGCTCAGCGGGGTCGCGCCCAGTCCCGCGGCCAGGTTAGTGACGCAGGAGATGCCCAGCACTTCAATTCCCATGTGCCGCGCCACAATGGTCTCCGGCACGGTCGACATGCCCACCAGCGTTGCGCCCAGGGTGCGGAAGGCGCGAATCTCCGCAGGCGTCTCAAAGCTCGGGCCCGGCGTGGCCAGATACACGCCCTCCTCCAGCGTGAATCCCTCCGCGCCAGCAGCTCGCATCTCGTCCGCCGCCTCCGCGGCCAGAGCCCGCAACGCCTTGCTGTAGGCCTCGGTCATGTCGAAAAAACGCAGTCCCGCGCCCGGCTTTACGGCGAAGCGCGGCTCGTTCGGCCCGGTCAGCGGATTCCAGCCCATCATATTGATGTGATCGGCCAGCGCCACCAGTTGGCCCACATGGTAGCCCGCCAAAATACCGCCGGCAGCATTGGTGAGCACCACGGCGCGCACACCCAGCGTGCCCAGCACGCGCATGGGAAACGTGACCTCACGCGGCGTGTAGCCCTCGTAAGAATGCACGCGCCCCTGCATCACGATCACTGGAGCGCCGCCCAGCAACCCCGCCAACAGCCGTCCTGAATGTCCCTCCACGGTCGATTGCGGAAAATGGGGGATCTCCTGGTAGGGAACGATGACCGGATCGGCAACTGCATCGGCCGCCGCGCCCAGCCCGGAACCCAGCACCATGCCCACCCGTGGCGCGAGTGCACCCAGCCTTATGCGCACAAATGCGGCTGCTTCTGCAACCTGGTCGTAGTATGTCATTCCTTGAGTCCGTTGCTGCGCTTCGGACATTCTACCGTTCTCGCTCTGCTGGCGGCTGTGCAAAGCAGGTTCCGGTCCCGCAAGCCGGTTCTTCCACAGAATTGGGGTGCCCCCGGTCCCTCGCACTTGGGGACCGGGGTGGGAAGCCAGAGAGACGGCCATCACATTTTGTGATTTTGAGCCGGGGTATAATCCCCTCCTGCCTGAGAGCCGGCCAACTTCTGCGCAGGCGTGGACAGTACCGGACGGGGCAGAGTTTTGGAGCAACGCAATGGCAACGCAACTAGTGCAGCACGAACTGATATTGTCGCGGCGCATGGCGCGGCTGGGCACGGAAACGGCCTTTGAGGTTCTAAGCAAGGCCAAGGCGCTGGAACGCACGGGCAGGAACATCGTGCATCTGGAGATCGGCGAGCCGGACTTCTCGACTCCGCCGCACATTGTGGAAGCAGCCGTGGATGCGCTGCGTGGCGGCTATACGCACTACGGCCCCTCGGCGGGGCTGCCCGAACTGCGAGAAGCTATCGCAAACTACGTCAGCCGCACGCGCGGCGTCCCGGTCGAGCCCGAAGAAGTGGTCGTGGTTCCCGGCGGCAAGCCCATCATGTTTTACGTCATGCTTGCGCTCGTCGATGAGGGCGACGAGGTGATCTATCCCAATCCCGGTTTTCCCATCTACGAGTCGATGATTCGCTACGCCGGAGGCACGCCCATCCCGATTCCGCTGCGCGAAGAACGCGATTTCGCCATGGACGTGGACGAGATGGCAAGCCTGATCACGCCCTCGACCAAGCTCATCATTCTCAACTCGCCACAGAACCCGACAGGCGGCGTGCTGGCGCGCGACGACATCGAGCGCGCCGCAGCGGCCATCGGCGATCGCAACATCCTGGTGCTGGCCGACGAGATTTACAGCCGCCTGCAGTTTGAAGGCACGCCGTTCTCGATCATGAGCGTTCCGGGAATGCAGGAGCGCACCATTCTACTCGATGGCTTTTCGAAAACCTATGCCATGACCGGCTGGCGCATCGGCTACGGAGTGATGCGCGCCGACCTGGCAGCCCAGATCTCGCGCTTGATGACCAACTCCAATTCCTGCACGGCCAGTTTTACGCAACGTGCAGCGTTGGCCGCGCTCAATGGCGATCAGAGCGCCGTGGATACGATGCGTCTGGAATTCGAGCGGCGCAGCCGGGCCTTTGTCGCGGGCCTCAACTGCATCCGCGGCTTCAGCGTGTGCGTGCCCAAGGGCGCATTTTATGTTTTCGCCAACATCACGGGCACGGGATGGGCCTCGAAGCCCCTGGCCGATGCGCTGCTCGAAGAGGCTGGCGTGGCCGCGCTTTCCGGCACCGCGTTCGGCTCCTATGGCGAGGGCTATTTGCGCTTCAGCGTCGCCAATTCCATGGAGAATCTGATGGAAGCGCTCAAGCGCATCGACGCGTGGGTGAGTGCGCACGTGTGACGGAGTAGCGCCGGTCTCCAGACCGGGGTCCCCAAGAGACGGTCTTTGTTTCTTGGGGTGGAGACCGGCTGTAGCGGAGGTCTCCTGACCCCCGCATTGAAGGCCGACGCAAAGGAGACCCACAATGTCGCTTCGAGATGCAAAGACCGGCCAGGTCACCAAGGAATATTCCATCGACGAACTGCGCGACGCGGCGCAACTCATGCGCGGCTACAATCTGGTCGCGTTGTGCGCAGCGGGCTCGGGCCACGCCGGCGGCACGCTCTCCATCATGGACATTGCTGCGGCGCTCTATCTGCGCATCGCCGAGCACGATCCCAAGAATCCTGACTGGCCAGATCGCGACCGCATTCTCTGGTCGGCGGGCCACAAGGCGCCGGCGCTCTATGTGTCGCTCGGCATCGCCGGTTTCTGCCCGCTCGACGACATCGTCACCCTGCGCAAACTCGGCTCGCCATTTCAGGGGCATCCCCACTGGCTCAAGCTGCCGGGCATCGAGGTTTCTTCCGGCTCGCTCGGCCAGGGCTTGAGCGTCGCGGTGGGCATGGCGCTGGCCGCGCGCATCGACAGCAAGACGCACAAGATCTTCTGCCTCATGGGCGACGGCGAACAGCAGGAGGGACAGGTGTGGGAAGCGGCCATGGAGGCTGGCCATTTTCATCTCGACAACATCATCGCCGTCATCGACTGCAACCGCCTGCAGATCGACGGCTGGGTGAAAGACGTGATGCAAGTCGAGCCGCTCGCTGCCAAGTATGCAGCCTTTGGCTGGGAGGTGTTGCGCATTGACGGCCACGACATGAGCCAGATTGTCGACGCTTTCGAGCAGGCGCGCGCCGTGACCGGCAAGCCCGTCATGATTCTCGCCGACACCGTGAAAGGCAAAGGCGTGAGCTTCATGGAAAACCAGCCGGGCTGGCACGGCAAGGCGCCCAATCGAGAAGAACTGACGGCGGCACTCGCGGATCTCGGTCTCGCAGGGCGCATTCCTGTTGACGATTTGCTCGCCAAAGCGAAGCACTGGCAAGCCGAAGCCTCACAAGCTCTCGAAGCGCACGTGCCGCGCTACTCATGCGACTTTTGGTGGAATGCGCGCGATGCGGCGCAAAGCGACTCCATGCACGTTGCGATGGAGCCCACGCGCAAAGGCTTTGGTCGCGCGCTTGCCGAATGCGGAGGCGATGAGCGCATCGTTTGCATCGGTCTCGACATCTCCGGCTCCATCACGATTGCGGATTTCTACGCCGGCCAGCCCGAGCGCGCGCGGCGCTGGATCTCGATGGGTATCGCGGAGCAGTCGGCCACCGCTGCCGCCGCGGGCCTGGCGCGCGAGGGCAAGTTGCCCGTGCTCGGTTCCTATGCCACATTTTCCGCGGCGCGCAACCTCGACCAGGTTCGCGTTTCCATCTGCTACTCCAATCTCAACGTGCTGGTGGCGGGCGCGCACGCCGGTGTCTCCGTGGGCGCGGACGGCGCCACGCACCAGGCGCTCGAAGATCTCTTCGCCATGCTGGGCTTGCCCAATATGACCGTGGTTGTACCCTGCGACGCGATCGAGACGCGCAAGGCCACGCAGCATCTGCTGCTCGAACACGTGGGGCCTAAGTACATCCGCTTCGCGCGCGAAGCTACGCCGATCGTCACCAGCGAAACCACGCCCTTCGTTTTCGGGAAAGCGAATGTGATTCGCCTGCGTGCCGAAAAAGTTGATTTCGTCGACGCTTTCGAGACGCGCCTCGCCGAAGACTACGCCGATGAAGGCGAGGATCTGAGCATCGTCGCCTGCGGACCCATGGTGCCCGAGGCGATGCGCGCGGCGTGGATTCTGAAGCAGGAGTTCGGTCTCGAGACGCGCGTCCTGAATCTGCACACGCTCAAGCCCATCGATGCGGAGGCGGCCGTGCGCGCGGCGCGCGAAACGGGCATCGTGATCACCGCGGAAGAGCATCAGATCGGCGCTCTCGCTGGACGCGTGAGTCTGATCCTGGCTACGAATCCCACGCTTTACGGGGTCCCGGTTATCGCGCGTGCCATCGGAGTCAAAGACCGCTTCGGCGAGTCCGGCGCACCGTGGGAGCTGGTAAAAGTGTTCGAGTTGAGCGCCGAACACATCGCCGAGTCAGCCCTGGAGCTAGTCTCGATGAAGAGACACGCCGCTGAACATCTGGTGACCGCGTGACTCACACTCAACGCGTTTTCCGGGCAGGTCTTGGATTCCTGGCACCTGAAACCTGACACCTGAAACCTGCTTCTCTTACTCCGGCGGCCCCACCGTTATCACGAAATACGACGCCGGCTCCGTCTGGCTGGCGTTGTATACGGTGTGCTGGTCGCCCGCGATGCAAACACCCATGTCTCCAGCCACGAGATCGCGCGTCACGCCGGCCGTCATCAGCCGCGCCGTGCCCTCGTGGATGAGCCAGATCTCAGTGTGTTTGTGCGTGCCGATGGCCTCGGGCGGACAGCCCGGCGCAAGACGAGTAAAGTGCGCCTCCAGGCGAATATTGTCGGGCAGCATGCCCATTAGGAATCGCTTCGACATGCGCGGCACCGGATGCGGATTCGCCGGCTCAATCTGCGGATAGCGGCCGGAGACGAGTGTGGGCAACTGCGTTGGCGTCGCAGGCTGTTGTGGGGAAGCAGCGGCCGGAGCAGCAGGCGCCTGCCCCTCGGCTTCAGGCGCGAGAGCAGAAGCAGCGGCAAGCAAGGGCAAAAGCGCGGAAAAGTCTCGACGGTTCATCGGTGTCTCCTTTTGTTCTCCAAAGTTCGAAGCAAAATTCGCGCTGTCATCCTGAGCGACGAGCGTAGCGAGGAGTCGAAGGATCTGCGGTTGCCTTTCCTACGCGAGCCAGAAGCTCATCTCAGGACTCGTCCGCGTCCCTTAGTCCCTTAGTCCCCGGGTCCCCGCCGCTGCGACTCCGTCGGCACGTTTATCTGAACTTCCGCGCGGATGAATTCCTTTGGCAGATAATCTGGCCCCACTGACGCCTCCATAAACGCCAGCGACTTCGAATAAATCTCGTGCATCAATCGCACCGGCGAGCCCAGGTTCGGCTTGACGCGCAGTTGTCCCAGCGGCACGTCGTAGCAGGTAAACCTCTGCGCCGCATCGTAGTGGAAGAGTTTAGGCGCATGTTGCGTCACGGCGTCGAAGGCCTCGGCCAGCGGCTTAATCTGCTCCGGATCGGTGGTCAGCATCGCCGCCTGTGCGCGCAGCCAGCGGAAGCGCCACAGGCTCACGTCGAGCGCTGTATTGCAAATCGCGAACTCGCGGAACCAATCGAAACGGGTTGAGATTTCCGCGGCCTGCGCCTCACTCAAATGTGGCTTTGCCGCCTCGAACTCCGCAAACATCGCATCAATTCCGGCCAGGCATTTTTGTTTTTCTGCCACAATGCGCGCGATATTTTCTTTGGTCGGCTCCAGTGTCTTCGCATACTCCGGCAGGTAGTAACGATTGGTATAGCGCAGCAAGGTTTCGCGGCGCTCAATGTCGTTGGCAAAATCGGAGTTAGTCGGCGAGCCGTGCCCCAGCGGCGACCAGCAAAGATTTGCAGCCTCCTCGGAAAGCAGCATCGCCTTCGCCATGTGCGGCGCGGCCTGCGCCGGATACATCTGCGCCGCCCAGTCGCTGTAAATCTGCGCCACATTCGCGTTGAGGTTCCACGTCAGCTCGCGCCACGCAAAAATGTCGACGCTGTTTAAGATGTCGGCATACATATCGTAGTTCGACTGATTGGTGCCGCCCGGCGACATCTCTGCGCCGCCTTCCGCGCCAATCAGCTCGTGCGCCTTCTTCATCGTCCACGCGGTGTAGGCCACAGTAGCAGCAGGGAAGTAGTGACGACCGATCGTCTGCCCGACCATCTGGTACTCCACGATCTCCGGATGCGGCTTGCAATGTCCGAGCAGGGTCGTGAAGCGCGGATCGGGCTCGCAGTCGGAGTGGTACACCTTGGTCTGGATCAGAATTTCCTTCGGCGTTTCATTGATCACGCGCGACCACAGCTCGTAATGCGACTGGCTGAAGTTGCTGTAGCCCGGCGCGTGCACGTAATCCGCGCCCAGCCAGTGCGGGCAGCCCGAAGACCACGTTCTCAGGTGCAGCTTTTTGCCCATCGGCTGCACCGCGGCATAGTAGTGCGTGATGGCCGCGTGCAGCTCATTTTTGAATTGGTCGAGTCCATTCTTCTGGCAGCGTTCGTCGTGGCAAAAGATGCCGAACTGATCCCAGAACGTGCAGGCCACGCCATCGGCCTGCGATTGCCGCGCACACTCGCGCACATACGCTTCGAACAGCTTCCACGTCGCAGGATCGGAGGGGCACAGCGCGGCTCGCTCCCACGAGTGTTCTTCCGGCACGCCCTTGGCCGAGGGATAGACGGCAAGAAACGCGTTATACAAATCCTCTGACCAGCGACTGAAGTTGTTGCCGTACGGCAAATCGGCAAAAACTTCCACATCCGCGTCGTGAAACTCCTTCACCAGCGCCGTATTGCGCTTCATGTCATCGGCTTCCGCAGCGGTCAGTCGCTGCTGCACCGCCGGGCTCAGCTTTGCGTACACCTCCGGCATTTCGTCTTTGAGTGAAACGCTGGCTTCGAGATGCGCAACAAAACCATTCGCGCCCAGAATCGCTACCTGCTCGGCCACGCTGTGGTCGGCATGATGCGCGGCAAAGCGCATGGCGAACTCGGGATTGCGCGTCCACAAACCCTGCGTGCGTTCCAGCCAATGATGTGTCTCACCCGCGGCAAAGAGAAGTGACCGCGGCCGCGCGCCACAGACCATCAGTCCGCCGTTCTCCGCAAGCACAGCGTAGCCATCGCGTGCGACAGAAGCAGCCAGCGCCGCGGGCACACCTTTGGTGTCTTTCAACGCCAGAACAATCGTGCCCTTGTGCAACGACGCCGTGCCGGAGAAGTCATGGACAGCATCGGCCTGCAGGCTGAGCTTCATTGCGAGGATCTCTGCCGCTCTGCGCACCGCCGGATGCGCTCCCTCGGGAACCAGAATCGCCGTGAGTTTGGGCGCGGCTTGGGCGAGAAGATTGAGGCTGTCGCCCAGCGCGCCGGCTGCCGCAACGGAAGAAGCCGTCCGCAAAAAGCTGCGCCGTGTAAGACTCGAAAACAGGCTCGTCGATTCCGTAGTCATATCCGATTCTCCTAGTGTTGCGCATCGTTGCCCGAAATCAGCCGCACCGTGCCCAGAATGCCCGAGGGCAGCGGCTGCAGATGATCCATATCCTGCGGCGTAAACTTCTCGCCGTAGCGCAGATTCAGCAGACGATAATCCGGAGCGTCGCGTCCGGCCAACTCGTTGATGGCGGTGTTGGCCACTACGATCCGCAACTCGTTCGTGCCCGCATGCAGCAGCGCCGTCACATCCAGCCGGTACGGCGGATGCCACAAATCTCCCGCAGGTTTGCCGTTGACAGAGACCACCGCGACTTCGCGCACCGGCGGGTCGTACCAGGTGCGCGTTCCCGCCAGGCGGAGCTGCTGGCGCGGCACCGGCGTGCCTTCGCCAAAGTCCAGAAGCACACGCCCGGATTTCGCAACCGTCTCAGGAATCTCCACCGTGCGCGTATAGATCGCCGTGCCGGAGTAATACTTTTGCGCTGCGTAGTCGGTCCACGAGTGCAGCGTCTGCATGGTTTCCCCGGTTCCGCTCTTATTGAAGGTCACCTTCCAGTCGTGGCTCAGATCGATGGGCGCAAACGGCCTCGTTGCTGGGTATTGCGGTGCTGGATTGACCCGGTCGCTGAACACCACCACGCGAGACTCATATGGAGCGAGGTCGAAGTGGAGCGTCGGCACGGCGCCAGCGCCCATGATGTTTCCCGTCATCGGGTCCCACCACTCCGCGCCGATCCTGGACGTGCGGAATGTCGCATCGAAGGCGTGCGAACTATTGCCAGTGTTGGCGATGAAATAAACCTCCGCATTGGGCAGCTTGCGATGGATGAATCCAACTTCGGGCGTCGCCGGCGCAATCGCTACATCCGGCTTGAGGGCAGCGCCGATCGCCGGCCCAACCTCCGCCACACTTGCAACGATCTTCACGTTTTTGAGATCGGCCAGTGTCTGCGAGATCTGCGCCACAGCAGCCGAATCCCGCGGCCCCTCCGTTACTCCCGGTGCACGCGAGGGCAGGGTGCCCACGGCGATCACCCGTCCGCCCTGCGCAGCAAATTCGCGGATCTTTTTATAAGTCACGAGCGGCAGCCGCTCCGTAGCCGGCACCACCAGCACCGGGTACTTGATCCCAACTTTGTCGATTGCAGCCGCATCGATGAAGTCGAAATTGTAGCCCGCATCAAGAATCGCGGGAACCAGATCGGGCCCCAGCAAAATCCGCATCTCGTCGGTGACAGATACGTGTCCCGGCCGGAAGCGAGCCTGCCCATCTTCTTCCGGAAGCAGCACGGCAATGTCGTTAGCCGGCGCGCCCTGGCGCAGTAGGTAGCTCACGCGCGTAAAGTAGCTCATCACATCGGGCATCACCATCCACCAGGGATTGTGATCGTTGAAGACGGCCGCCGCGTAGAATGACCATCCGGGGTCGCCCGCCGACGGCGGCGAATACGGCCAGCCGTGGCCCACGAACTGGTTGATGCCCTGCAGGAAGAACGTATCGGCCTCGGCCTTCATGTCGAGTGGTGTGGCGCGGTACGACGGAGAATGCAGCCAGGTCCACGTCTCCGACGAAGTGATGGGCCTGCCGTAGACGTGGCTTGCGGAAGTGGCCCAGCGCGTGAAGGAGAATCCGCCGTGCCACTGCGAGCCTTCGCCTTCGGGCAGATCGACGAGCGCGTTGCTCGAAAGCGTTACCGCGGGCGAGCCGTAACTCTGCGAGCGGAATTTTGTGTGATGCTCGCGCGCCCAGGTGTTGAGCGGCGTCAGATAGTGTTCGTCGACCAACTCCGCGAGCGTGCGGCCCCAGTCGTAGCGCAGGTCGGCAGCCTCAGGAGAGGTTCCCGCAACCAGCTCCGGCAAATGCGGAGTGAGTTCGTAGCCGCGCCGCTTACGAAACTCGTCCAGCAGCTTCGGCGTCCAATCGGATTCGTACACTTCAAGGCTGTCGCTGAATACGGAGTAGGGAACGTTCGGCCCACACGCAGCGATCAGCGGATCGGCCACGTGCTGGATGTGATTCTGAATCGCCTCCATGCTGAAGTGGTCGAGAACAAAACCCTCCGCACCCACGGCAGCGCGCTTTACCTGCTGGCCAGTCCGGCTGGAGATGAAGAAGAGCACGACGTGCGGGCCGCTGATCCCCGTGGGCAACGTCAGCCGGAGGTCGCGAATCGCATCGAGCTGTTGCGCGCGGTCGGCGTCGTAGTTCTGCGGCGTTCCTGAAGCGAGAAACGCGGCCAGCAGTGCTTCGCCATTGCGAATGGAAGGAACGGGAAGGGAAGAGGCGCCCGGCGGGACAGCTTCGGCGACGATGCGCAGCCGTCCAGCGGCGTCGCTCACCGGCACATACGCTCCGCCGTAGGGCCAGCCGCTGCCGAGCGTGAAGCTGAGACGCAAACCCAGATCGTGCGTCGTCTGCGCGGTGAAGGAAACCATGTCGAGAAAATCTTTCGAGAGAAACGGCAGATTGCGAAATCCCTTTTGCGGATCGTTGAGCTCGAGCGCATAGACCGGCTGCACTTCTACGCCGCCGATGCCGCCCGCTTTCATGGTGCGCAGTTCGCGAGCCAGCTCACCCTTCTCTACCGCGGGACCGAACCACCACCAGCGCATCATAGGCCGCGCGTCCATGGGCGGCGTGGCAAAGCCGCTGCGAATCGTGGTGAGGGAATCGGCCGAGGCATCGTTTTTTGCTGCGGCCTTTTGCGCCGCGCCAGGCCGTGCCGAGACAACGAACGCAAGAGCAGCACAGACAACTACACAAACCGAGCTTTGAGTCCAGAAAAAGCGCACGTTAGAACCCCCAGGGGAAACCTCTGCCGCATCCGCGACCTCTTCCTAAGCCGCTCTGCTGCCGGGCAGAACCCCCTCGGCGGTCCATAGTAATCCCCAAAGATACAAATGGGAAACAAAATGTGGAAAGAAACCTACAGCCCAACGGCAGGATCGAACTGCCATCGCAGGCCAACGAATCGCGGCCAGATTCGCACAGGTGCGTTCCGCGACGGCGCGGTCGACAGGTGGAGGCGTGTGGTACTTTGCTAGTGTGCCCACAGAGAGTGCATTGGTCACGCCCGAGATCGAGCCTGATGATTCAGGTTCGAAGCCGCGATTTACCTTGTGGCACGGGGCCACGGCCGCGCTTCTGGCGCTGGGCTACTCCGGTTATTATTTCTGCCGCTCCGATCTCTCAGTGGTGTTGCCCGACCTGATGCGCGATCTTTCGCGTCATGGCATCACGCCCGACGCAGCGCAAATCCGCCTGGGATTCATGGCCTCGATGGGTACTGCCGCCTATGCGCTGGGCAAATTCTTCTCCGGAGCACTGGCCGACACCCGCGGCGGCCGGCGTTTTTTCCTGGGCGGCATGGCCGGCTCCATCGTTTTTACCATCATCTTCGCGATGAGTGGCGGATTTCCCATTTTCACGCTGGCGTGGATTGGCAACCGGCTCTTCCAGTCGCAAGGCTGGGCGGGACTGGTGCGGGTTTCCTCGCGCTGGTTCTCCTACTCGACGTACGGAAGTGTGATGGCGGTGGTGAGCCTGAGCTTCCTGTTTGGCGACGCGGGATGCCGCTGGACGATGAGCGAATTGCTCGCCCATGGCGTGGGCTGGCGCGGCGTCTTTTATTTTGCCGCGGCAGCGCTCGGGGTACTGTTCCTCATCAACTTGGTGCTACTGCGCGAGACGCCCGCCGAGCGCGGCCTTCCAGCGCCGGAAGTGAATCCCAGAAACGTGTATGCGGATGAGGAACCGGGCGCCGAACACCACCAGAAAATCGGCGCGATTTTGCACCCTCTTCTCACCAGCTTCGCGTTCTGGCTGGTTTGTCTGCTGGCCTTCGGCACCACGCTGCTGCGCGAGACGTTCAATCTGTGGACGCCGACCTATTTTGTGCAGTTCGTAGGCCTGCTGCCGAGCGTGGCGGCCAGCCGCAGCGCGCTCTTTCCTCTTTGTGGCGGCGTTTCCGTGCTGCTGGGCGGGTTTTTGAGCGACAAGCTCGGCGCTAACGGGCGCAACGTCCTGGTCGTGGTCGGTATGGCCTCATGCACCGTTTCCCTGGTTATGCTGGGCCGCGTGACGGGCCACGCGGGCGCATGGGCGCCCTCTCTTCTCGTAGGACTGGTGGGATTCACCTTGCTCGGACCTTACTCTTATCTCGCCGGCGCCATGTCGCTGGATTTCGGCGGCCAGCGCGGTAGCGCCACCGCAGCCGGCATTATTGACGGCTTCGGTTACATTGCCGGTTGGCTCTCAGGCGTTACCGTGGCGCGCATCAGCGTCGCGTACGGGTGGAGCACCGCCTTCTTCGCGCTGGCCCGAGTCTCGTTGGCCACAGCTTTGGTGGCGCTGATCCTCACCGCGCACCACCGGAATGACCTGTTGCGAAATCCGTAAGTCATTAAAATCTACATAGATAGAGATCTCGGTGAGCAGCAAATATGACGCAAAATTGTCATATAATGAAATTGTCTATTGATCCAAGTTGTAATATAAAAAATTCTTCTATTGACATTTAGCGACATTTCTCTCTATCCTTCCCGGCATCAGTAATCCGGCAATTTGTCGGCGCTCCAAACCGTTTCAACGAAGCGGCAGGGGAGTATCACGGATGCAACTGTGGATCACTCCGCAGTATGGAGACAGTGAGGCGAAATCTATGGAAATGTTTTCTCGTATACATCAGACTTCCGAATTGTTCCGAGCCTGGAGGACGCAGCTCGCGTCGAATCAACTCTCAGGCGTTGGGCGTCGTCCCCGTTGCGCGAGGGCGTGCATCGTCACCATCGTTTGCCTGTGCTTCGGACTTCTTGGGGCGAGTCTCCACGCGCAGGGCTACGGAACCATCAGCGGCACGGTCACAGATCCTTCAGGGGCTGTAATTTCGGACGCGAATGTGACCGCGACCCAGACCCTCAGCGGCACGCAAATGACGGCAACCACGGGCAAGGACGGTCGCTTCGTATTCCCAACGCTTTTGCCGGCACCGTATTCGATTGCGGTATCCGCGGCAGGCTTTGAGCAATATAGGCGGACCGGAATCGTACTCCAGGCCGACCAGGCGCTCACCGTGAATATCGCTCTGAAGGTCGGCGCGCAGACGCAAACTGTCAGCGTCTCCGCCGACGCGCCGCAGGTTGACACCACCACCGGCACCTTGTCGCAGGTCATCGACCAGCAGCGCGTACAGGACATTCCGCTGAACGGCAGAGCTACCGCAACGTTGATCACTCTTGTCGCCGGCGTGGTGGATGCCTCCAACGAGGGTAACGGCGTCAACCAGGGCAACGGAAAAACCTTCTCCGTCAACGCGGTTCAGGTTGCCAGTGTGAACGGAACGCTGCCCAACCAGGACAATTACCTGTTGGACGGTGGCAATAACGTTGACGAAATGACCAACGTGAATGGTCCCTACCCGATGCCGGATGCCACCCAGGAATTCAGCGTGCAAACCAGCAACTACAACGCTGAATTCGGGCAGAGCGCCGGCGCCATGGTCAACATCGTTACCAAGTCGGGCGGCGAACAGTTCCACGGCAATCTCTTTGAATATCTGCGCAACGGTTTCTTCAACGCCGAGTCGCACTTCTCGCCGGCGGGCACGCAGGATACGCTGCACCGGCACCAGTTCGGCGGCACCGTTGGCGGTCCCGTGAAGATTCCGCGCATTTCCAGTGGCAAGACCACGCAATTCTTCTTTGGCTATCAGCACACGCTCATTCACTCGGGCTCGAGCGCGCCTACGGTTACGGTTCCCACCCTCGCTGAAGAAGGCCTGACCTCAAGCGGTGGATCGCTCGGCTATGCTGATTACAGCAACCTCTGCACCGGCGGCTGGAACGCTTCGAACTTCTGCAATACTGCCAGCCAGCAAATCTATAACCCATTTACAGGCGTGGAATACGCCAACAACCACATCCCGAGTTCCGACTTCGATAAGGCATCGGTTGCCTTCGAAAAGGCTTTTCCCACAGCAAGCGCGGATGCTGGCGCAGGAAAAATCGGCAACGCAGTCAACTATCTCTCGGCCACGCAGAACTATCTTGACGAGTACGATGCGCGTGTCGACCACAACTTTGGAACCAAGGATCACCTCTTTGGCCACTACTTCTACGATTGGTTTCAGCAGCCGTCTATTTACAACCCCGCGAACCTGCAAAGCTACAGTTCCTACTTCAATACCCGCTATCAGAACGGTGTGCTGGCCGAAACCCACACTTTCACCAACAATCTGCTGAACAACCTGGTTCTCAATTACCAGCGCGAGGTGTCATTGCGCGGTGGACCTCCGAATAGCGGCAACATCACGCAGTTCGGCGTGCAGAACATCTGGCAGCCCAATACGGGCCCCTATATGGCCGCAAGCATCTCGGGCTATTTCAAGGTAGGCTCGTCGGCATTTGCCGGTTGGGGACGCAACAACTACACCTTCAACGACGACCTGCACTGGGTCAAGGGCTCTCACAGCTTTGCCTTTGGCGGGCACTTCGAGTTGAGCAAGTTCGACGTCACCAACGTGTATACGTCCTACGGCGGCTTTACCTTCGCCCTGTCCGGTACGTCTGCCCCTCTGGGCAACGTCAATGCGATGGCGGATTTCCAGGTTGGTTTCATGAATGGCTTCGGCCAGGGCAACTTTGAACAGGTGAACGACCGCAACCACTTCCCCGGCATCTACGCCCAGGACAGTTGGAAGGTGAATCACCGCCTGACCTTGAATTACGGCGTGCGCTGGGAGGACTTCGCTCCCTGGTCCAATAAGATCAGCAAGCAGACCGCGTTTAGTCCCTCCAAGTATGCGGCTAACACCGGCACGTCCCAATTCAATCTTGCGACGGCAGCCGGAACCGCGGGACTGCCTGCCGGCATGGTGCTCTCGGGCGACACAGGGTTCCCGCAAAACGGCGTGAACAACAAGTACCTGCAATTCATGCCGCGAATCGGTTTCGCTTACGACGTGTTCGGCAATGGCAAGACGGCCGTGCGTGGCGGCTATGGCATCTTCTTCCAGGACCGCCTGCCCGGCTTCTGGAACCTTACACAGGCCAGCTATGTGCCTAATACCATCTCCATTTCACTCACCAACCTGCAGGAAACCGCAGGCAGCCCCGGTGGACCCTTCAGCAATCCGTATTGCACGGGATGCGCGACGGGCTCCTACCTCAATCCGTTCCCGTTCACCCTTCCCTTCAAGTCCACGCAGGTCTTCCCGAATGCATTCCAGGTTGCGGAGTACGATCCTTCCGGCAACTTCCAGGTTCCGGTCACTTACGACTTTAACCTCACCATTGAGCAACAGATCGGTAACAGTTGGGCCATGCGGTTGGCCTATGTCGGCTCCCGGTCGCTGCATCAGTTTGCGGAACTGGAACTGAACCCTGGCGTCAACACGGGCACCTACTCGGGCGGCAAACTCACCTTCCCGGGTGGCACGTCAAACGTGAACACAAGGAGACTGTATAACACCGCTCCCACCATCGGACCCTGTACCACAACCACAGGTTGCAACACTCAATACTCGAACATTGATGAAGCAGCCATGATCGGTGCAGCCCACTACAACTCTTTCCAGGCCACGTTGGATAGAAAGTTCGCGCACGGGCTTTCGGTCATGGCCAACTACACCTGGTCCAAGTCCTACGACGACATGCCGCAGGCAACGCGCGTATCCAATACCGAGGACATCAACCCCGGCGAGTCGTACGTCTATCCGCTCTATCCCTCGAACGCTACCGGCATCCCGGCGGGAGCCAGCGTGCCCGACATCAAGGCCCTCGACCGCGGCGTATCCGACATCGATCATCCGCAGGCCATCTCCATCTCGTACGTTTGGGCGCCGCCCAAGCTCAACAACGGCTTCCGCGTGCTGCGCGCCGTTGTGAACGATTGGCGGACCACCGGAGCCATTCAGACACACTCCGGCGACGCGCTCACTGCATACACGGGAACGGATAACTCGTCCACCGGACTTAGTCAGGATCGTGCGCAGCGCGACTTCACGCAGTCGGCTTACCTCAAGAACAAAGCCGGCGGAGGCGATTGTCCAACCACAAAAATCTGCGAGAATTGGCTTAATCCAGGGGCCTTTTCAGTTCCCGCCAACACCGGCGTGGGCACTGGATTCGGCAACGTAGTGAAGGACACGCTCCGCGGCCCTGGCTTCACGGTTTGGAACGGCGCTTTGATCCGCACCTTCCGGGTCTTCCGCGAAACCACTATGGAATTCCAGGCCCAGTACTTTGACGTCCTCAACCACACCATTCTCAACAACCCGAGCACTTCAAGCCCGGTGAGCAGCAGTACGACCTTTGGAACCATCACCAGTGAGAACGGGGCCGGACCGCGCATTGGACAGTTCGTGCTCAAGTACAACTTCTAGCGCGTTCCGCGTTAGATTCGAATCGCGGGGTGGCGGGCTTTTCCGCCACCCTTTTCTTTCCCAATGAACCTACCTCTCCAACTCCAGCCAGTCTTTTGCATCTACCTTCGCACGGCCGGCTGAAGGCCAGGGCCGGTGACCTCCAGGCTGCCCCGATAAGCGACACGTAGCACCACTTGGAGTTGGAATCCTGACGCTGCGAGCGATCTCCGGCCCAACAGTTTTCAATCGCAGCTCCGCGGGTTAGCGCCGGGCCGTCCCATATCAACAGTGAAAATAATTTTTCTATTGACAATCGACCCAGAGATTGCATTTAATGCTTGGCTGAGGTCGGACCGCCGCTAATCCGGCCACCGAAAAGTGTGTGTCCATCCACCAAATGGGTTTGAGGAGTTTGACTGTAAGCTCGCTCTCGCCATTTCGCATAGCAAGCACTTTCACTCGAAGGAGGCATTCCAGGCGTTTCTATGAAAACAATTCTGAAATCAACCACGACGCTTGAAAATCGTAACGCTGCATGGGTCTGTGTCGTTTTGACGATGCTTGCCCTGGCGCTTTGCTTTGTATGCACAACGATGC
>JARLFZ010000071.1 GCA_031296305.1 Occallatibacter sp. | reverse complement strand
CCCGGCGGCACATCCAGCAGTTCGTCGCCCGTCTCCTGGTCCGAGATGTGCAGATGCTGGTAGCCGACGAAGCCAAACAGCTTATTCTTGATGATCGGTCCGCCAACTTTAGCGCCCAGAATATAGCGGTGCAGTTGCGGATTCTTGTCGGAGGCCGGAATATTGTTGTCCTTCTTAAAGAAGAACGGCGCGGCGTTCAGCCAATTCGTGCCGCGATGCGCGTAGACCCCGCCGTGAAACTGGTTGGTTCCCGACATGGTGCTCATGTCGATATGCGCGCCGCTCGAGGAACCTTGCTGGGCGTCATACATCGAAGCGTTCACGCGCACCTCGGCGATGGTCTCCGGCGCGGGCGTGGGAATGGCGTTGCCGATAGAAAGATAGACCGACGATGCGCTGGGAATCACGCCGCCGGCCGCGTTGTTGGCCTGTCCGGTGTTGTTGACGACGCGAAATGAATCCACCTGGCTGGTGCTCTTGCCGTTGAAAAGATTACTGGCATCCACGCCGTTCACAAGAAATGCATTGGATGTATCGCGCTGGCCGTTGGCCCAGATGGGCGCATTGCCCATACCTGAGTTGGCGCCGGTGCCGCCGGGCAGTTCCGCATTCACACCGGGTGAAAGAATCGCGAGGCCGGTGAAGCTGCCCGTCGCCAGCGGCACATTATCGATCTGCTGCGTCTCCATCACGTAACCGTTTGTCGTGTCGACGGCATTCATCAAGGGCGCGGCTTCCACTTCCACCGTGGTGCTGGCCTGGCCAACCTTGAGAGCAACATTCAACGTTGCCGTGCGGTCCGCCTGCACCGTGATGTGCGGAGTCTTCTGGGCCTGGTAACCATCGGCTGCATAAGTGAGCGTGTAAAGGCCGATGGGCAGGTTGACAAAGCTGTAACTGCCCGAGCCGTTGGTTTTGGTGGTGCGGGTGAGCGAGGTCTGCTCCTCGGTCACCGTGACGGTCACGTTGGTAATCACGCCTCCCGAGGCGTCGGTTACCTCGCCAGTGATTCCGCCGAGAGTTTGCTGCGCGTTGAGCTGGTTGGTCGAGAACACCGCGGCCACGACTAACAGCAGAGCAGCGATACACAACGAGAACGTGCGCATGGAGTGCTTCAAAGGACTGACCTCGAAATAGAGATTTCCCGTGTGACGATCCGGGATTTCAAAAAAAGAAGCTTTGGTGAATGTGAGTACCGGCGTTTGAATGCGTGCAACTTCCTAACTGCAAGGAGTTATAGTTTCGAACGGAGACCGTTCAAAGAGTTGGACCTGCAACCGCACGGGTTAGTGGCATGCTAATGTCTGCGGTATAAAGTTCATGTAAAGATTTGTTGTAAAGTTCGCCTATTGGGGCCGCGTTTTCCACACAGTGTCAATGATTTGCACGCATTGCCCGCCGCACTCCGTACCAGCCTAGCCCAGCAGCAATGTAGACGACATAAAGATAAGGAATGCGCGCGTGAACCGTGTCGGCTGCCGAGCTGAGGTCGA
The DNA here is from genome assembly GCA_031296305.1 of Occallatibacter sp. Classification (GTDB taxonomy): domain Bacteria; phylum Acidobacteriota; class Terriglobia; order Terriglobales; family Acidobacteriaceae; genus Telmatobacter. The sequence continues at coordinate 19,304 of JARLFZ010000071.1, read as the reverse complement.
AGATCGCGATCAGAACGACGATGGCGACGGTAAGAGCGCTGACCGCGGCAAGAACGTGGGAATGCCTGCCGATCGCACGCCGCGCGAAGGGAAGTGCCACAGCCACAAGCGCGTACGCGGTGAGAAAACCGAAGACGGAAAGCGAGCCGAGCAGATCGTACATGGTGGATCCGGTGGCGCCGCGCAGAGCAAAACCTGCCGTGGCCGCGAACATGAGCGCGGTCGAAAGTGTGATCGCAGTTCCCGGAGTTTTATGCCGCTCATTGGTGCGCTCAAACGCAGCGGGCAAAAGCCTATCGTGCGCCATGCGCAGCAGCACACGCGCGGCTGCTGTAGAGCAGGCGAGCACGCACGCGAACATGCTGATGAATGCGCCGCAGTCGATGGCGACCCCGAGCGGCGAAACTCCGGCCTTCGCGGCGAGAAGATGCAGCGGGCTGGTGGTATCGCCGAGCGCCGTGGATGCGCCGCGGAAGCCGACCACCTCAGAGTAGGCGCAGAGCATGAAGAAGACGCCTGCGAGCAACGCACATTGCAGCACGGCGCGAGGAATCGTCTTGAGAGGCTCGCGTGCCTCGCCTCCCAGCGTCGTCGCGCTTTCAAAGCCGGCGAAACTGAAGATGGAGAGCACGAGCGCCGGCCCCAGTCCTTTGATTGAGATGCCTTGCAGCCGGAATTGGCTGGTGTCGATCTGCAGTCCTATATGAACTGGCAGCAGAACGAGCACAATCACAATGAGGCTGACCGAAGCCGCCTCAATCCATAACATGACTTCTGCCGACAGCTTGACGTCGCGATAGGCAATAAAACCCGCGATGAGGCAGACCACAAAAAGCGTGGGGATGCTCGGTGGCGCCCAATGGAAAAACTGCTGGCAGAGCACGGTCGCGTAGTAAAGAGCTCCGCCGGCAACCGATGCGCCGGTGGCGAGATAGGCAAGCAGCAACCCCCATGCGGCGGCGACGCCAAATGCGGGAGGCAATGTATCTGCCGTGTAACTGTAGAGCGATCCCGGCGAGGCAGAAAGTTTTGCAAAGCGGCTAACGCAGAATCCCACAAGCAGCATGGCGCCCGTAGCCAGCAGATAGACAAACCACGTGGCGTTACCGGCGAGCGCAAAGACCAGCGGAATGGTGAGCGACGCCGAAGTGCTGGGCGCCATGGCGGAGACGGACTGCGCCAGCGTTTCTACCGGGCCGAGTACGCCCGTGCGCAGTCCGTAGCTTTCGTTCTGCGCATACACTTGGCCCTTTGTGGTCGATGTGCCGGTCACGTGCTTGCCTTTTACATGTTGTGTTTGAATTACCGCTCGATGGTGGCCTCGATAGTACCATGCGGCTCGTCGATGGGCACGAAAATGTGATTCGGATTGTCGAGGCCGAAGGGGCTTAACTCGGCAAGCAGATGGTGGAGATTGGGCATGGAAAGGCGAATGCGCGCGATCTCCGGCGCAGCGGCCAGCGCGGCTTTTCCCATGTCGAAGAGAGTATGCTGCACGCTCATGCTGTCATGCCCGGCAAACTCTTTCAGCAGCGCAGCCAGAGTCCGCGCACGCACCTGCGTATAGTCCGGCGTCGCTGCCCTGTATTCCCACGTCACCGTGGCGCGGGTGCCGAAGATGCGGTCGGCGGCCGGCTTGAGCGTGGTCAGCTTGTCTTTGATGTAGCCTGTAAACGCGGATTTCGTGGTCTTGAGAATCGTCAATCCGTCCACGCCGGAGATCACGTTCCAGCCACTCCCTCTTTCACGTTCGGCGTGCGCGGTCTGCAATTCGGGTCCGCCCATTTTGAAGGTCGTGGCTTCCGGCGCGCCGTCCACGGTCATGCGTTGCCAGGCCTTTTCCTGGACTTCGATGCTGACCTTTGCAACCTGCGGCTGGTTTGAGAGGAAGTAGTCGCCTAACTCGCAGGCAAAAGCTTCGATGGTCTCCGCTTGCGAGCCGCGCGCCACATAATACACGGTGTTCTTCATCGTGTCGGTAGGCAGAACCTTGCTGTTATCGGCCTGCGTATAACTAGTTTCAAAGTCGCCGTACAGCATGACGTGCACGGTCCACTCCTTGAACTCATGCCGATCGCTCAGGCGTGTGATGCGCGACAAGCGCACGCGCGATTTTCCGTAGCGGTTCTCACCCAGTTTCGCCATTGGTTAGCTTCCCCTTGTCACGATCCTCGATAAGTGGTGTAACTGTTGTCGCTGATCAGCAGCGGCAAATGATAATGGCCTTTGCCGTCGCAGGTGAAGGTAATGGATATCTCCGGGTAGATACTGGTGCGCCCCTGGCGCTGGAGATAACTGCCGGTCGAGAATGTTAGCCGGTAATCGCCGGCCGCCGCGTCGGCCGCAAGATCACGACAGCGGCCATCGGCGTCGGTCGCGCTTGCCGCAACTTCAACCCAGCCGCACGGGGCATCGCGCACGCGCTCCGGCGATTCGCCATCCGACGAAACTTCAATCCATCCCCCGCCTTCGAGTTTCTCCAGGCGCACGGCAACTCCCGCCGCCGGCTTGCCCAGGACCGTATCCAATACGTGCGTTGTGATTGCGCTCATTCGATCAACCACTTTCCCAAACGAATCTGCATGATCTGCCGTTGCTGCTCAGCGGCTTCGCGTAACTCCGCTTCGCGCGTCGATCCCAGCCGCCGCTTGAGAATCGCCAGCATCTCTTCCGCGCTCTTGCCCGTGGCGCACACGATGTATGTAAATCCGAATAACTCTTCGTATCTCAGATTTCCCGAGGCAATCTCGGCCAGCACATCATCGCTCGCCGAGTTAGTCCTCGCTTGCTCAGCTCTAGACCAGGCAACAGAATGAGAGCCCACGTGCGCAGGCACATTTCGCTCGCCGATGCGTGGATGGCAGGCAAAGGCTTCGAGCCAGTCGGCTTCCTGCATCGTGGCCCAAGTGCGGTCTGCCTCCTCGCTCAGCGTAAATACGCTCGCGATCGGGCGCAGGGCCACCATCGCATCGGCCCACCGTTTGGCTCCGCAGCAGGCCAGCATCGCTTCTCTCGCCTCCTTTGCGCCGGCTGCATTCCAGGCTGCTAGCGTGTCATTCACAGCCGCGATCCCTCCCGGCGCAGTTCAAGCAAAAACTCCTCGAGCAGATTCACGGCCACGCGCCGCCGGTACTCGGCCGTGGAGCGAATATCGTCGATGGGTTGCACTTCGGCAATCAGGGCGCGCCGCGCGGCCAGCACGGTTTCTCGCGTAAGCGCCTGCCCCAGCAGCGCCGTCTCGGTTTGCTTAAGCCGCATAGGATACGGAGCTAAACTTGCGGCTCCGAGCCGAATCTCGCGAATAACGCCTTGCTCCAGAAGTGCAGTCGCTCCCAGTGCCACTTTAGCAATCGCCATGGCCCGCCGCGTTCCCACCTTGCGCAGGTACTGCCGGTGGCGCGCGAATCGCCGCGGCAAGTGAATTGCATAGAGCAGCTCATCCGCGGCAAGCACATTCTGCTTGTAGCCCGAGTGGAACTCAGAGTAGGGAACCTTGTGCCGGCCGCGCACAGAAATCATCTCAATCTCAGCATCGTAAGCCAGCAGCGCGGGTGAAGAATCCGCAGCGGGCGAGCCGTTCGCCAGGTTTCCGCCCAGCGTGGCGCGACTCTGGTTGGCAACGGAGCCAATCCAGCTTGCGGCTCTTGCAAGCAGTGGAAACTCCGCGTTGATCACGGTGTGCCTGCGCAGATCGAGAAACGTGGCCGCCGCGCCCATGGCAACGCTGTGAGGCGTGACTTCAATCGTGCGCAGATCGGGAATGCCCCATAGGTTGACTAGCTTGTGCGCGTTCAAGCGCCCGGCAGAAAACGCCACCATCAATTCCGTGCCGCCTGCAATCGGCGTCCATTGGCCTGGCTCGGCGGCAAGCAGATCGAGCACCGCGCCCAGGCTGCCGGGCGCGACAAGCTCGTGCATTTCCGCATTACCGCGCATGGTGTGTCTGCTCCAACTCCGGTTCCATTGCCGGGTTCGATTCCGTTGAGCGGGCCGCGGCTGCTACGGACGCGACGATGCGCGTGAATCCCGTGCAGCGGCACAAATTGCCGGCCAGACCTTCGCGAATTTCCGTCTCGCTGGGATGCGGGCGGTGCGCGAGAAGCTGTGCCGCGGCCATCAACATGCCCGGCGTACAAATGCCGCACTGCGCTCCGCCGTTTTGCAGAAATGCTTCCTGCAAGGGATCGAGCTCTCCCTCGAGCGCCAGTCCTTCTACAGTTTGAATCTCGGCGCCCTCGGCCTGAAGTACGGGCACAAGGCAACTGTTCACCAACTCATCATTCATGCGCACTGAGCACGAACCGCATTCGCCCTCGCCACAGCCTTCCTTCGTGCCGGTCAGATGCAGGTCTTCGCGCAGTACGTCGAGCAGCCGCTTCATGGGGGGAACATTTACCGTGCGGCTTTCACCATTTACCGTGAAGCGGATCGCCGGCCAGTGTGCGTTCGTGTCGGCCTTTTCGTTAGCGTTCATGGCAAGGCCGGCTCCTCCACCGGATGGCTGGCGGCGAGCCCGGCATAAAGATCCTCGGGAAGAAGTGGAATGGAATTGAAACTCACGCCGGTGGCGTCGCGAATGGCGTTGAGGATCGCCGGCGCGGGCCCGTCGTGCGGCAATTCGCCGAGGCCCTTCGCGCCGAATCCTCCGTAGCGAAAAGGAACTTCCTCGAAGTAGACGTGAATCGGTGGCACATCTTCCGCGGTGGGCATGATGTAGTTTGTCATCTGGTTGTTGGTCATGCGGCCACCATCGAGGACGACCTTCTCGTAGAGCGCGTAGCCGATGCCTTGCGCGATGCCGCCTTCAATCTGTCCCGCGGCCAGCACCGGATGCAGCACCCGGCCCACTTCCTGTACGGCCCAGAAGTTTTCCACCTCGGCCGAGTAGGTCACCGTGTCCACGGCGACCTGTGCCACGTAAATCGCCCACGCATATGCGCCATATGCCTCACCGTGATATTTCTGATCGTCCCAATAAATGTCCGGCGGAGCCTCATAGCGGCACATGGACGAGACTTCACCATGCGCGACGCGATAACGCTCGCACGCGGCAAGGAATTCCTCGCGGGTATGCGTCGCGCCCAGGCCAGCCTGCTCGCGCAATCGAGAAATAAGCTGCAGGCAAGCGCGCTCAATCAAGCGACCCACCACCATCGAGGTACGCGAAGCTACCGTAGGTCCGCTGTTCGGCACCATATCGGTGTCCGGCGCAGCCATAGTGACGTCGCTGTATTCGATGCCAAGCGCTTCAGAAGCAATCTGCGTGAGAATCGTGTTTGTGCCCTGGCCGAATTCGGTGTTCGACACTAGAACCCGTACCTTACTCTCTGGTGTAACGTCCACACCGGCCAGTGAATTCAGATAAAGCTCGCCCGAGCCGGTGAATCCCGAGCCGTGATAAAAAGCCGCAATTCCCATGCCGCGCTTGATTGGATTCAGTTCGTTCTCGCGCGCAAATTGCGCACATTTGGCGTGATATGCGCTCGCCTGCAACGCGCGATCCAGCAGCTTATCGAGGATGATGGGTTCGCGCATGAGCTGTTCAGTCGCGTTCGTGTCGCCGTCATGCAGGAAATTCTTTCGGCGCAATTCGACTGGATCCATGTCGAGCGTCGCGGCGATCTCGTCCATGTGCCGCTCCATCGCGAAGACCGCTTGCGGCGCTCCGAAGCCGCGGAACGCACCGTAGGGAACGTGATTCGTGGCCCAGGACTGCGCGCGCACGCGCACATTGGGGCAGAGATACGGGCCGGTGGAGTGCAGAGTCGCACGCGAGAGCACGGTGGAAGAAAGTGTTGCGTAGGCGCCGCCGTCGGTGTCGAGATGGATTTCGATCGCCAGCAATTTGCCATCTTTGTCGAGCGCGGTGCGATGACGCACGCGCGCGGGATGGCGCTTGGTGGTGGCCGCCAGATCCTCCATGCGGTCGTAAACCATTTTCACCGGATGACCGCTCTTTTTGGCGAGGAGTGCCGCGTGGCTCGCAAGAATGGACGGATAGTCTTCCTTGCCGCCGAACGCGCCGCCGGTTTCTGTCTGAATGACGCGCACCTTTTCATCAGGCAGATCGAAGACGCCGCGCAGTGCTTTAAAAACGTAGTAGGGGCACTGCAGCGAGCCCCACACCGTTACTCCGTCTTCGGCGCTGTACTCGGCGATGATGCCCTGGTTCTCGATGTACAGATGTTCCTGCGCGCCGGTGCGATATTCACCTTCAACAATATGCCCGGCGCCGGCCCACGCGGAGTCTACGTCGCCTTTTTCCAGCAGAAAACTCTTGAGCAGATTGTCCGCGCCCCACACGATCTGATCCTGCTGCTCACTTTCTTCGATGGTGAAGACGGGCGGCAGCGCATCGTACTCGATCTTCACTCCGCCGAGGGCTTCGCGCAATTTGTGCTTATCGGGATGTGCGAGGAGAAGGATTGGCTCCTCGCAATGATTCACCTTGCCGTCGGCGAGGCAGGGCTGATCGGCAACGATGAGCTGAATGATGTTTTCGCCGGGAATGTCGGCAGCGGTAACGACCGTGAATTCACTCCACTCAATGCGTCGGTCGAAGGCAATGGAGCGGATGAGCCCGCGCGGAATCGTGCTGCGCACCGTGGCTCCGTACCACATGCCCTCGCGTTTCATGTCGTCGACGTAGCAGGCGCGGCCCACCAGTTTGTCCACGCCCTCTTTTCGAGGAACGGGGGCGCCAACGATGCGGGTTGTCGCATGCGTGTTCATGGGTGCCGACAGTGCCGTACGGGTTGAGGGATAGCATACAACGGCGCAGCGAAGTTGTGAAAGCGCGCCCTACTCTGCCAAATGCGCCAGGGTGCGCGACAGCACATGCACGCCCCTGCCGATCCACTTAGGCGAAGCGTATTCGTCGGGTCGATGACTCACGCCGCCGCGGCAGGGAATAAATAGCATCGCTACGGGCGCAATGCACGAGACGAACGAAGAATCATGGTAAGCGCGCGCGACCATTTTCCTATAAGTTTTGCCGGCAGCAACCGCCGACTCTTCGAGGGCCGCAAGAATCGCCGGATCGCATGTTGTCGGTGGATCGGCGTTAATCAATTCCGTGGTGATCTTCACGCCGCGTCGTGCGCTTACATCGTTGCCTGTGTCGGCCAATGCGGCTAGAACGCGGTCGCGGCGCGCGCCGTCAATGTCGCGCACGTCGGTAGTGATGAGCACACGGGAAGGAACGCTGTTCACCGCGCCGGGAAAGACATCGCAAATGCCCACAGTGCCTACAGTATCGATGGCGCCCGTAGATTTCGCCGCCGACTCCAGAGCCAGAATCAATTCCGCTGCCGCAGCGAGCGCATCTTTGCGGCCGGGCATCAATTTGCCTCCGGCGTGGCCGCCTTCGCCTTCAATCACAATGCGCTGGCTGGCCGGTGCGGCAATGTGCGTCACCAGGCCCACGTCGAGTCCTTCCTGTTCGAGGTACGGTCCCTGTTCGATGTGCAACTCGACGAATTGATAGAAGCGGCCGTTGGGCACAGCTACCGATTCGAGCGGGCCGGCAAATCCGGCCTGCGCGCGCCACTCTTCGAGGCCGCGGCCTTCCTTGTCGCGCAGGGCAAGTGCTTGCTCTGGCGTGAGCACATTGGCCATCATGCGGCTGCCCAGGCAGCCAATGCCGAAGCGCGTGGGCTCCTCGGCGGTAAAAATCACGAGCTCGATGGAGCGGCGTGGTTTGAATCCGAGTTTCTTGAGAACGCGAATGGCTTCGAGGCCTCCCAACACACCAACGCATCCGTCGTAGAGACCGGCGTTGGGAATGGCGTCGATATGCGAGCCGGTGCCGATGGGCGCAAGCGTGGGATCGCTGCCATCCCAGCGCGCGAAGGTGTTTCCGATGGCGTCTTCGCGCACTGTCAGCCCCGCTTCCGTGCACAGGCCCTTTACGTAGGCGCGGGCGCGCATGTCCGCTTCACCAAAGACCACGCGCGTCACCACTGGCGGCTCGGCTTCGGAGATTTGCGCCAGCGCCATCAACTCCGCCATGAGGCCGTCGATCGATAAATTGGGCCGCTCCAACGTCATGCGCGGTCACCCAGCGGATGCCGGCGCCAATCTTTGTAGATCAGGTATTTCGCCGGCTTCTTGCCTAACGCGCCGAACCACTGCGGGCAATAGGCACGCATCCAGATGAAGTCGCCGGCATGCACCGGATACCACGAGTCGCCGAGACGGTAAATGCCGCCGCCCTCGAGCATCAACAGGCCGTGCTCCATCGCGTGAACTTCCACCATGCTGAGCGATGCGCCGGGGTCGTAGGTCATGGTGTTCACAGCAAAGTCGTAGGACGGGCCGTCGGGCATGAGCGAGCGCACGCGGAGAGCACGGTCGCCTTGAAGCGCGACCGGAGTTACGTCGCCCTCTTCTCCGACCACAATCTCTGGAACGGCTGCTCCATGCAATGGCTCGTAGGGCTTCTCGATGACCGCTACGCGCGCAATGCCCGGTGCGCGCACCGTGTGCGGAGCGCCTTGCGGCAGGTACGCATAGCCGCCCGGCTTGAGAACATGCCGCTTTCCGCCGGCTTTGAGCTCGATTTTGCCGTCCAGAACGTAGAGGAAGCGCTGCGCCGGCGCGGGGCCGAGTGATCCTCCAGCGACAAACTCCGCCGTCATCTGCGTAAAGCGCGCGCCCAGTTGCGGCGCGGCTTGAATAATGAACTCCACGCCCTCTGCGCCCGGCAGGGGCGAACGAACAAAGGTGTCTGGAGTTTGCAACAGATGGTCAGCCTTCAGGCTGCTGCGTGTCGATCCTAAGTGGTGCACGTGCGACCTCTTCAAAGGGAAATCGAAAGAGTGGAATGCAAGCAAAATCCTCCACGGAATCCGTTGCCCGATTCTATCCGACCTCGGCGGCCAGCCGCTCCAGAAATTTGCGGCACACTTCCAGGGCAGCCGCAACATCCCCTTCGAGAACGGTTTCGTCGGGATGGTGGCTCAGGCCGCCGGGGCTGCGCAGAAAGAGCATCGCAGCGGGCAGGCGACCGGCCATCACCATGGCGTCATGACCAGCTCCGCTCGGCATGAGTTTCACGGGCAATCCTGCGGTTTCGATTGCCTCTGCGAGAAATGCCGTCAGCCGTTCGTCCATGGGCACGGCCGGTTGATCCATCTGACGCGTGCATTGCAAAGCCAAGCTACGCCGATGGGCAATGGCTTCGGCCTGCGCAAGCAGCGCCTCCACAGCGGACTTGCGTGCGGCGTCGTCGGCGTGACGCACGTCGAGGCTCACATGCACTGCGCCCGCGATCACGTTGCCCGCATTCGGTTCCACATCTACATGGCCCACCGTAGCGACCAGTCCATCCGTGCGCAGCGCGAGAGCTTCCGCGGCGACAACCCACTCTGCCGCGCCGGCCAGCGCATCGCGGCGCAGATGCATCGGCGTGGTGCCCGCATGGTTGGCGAGTCCGGTCCACGTGAGAATGTGCCGCGACTGGCCCACGATGGCAGTCACAGCGGCAACGCGCAGATCCTCCGCCTCAAGAAGCGGGCCCTGTTCAATGTGAATCTCGAAGAAGCCCGACGCGTCGTCGCCGATTGCTGCCTTTTCGATCTCTTCGGGATCGAGACCGAAGGCGCGGATCGCGTCCTCGAGCGTGACGCCGTCGGCATCTTTCAGCTTGAGCAGGGCAGGGTCGAATCGCCCGGCGGCCGCGCGGCTGCCGATAAACGGCACGCCAAAGCGCACGCCTTCTTCTTCGCTGAAGGCAATGATTTCGATGGGCAGCGGCAGCTTGAGTTCCTGCGCGATCTCGACGCATTCGAGCGCCAGCGCGACGCCGAGGATGCCGTCGAAGGCTCCAGCATTGGGCACGGTGTCGATGTGCGAGCCGATGATCAAGCGCCTGGTTCGCGAGCCGGGAGGCCGCCGAGAGCCGCGCAGGTTGCCGGCAGCGTCCACGCTCACCGTCATGCCCATCGCTTCCATGCGCTCGCGCAGCAATTTATGCACTTCGCGCATGGGTGGCGTCAGAAATCTGCGCGTGGTGCGGCCCTCTTCCTCGCTCATGGCCGCGATGCGTCGGCACTCGCCAATAGCGCGTTGCGCACGTGGTTTCATCCGCGCACCTGCTCTCTGCCGCGTGCTTGGCCAACGAATTCACCTGCCCGGAAAGCCGGCTCACCGCGCAGCCATGTTTCCAGCACGCGTCCGCGCAACTCAGCGCCCAGGTACGGCGAAATTTTATGCCGGAAATGAAGATCGGAAGGCGCAACTGTCCACTTCGCCTCAGGATCGAAGACCGCGAAGTCCGCATCGGCTCCCGGCGCAATTACTCCTTTGCGTCCGCTCATTCCGGCGAGTTTTGCCGGTGCCGCAGCCATCCATTCACCAATCGGTTCCAGCGTGATGCCGCGCTTATACATGCCCGTCCAAAGCACCGGCAACGCGAGGCCGAGACTTGCAATTCCGCCCCATGCCAGATCCCACCGGCCTACGTCACGCTGCTTCAACTCGGGCGGGCAAGGGGAGTGGTCGGTGATCACCATCTGAATTAGTCCTTCGTTGAGCGCAGTCCACAGCGCCTCGCGATTTGCGGCGTCGCGAATCGGCGGCGCGCACTTGTATTCAGTGGCGCCATCGGGAATTTCCTCGGCCGTAAACCACAGATAGTGCGCGCAGGTTTCCACGGTGACGGGCACGCCGCGTTCGCGCGCGTCACGGAGCAGCGGCAGCGCCTGAGCACTGGACAGGTGCACGATGTGGATCGGGGTCTGGAACTCTTCGGCCAGCCGGATGAGTAGATCGATGGCGAACACTTCCGCCAGGTCGGGCCGCGAAGAGAAGTAAGTTGAGTACTGACGCCAATCCAAATCTGCGCCCGCGATGGCTTCGCCTGCGATTTCGACGGGTCCGGCTACCTCGGCGTGCGCCAATAGCGGCAGCCAGTTGCCGCGCAACTTCTTCAGCGCCGCGCCTAGATCGGCCTCGTCGACTGACGCAAATCCCTCGATTCCCGAGTGAATGAGAAAGCACTTAAAGCCGGGAACGCCCGCGCGTGCCAGCGACGGTAGTGAATCGGCGTTGCCGCGCACCACGCCGCCCCACGTTGCCCAGTCCACCCACGCTTTGCCTTGCGCCGCAGCGCGCTTGGCCTCGAGCGCAGGCACATCGATGGTTTCCGGAATGCAGTTCAGCGGCATATCGACCAGCGTGGTCACGCCGCCGGAGGCCGCAGCTTGCGTCGCAGTCTCAAATCCTTCCCACTCCGTGCGTCCGGGCTCATTGATGTGCACGTGCGAGTCCACCAGGCCGGGAAGCAGCACATGATCGCCGAAATCCAAGAACTCCGCGTCCGCCGGCGCTTCATTCCAGCCGCACAGCGCAGTGATCTGCTCGTGATCTACAATCACTGCGGCGGGTGCGATGCCTTCCGGCGTCAAGACGCGCGTGGAACGAAGTGCTTTTGTCATCCTTTGATTACTTTCGCCGTTGAGGGATACGGATAGCAAGGCAAGAATTTCCGGCGATCGCGGGACCTGCATTTGAGGAGTCGCGGGCGCCTTCACATCCTGGGGAGAGCGAGCTCGGTGAGTTTCTGGGACGTTGTGATCATTACGGCCTCGTCGGAGCGGCAAGCGGAGCTTTACCGCGAGGAGATTCAGCGGCGGAACTCATCGGGACTGTTACCCACCGAGACGAAGTTTCTCGTCGTACCCGATCCCGGTGGGCAAAGAGTGGGCAGCGGTGGAGCGACCATCAACGCGCTGGGCATTCTGGGCAAAGACCGCGCGTGGTGGAGCGATCACCGCGCGCTCCTTGTGCACTCCGGCGGCGATTCGCGGCGGCTGCCGCAATATTCTCCGGGTGGAAAGCTGTTCGGCATCCTGCCTTCGCGCACGCAACCGCGCGCCACCACTACAGTATTTGATGAAACCATGTCGCTTTCGTCGGCGTGGGCAGAGGAGATGCGCAGCGGACTCCTGGTGGCTTCAGGCGATGTGGTGCTGCGCTTTGACGCCAGCCAGGTGCAATGGGACCGGCTCGGCGTTACAGGCGTTGCCATGCGGCTCGAAATGGAGCAGGCCGTGCATCACGGCGTGTACGCGGTGGGCGCTGGCGATCAGGTGTATACCTTCCTGCAAAAACCCTCGCCCGCGGAGGTGAAAGCCGCAGGAGGTCTGTTGGACGACGGCCGCGTTGCTGTCGATATCGGACTGTTGCGCTTTGATGCCGGCCTGACGGCGGCGCTGACGGAACTGGCTGGATTCAAGAGCCTGCCGGCGGTGGATGTTTACGACCAGATGACGCGCATGCTCACGGGCCAATGGAGGCCGGAGCCGGGAACGGGGCTCTTCTGGCGCGAGCTTGAAAGGATTTTGCGCGGCGCCGAGCAGCCTGTGGAGTTTCATTGCTCGGTGGTCGAGGGTGAATTCATCCATGCCGGAACCACGCACTCTTTCCGCGCGCTGGCGGCGGGCTCGGGTGGAATCCTCGACAGTACCATTGCGCTTGAGTGCAAGGTCGGGCACGAAGCCGTGGTTCTGGAATGCGATCTCGAAGGACCGGTCCACGCGAGCCGCGGCGCGATTCTGCACGGGCTCACGGGTCTCGCCGGAGCCATTGAAGTTCCCGAAGATACTGTTGTCCACCAGCTTCCGGTGGACGGGGATTGCGGCACGGGCTGGGTGATCCGCGCCTATGGCGTTGAAGACGATCCCAAGCAGCAATTCGAAAACGCAACCTGGTTCAACAGGCCGATGACAGAGACACTCAAAAGGCTTGGACTGCGCGCCGAGGAGATTTGGAATGCGGACGAGCCGCACAACTTGTGGAGCACCGCACTTTTTCCCGTGACCACACCCGACGAAGCCTGGGCGTGTGCGCGCTGGATGATGGGCTACGCAAGCACCTTCGGCGCCGACGAGTGGCGGCAGCGAACCCGCACATCTCTGGCCGAGAGCGCACGCTGTGCCGACGGAAAAGCGCTGGCCGATGCGCGCAATCACCGCTTGCAGGGCATTTGGCAGGAGACGGCAGTGGACTTGGCCAAGGCGGGATCGGATCTGCGCCCGCTGCTTGCGAATCTGCCCGGCCTGGGTCCCGCTGCGGCTGCCGGTCGCGCTCTGCGCGCGTATGCCGATGGACTGCGCGCGGGCTCGGCCGATCAATTCACGCTTGCCGCCAGCCATCTCATGCAGGCCGCGCGCTTGCTCAGCCGCGCAGGGCGCGAAGCGGAGGCCGCTTCAGCCGAGGCGGATGCCTTTACCTGCATCCAGGATGCGGTGCGCGCGGGTTCAGCTGCTGCCGCCCAACAGGCGCCGTCGCCGTGGCAATTCGAACGCGTTCAGGTCTCCGCTCCGCCGCGCATCGATCTCGGTGGCGGCTGGTCTGACACTCCACCCTTTTGTCTTGACTGGGGCGGCACGGTGCTCAACTGCGCCCTCGAAATCGACGGAACCTATCCCATCGAAACCGAGATTCGGCGCATCGATGAGCCCATCATTCGATGCATTGCAGGCGGCGAGGAGACGCCGGCTGAATATCGCCTCGCTGAGGAACTGCGCGAACCTTGCGAGCCGGGGTCGGTGTATTCCATTCCGCGCGCGGCTTTGCACCTTCACGGCATTCCGGTTGCAGGCGAGCCGCTCAAAGACACGCTGCGCCGGCTTGGCGGTGGTCTCGAAATCTGCAGCCGCGTGCAGTTGCCCATTGGCTCCGGGCTAGGGACCAGCAGCATCCTCGCCGCCACAGTGGTGCGCGCGTTGGCCGGCCTATCGGGAAGGGAACTCGGCGACCATGCGCTTTCAGAAGCGGTGATCCAGTTGGAGCAGCACATGACCACGGGCGGCGGATGGCAGGATCAAGCTGGCGGCATCTTTCCCGGCGCCAAGCTGCTCATTACCGGGCCGGGCCTGCGTCAGCGCATTCGCGTGCAGCCGGTGCCATGGAGCGAGCAGCGGCGCGACGAATTCTGCGCGCACATGGTGCTCTATAACACTGGCCTGCAGCGCATGGCAAAGGATCTGCTGCGTCAGGTGGTATCGCGCTACCTGGCGCGCGAGACGGCCACCGTGCAGGTGCTGCACAGCATCAAGACGCTGGCCGTGGAGATGTCGTATGCCGCAGCGGAAGGCGATTGGAAGCATCTGGGCGAATTGCTCGACCGGCATTGGCAGTTGAACCAGGTGCTCGACCCCCATACCACCAACGCGCCCATCAACGCGCTGCTGGACCGTGCGCGGCCGTTTATTTATGGGGCCAAGCTGGCCGGAGCGGGTGGCGGCGGATTTCTGATGCTGCTGGCGCGCGATCCGGAAGCGGCCACAGAGTTGCGCGTGGCGCTCGGTCAGGAAGCATCGCATCGCGGCGCAGCAGTTCCGTACCGAATCGCAGAAGACGGATTGCGCGTTCGCACCTGGGGCAAGGCCGCCATGAGTCGCGTCGCAGCCGAATCCAGCGATCCGGCTCACGCTCAAATCAAAAACTGATGCGCTTCAGAAAAATGGAGACGACGACGATGCGCAAGGCTATGTACCGTGCGCGTTTTATCGCACATGCAGGAGCGCGCGAAATTCTACGGCAGTTGTTCGAGTTGCTTCCGCAGCTATTTCCGCAATCGCGCCAGCAGATCCTGCGGATGGACAGGTTTCGCGAGGATGTCGAACTCGTAGCCTTCTTTGCGCGCCTTTTCCAACAGGTCGGCTGTGGCAGCTTGGCCGGAAAACAGTAGAATCTTGATCCCGGGCAGCAATGTGCGCATGCGAATCGCCGCGTCGATGCCGTTCAAGTCGGCCATGATCACGTCGGAGATCAGCATTTCCGGCTGAAACGATTCGGCAAGCTCCAGGGCTCCCTCGCCGGAATAGACGGCGCGCGCCTCAAAGCCGCTCTGGTTCAGAATCATGGCCAATGTATCGGCGATGACGCGCTCGTCATCGGCCACCAGAATCCGCGGTTTTTGCGTGGTCGTAGGCATACTCTCCTCGGCGCCGGGGATGAGAAATCATGACGAGCAGTTCTGCCGCATCACGGTCTCCCGCGCCAGCTTGCGACCCTCCCAGCCATGCATTTTACCTACAGCAGGAATGGTACGCTTGAATAGTGTAATGCACTGCGCCTCCAGTGCATCCAGAGCCATGGGGAGAGCTCCAGTTCCATGCGCCGCAGTTCCCCGGCTTCCGGAGGCGCATTCACTTCGGGTCAATTATTCATCCTTATACTGGCAGCACCTGGCCGCGAACGAGCCAGCAGTATCCCACCGGAGAACCGGAAATGCAGGAAGCGGTTACCCCCAACCCGGCCCTTGACGCCGCGCCTACGGCTCCTCAAGGGAGCCCCCAGGCGGTTGATGACGCGATCATTCGCGCCGTCGGGATCGAGAAGTACTACGCGCAGCCGAGCCAGAATCGCATCCAGGTAATTTCGGCGACCGATCTGAGCATCGTGCCCGGAGAGATTCTTGCCTTGCTGGGGCCCTCGGGCTCGGGCAAATCCACAATGCTGCGCATGCTGACCGGGCTCTCCACGCCGTCCGCGGGGCAGGTGTACTGGCACGGCACGCCCATCGCTGAGGCCGAAGTCAACGTCTCCATCGTATTCCAGAGTTTTGCGCTCTTCCCCTGGCTCACGGTGCTTGAGAATGTTGAGGCGCCGCTGCAGGCACGCGGAGAGACGCCCACGGTGCGCCACGAACGCAGCATGAAGATGCTCGACACGGTCGGCCTCGACGGTTTTGAAGCGGCCTATCCCAAGGAGCTTTCCGGCGGCATGCGGCAACGCGTGGGTTTTGCCCGCGCCCTGGTGGTCGAGCCTGAAGTACTCTTCATGGACGAGCCATTCTCCGCGCTCGACGTGCTGACCGCTGAGAACCTGCGCAGCGAGTTGCTGGAGTTGTGGGCCAAGAAGACCATGCCCACCAAGGCAATTTTTCTGGTCACCCACAACATCGAAGAGGCCGTGCTTCTGGCCGACCGCATCATCGTGCTGGGGCGCAATCCCGGCCATATCCGCACCGATTTCCGCGTGCAGCTTCCCCAGCCGCGCGACCGCAAGTCGGAGCCCTTCACGCAACTGGTGGACTACATCTATAAGGTCCTCACGCGGCCCGACACGGTGCCGGCCGAAGCCCCTGGCCAGCAAATTACGCGTGCCGCGCGCGACCAGCGTCAGATGCACTACCAGATGCTGCCCCACGCGCGGCCCGGCGGCATCGCCGGCCTGCTCGAACTTCTTCTCGACAAGGGCGGGCGCGACGACATCTACCGCCTGGCCGACGATCTGGCCTTCGAGATCGACGATCTGCTGCCTATCGTCGACGCCGCCCAGTTGTTGGGCTTCCTCAAAGTCGAGGAGGGCGACGCCGTGATCACTCCCACCGGCGAGGAGTTTGCCAACTCCGAAATTCTTCGCCAGAAGGAGCTCTTCCGCAACGCAGCAGTCGAGAATGTGCTGCTGTTGCGTCAGATTCGCCGCGCTCTCGACACCAAAAGCGACCACACAGTGCGCGAGGATTTCTTCCTCGACATGCTCGATGAGCAGTTCAGCGAAGAGGAAGGCCAGCGGCAGATTGAGACCGCCGTCACGTGGGGTCGTTACGCGGAGCTGTTCGATTTTGACGCCGCGCGGCGCCGCTTTGTGCTGCCCGATGCGCTGGAAGAGGAGATTGCTCCGAGCGAGGCCAAGAAGTGAACTTCCAGCGCCCGCTCGCACGCACTCTTGTCACCGATCGCAGCACGCCCTTCATCATCGATCTGGGCGTGGCAGCCTGCGCTCTGGCGATTTTCTTCGCCATCGTCTCGACCGGCGTCTATTGGTTCCAGAAACCGATTCCGGTGGTGCCCATTTCAAGTTCCATCGGCGCTCTGCCGCTCTACGCTTTCTACTCCATCGTGCGCATGACCATTGCGTACTTTCTCAGCCTGGCCTTTGCGGTCACCTACGGATACATTGCAGCCTACAACGCGCGCGTCGAGCCGTGGATGGTTGCGGTCCTCGACATTCTGCAGTCGATTCCGGTGCTCAGTTTTCTGCCGCCCGTGGTGCTGGCCATGGTCTCGCTCATTCCCGGCCATCAACTTGGAATTGAGATGGCGGTCATTTTGCTCATCTTCACCGGCCAGGTGTGGAATCTCGCCTTCAGCTTTTACTCGTCGCTCAAAACTATTCCTCGAGAGATGCTGGAGGCGTCGCGCATTTATCGCTATTCCGGTTGGCAACGCTTCTGGCAGCTCGAAATGCCGTTTTCCACCATCGGCCTGGTGTGGAACTCGGTTGTCTCCGTGGCCGGCGGCTGGTTCGCGCTCATCTTTTGCGAGACCTTCACCATGGGCGATCGCAACTTCCAGCTCCCCGGCCTGGGCAGCTACATCCAAACCGCAACCTATGCCGGCAACGTGCGCGCATTGCTGGCCGGCATTGCAACCGTGATTCTGATTGTCGTTGCTACCGATCAGCTTGTGTGGCGTCCGCTCATCGCGTGGAGCGATAAGTTCAAATTCGAGCAGGTGGAATCCGCCGACCAGGTCACTTCGCCGATCCTTGAACTCCTTCGCCGTTCCAAAATCTGCCAGACTCTTCCCGGCCGCATCTGGGATCGCGTGGAGGAGCCCGTCTACCGGCGGCTTGCTAAAAGCGAAGAATGCCGCGTGGTGAAACCACTCGACGAGACGAAGTCCGGCAAAGTTTCTCCGCTTCTCTGGATGTTGGCACTGGCGGGTGCGATGGCCGTTTGCTGGGCCGCCGTACAGGCCGTGCTCATGCTCAGAGATGTCACCTTCGCCGATCTGCGCTTGCTGCTTGCGGGCGCGGGTGCAACGTTTTTGCGCGTGAACGTCGCGCTACTCCTCTCTGCCGCGTGGACGATTCCCGTCGGCGTGTCGATCGGTCTCAACCCGAAGGTCGCGCGCGTCGTCCAGCCCATCGCACAAATTCTGGCCTCGGTGCCGGCAACAGCCTTCTTCCCGATTCTGCTGATGGGGTTGGTCAAGATCGGCGGCGGCCTGGGCATCGGGGCCGTTGCGCTCATGCTGCTGGGCACGCAATGGTACATCCTCTTCAACGTGATCGCCGGGGCCATGTCCATCCCCTCGGACCTGCGCGAAGTGGCCTCGCTTTACCACTTCACCAGATGGCAGCGCTGGATCAAGCTCATCCTACCCGGCATTTTTCCCTACCTCATTACTGGAATGGTCACTGCCTCTGGAGGCGCGTGGAACGCATCGGTCATGGCCGAGTACTCGCACGTGAAGGGACAGACGCTTTCGACCATCGGCCTGGGCGCGCAGATTGACGCGGCTACCGACAGCGGACGTTTCTCCATGCTGCTTTTGGCGACAATCTTCATCTCACTCATGGTGGTCACCATGAATCGGCTAGTATGGCGCCGGCTTTATCATCTGGCAGAAACGCGGTTTAAACTCGATGGCTAGAAAAGAACAGCGGAGCTAGTTGGAAGGGAAGTGTTCCATGATTCGCACAGGTTTGGTGGGTTTTGGCATGGCGGGCCGCGTCTTTCACGCTCCGCTGCTTTCGTCGGTTGAGGGGCTGGAGCTGGCCGCGGTAATGGAGCGCAGCACCAACAAGGCCGCCGAGCGCTATCCCGGCATCACCGTGTACCGTTCGCTCGATGCCATGCTGGCCGACAAGTCTCTCGGACTTTTCGTTGTCGCCACTCCGAACGACACGCATTACGCGCTTGCCAAAGAGATCCTGAGCGCGGGCAAAAACGTAGTTGTCGACAAGCCAATGACCCTGACCTCGGCCCAGGCCGCCGAATTGATCGGCCTCGCCAAAAAGCACAATGTACTTCTTGCGCCGTTTCATAACCGCCGCTGGGACAGCGACTTCCTGACGGTTCAGAAACTATTGCGTGAAGGCGCGCTGGGCCGGCTGGTTGCCCTCGAATCCCGCTTTGACCGCTGGCGTCCGGCTCGGATGACGGAGCGACTGTGGAAAGAGGGTGTCGATTCCGGCGGCATGCTACAGGACCTGGGGCCGCACCTCGTCGATCAGCCGCTGGTCCTTTTTGGTCTGCCGGAAGCGGTCAGCGCCGAAGTGCTGCGCGAAAGAGATGGCGCAGGACCCAACGATTCCTTCACCATTTGCTTGCGCTACCCAGGTCTAATCGTCACCGCCGCGTCCAATCTCCTCTCACTGAAGGCCGGCCCACGTTATCGCCTGCGCGGGACGCGCGGCGGGTACATAAAGAAAGGCGTCGACCCGCAGGAAGCCGCGCTCACTAAAATCACGCGCATTACCGATGCCGCATGGGGCCAGGAACCTTCCTCGGCGTGGGGCTTGCTGTACGTGGATATCGATGGCGGCTCGGTCAGCCGTCC
>JARLFZ010000070.1 GCA_031296305.1 Occallatibacter sp. | reverse complement strand
GAGCACGGGATTGCCGTCGATCGATCTTCCGGCAAGAGCGTTGAGCTTCATCTCAACATTCAACGCCACGTTGCCATTGCGCAGCGCCTTGGGCGTGACCGTCAGCGTTAAACCCAGGTCCTGGTACTGCACCATGGGGACGTTCGGCACGGTACTTGTCAATGAAGAGAGCAGGGAACTGAGACTGCTCGATGTGCCGGCCCCCGTCAATCCCGGAATGTTCGCGGAGCTTCCCGACAGGCTCGAAAAGGACGATGACTGAATGGGGTATTTTTCACCGAGCTTAATCTCGCCCTTCTCGCCATCTTCGAGGCGGAGTTGCACCTGATCGAGCTGGCGCGAGTCGGAGGAGTTCAGGCTGAGGTTTAAGGCGGCCGAACCCGGCGCCAGGCCAAACGTGGTGAGCGCACCTTTGCAGGAATAAATGTTGCTCGACGTGCAATTTGTCAGGCTGCCTCCGAAGGTGGCGAATCCACTGGCGAGGACCGAGTTTGACACCTGGCCGGATGCGATAAGTATGGCCAGTATCGCTTCAAAGTCGTTGGCTGACGCCAACCCGGAGCTGATAATTTGCTGCACCAGTGACTGGTTGGCATTCAGGATGGACTCGGCCGAAGCGGCGACGTTGAAAACGCCCATCGACTGCGGCAATTGTGCGCCCGTGCTGCGGTCGCTGGTGTGCGCCACCTGGATAAGCCGCACGTCGAGCAACACTTGGCTGCGTCCCTCGAGAAGGCTTTGCATAGTGGTGTTGAAGGCTTCCAGAGTGCGCTGGGGAGCGCGCAGCGTTACGGCCCGTTCGCTGAGCGAAAGCGTTGCCTGCGGCACGAGGAAGATGGTCTTCGCCACCGACAACGAGTCGTTCAGCTCATCGTCGCTCAACCCTGTCAGGTAGACCGTTTCCACGTCCTGGCGCTGAAACTGATTCCGGTTGGTGGTGGTGTCGGCGGCCACCAGGGCGCGGTGCGCATCCAGCGGCACGAAGAACGTATTTGTGTCCAGGCTCAGCACGCGAGCGGCCTGCTCAAAGCTGGCGTCGTCCACATCGAACCGGGTCAGGAAGGACGGCACGCTGGTGTCGAGCATGGCCGTCAGGCCGTAGGCGCGAAATACCTGCGGGATGATTTGCTTTCGATCTGCGTGCAGGTGAAAACTGTGCAGGCCCGGAGCTGGTTCCAGTTGCACGGGTCCCGCCAGTGTGCTGCCGCTTTGCCCGTAAAGCGGTTGCGGCTGGCTGCGCGCGTCGTCGTCGGCCAGCTCGTCGAGATGCTGATTGATTTCAACGTTGGTGGGGTCGAGCGCACGGGCCCGCTCCAGCGCAACACGAGCTGTGGCCTCTTTACCCAGCAGCCGATCCTTAGCTGCCTCCTGAATCAGCGCTGTGATCGCATGATTGCGCGCTACGCCAGCGGCCAGCGGATAGTCCGCATTCGTGGGATCGAGCGCGGCGGCCTTCTCAAAGCCCTTCATGGCCTCTTCAAACTGGCGATCGAGAAACAATTTGCTTGCATCGAGATAGATTTTGGCGGCGCGCCGCCTGTCGCTCGATCGCGGCTGCACGGTTACGTGATCCGGAGCTGCCTGGGGTGCGGCCGCCGGCGTGGTCTCGCCCTGCGGCGCGCTTTGCCCTGCGGGCGCTGCCTGAGCTGCTGTTTGTGCCCGAAGCGCGCCTGCCAACAGGAGCAGCGACAGCGCTGCGCAACAGTTCCTCGCTGCGGAACCGGCTCGCCCGATCATTCGCGCGCCTATGGTTTGCTTCCGCGGCCTCATGACGTGTCCCTCATGTTCTGCTCTTGAGCGTCGCCAGCAAATCGGCCAACGAAGAGACGCAGGCTTCGGGCTTGCACTCGAGCAGTTCGTCAAAACTGCATCGACCGGTAGCCACGGCAATCACGGGGAGGAAATTCGAGTGTGCGGCCTCAATGTCGCGCGGCGTGTCGCCCACCACGCACACATTGGCGTCGCGGCCTGCCATCTCGCGCGCCTTCCACGCCGCATGGGCGACCAGCTCTCCGCGGATAGGGAAGTGATCGCTGAAGCCGCCGAAACGGAACCACTCCCGCAAGCCGGCCTTCTCAATCTTGATCCAGCCGATGGCCTCCAGATTGCCCGTGGCCACACCGAGCAGGGCGCCCTTCTGGGCCAGGTGGCGCAGCACATCTTCCACACCCGGCATCAACGCCAGGTCCAGTTCGTGACGCCGCTCGGCCACGCTGTTGCGCATGGCCTCAAGAATGGCATCCACGCGCTCTTCCAGTAGCTGGGCGGGAATCCCCGCCTGGCGGCAGGCTTCGCGCAGTATGGCGGTGTCGGTGTTACCGTGCAGCAGGATGCCGCCCAGCGTGATCTCAAACCCCGTCACGCGCTGCACGCTTGAGGCGAAGGAGTCCATGTGCACGCGGTCGCGGCTGCGCAGCAGCGTGCCGTCAATGTCGAAGAGATAGGCGTCCTGCCCATCCCACGCGAAGTCCGGCTCTATCGCGATGCGGGCTGTGGGGTTCTCTGAAGTTGTCGGCATCATGTCGGGCTGCGTATTCAGCCCAGGGTCTGTTCCCAGCAGTTAGCGGTAGCCCTGGCGAAACACGCTGATTACAGGACGTTCGCTGCGCGGTGGACGCTTGAGCCCCGCGCGCACCTCGGCCAGGTCCAGTCCCAGGTCGGCCATGGCGCGGCTCAGCGTGTTGCGGTGCATGCCCAGCTCTTCGGCGGCCTTACACTGGTTCCCCCGGTGTGCCACCAGTACCTCGCGCAGATACTGCCTCTTGAATTCCCGAACGGCTTCCTCATAGCGAACACCGCTCGAGTGCATTTGCGTCACCAGGCTGTCCAATTCTCGTCTCACGCTTCCCTCTTACCCGGGTGCTCAAAATAGTGTAACCGGCTTCATTCCGCTGTGCAGCCGATTTTCTCACGCGCCGCCATTTTTTTCGTGCATCCATTGCGGCGTGTCGTGTTTCAGTGACTTCAATCCGTCCAGCACGCGTCCCTTCAGCTCTCCCGGCGTTACATCCGTACTCAAATGGAGAGCCCCGAAAAACTCCTTCGGCAGCGCGGCGTCGGTGAGCCACTGCGTCTGCGGAAAAAACGCCACCGTGACTAGAAGGCAGATGGTTACCAGCAATGCCCCCTGCAGAAACCCGACAACCGCCCCGCCCAGAGCGTCAATGCAGCCCAGTCCCATTCCTTTAAACAGTCTACTCAGCAAGATTCCGGTCACGTTGGCGACGAACATTACCACCACCGCGATCAGCAGAAATCCAATGGCGTCGGCAACGGCATCAATGCGTACGACCGGTTTGATTACCCCTGCCACACGCGCGTAATTCCAACACGCCAGCGCAATTCCCAGGATCAGGCCCAGCAGCGAACACACAGTTCGGAATAGTCCCTGCGCCATTCCTGCAAATACCGCTCCCAACAGCACCGCGAGAATGATCCAATCCACCAATTCCATAAGCAACTCCGCATTCTCTCACGGCAACGCTGATACCAAGGCAACGCAAAGGAACTACGATGCAATTTCATGGCCGGTCAAGCGCCTGAAGGCTTCAAGGTACTTGGCCCGAGTGCGCTCCACCACCTCGTCCGGCAAACCCGGCGCCGGCGCTTGTTTGTTCCAGTGGATTTCTTCCAGGTAATCGCGTACGAATTGCTTGTCAAACGATGGCTGCGCCCCACCCGGCTTCCAGGCCTTGCCGTCCCAGAAACGCGAAGAGTCCGGGGTCAAGACCTCATCGGCAAGAATAACCCCTTGCGGTGTTTTGCCAAACTCAAATTTTGTGTCGGCCAGGATCAGTCCGCAGGCCTCGGCGTGTGCCGCAGCCCGGCCATAAATCGCGAGCGTCAGCCGCCGCAATTCCGCGGCCTCCGCCGCGCCCACAATAGCCTCGCACTTGTCGTAGGAAATGTTCTCGTCGTGCGCGCCGTCCTGGCTTTTGGTGGCCGGCGTAAAAATTGGCTCCGGCAGCCGCGAACCGTCCAGGAGCCCGCCGGGAAGTCGAATGCCGCAGACCGTGCCCTCAGCGCGATACTCCTTCCAGCCCGATCCGGCCAGATACCCGCGTGCCACGCACTCCACGGGAAACATGTCCGCCCGTTTCACCAGCATGGAGCGGCCTTGCAACTGGTCGCGGTAAGGCTGAAGGGACGCGGGAAACTCTCGAACGTCGGCCGTGATCAGGTGGTTGGGTACAACGTCCTTCAGCAGATCGAACCAGAAGAGCGAAATCTGCGTCAGGATTTTGCCTTTATCGGGAATCCCCGTGCCCAGCACGTGATCGAAGGCCGAAATGCGGTCGGTGGCCACCAGCAGGAGTGCGCCGTCCAGGGCGTAGAGATCGCGTACCTTGCCGCGTCCCACGAGCGGTATCGAGCCCAGGTTGGTAGTGAGCAAAGCTGCCATGGGGATCTTCCTCGGAGTAGTTCGAATCTCCGATTCTCGTGCGGCGGGCGAGCTTTGTCAATCGTCGGCGCAGCATTCCCGAACCCGAAAGTTTTGGGCTTCGGCAAAGCCGCATTCGAAGTTCGCATCAAACGATTTACTCAACCCTGTTCGCTGATTTCGGGCCGCGAACAAAGTCCTGTGACAGCCGTCACGGACCCCCCTCACGACATGGGAGACACTTCGATTGTCAACATGGTTCGGGGGGCGTGTAAGAAAGCCCTCTTTGAGCCGGGCGACACGAGGCAGCAGTGGAAAGGGGAAGCCGCGGCTAGCTTCGTTTAGTGCAGGGATCACCAGTAGCCGCGTGCTACCGACCTCCAGTGCCGGCTACTGGTCCCCGTCTTTATCTTGTGTTATAAGTTCGTTCTACAAGCGCCTTCGAAGAGACGTGATCCTTCGAAGGCGATTTTTTGTCTGCAGACCGCAAGGTCAGACTTCAGGCCTCTGATACGACCGGCAGTCCTGCTGCTTCCCATGCGGCTAGGCCGCCCGCAATTTCAATATGATGTGTAATCCCATGCTGCTGAAGGATGCTGGCGGCGATCGATGAGCGGTATCCCCCTGCACAATGGACAGCGATGCGATGATCGCGCGGTACCTCGTCGATCCGGTCCTGCAGATGGTTCAGCGGGATGTTCATGCTGTTCTCGATATGCTTTTCCGCCCATTCGCGCGATGTACGAACATCGAGTACCAGCGACAGTTCATTGGCCGCCAGATCCTCCGCGGCGATCAGGACGCTTACGCGCTCCGTTGGCCAGACCAGATCGGGTCTTTCGGCAAGCGCTTCCATGCCCCCATCGAGGTAACCTCTCACGTGATCGAAGCCGATCCGTCCCAGTCGCAGAGCAGCTTCCTGCTCGCGTCCCGGCTCGGCGATGATCACGATGGGTTTGGCGCGGTCCAGAACCGTGCCCGCCCAGGTGGCGTATTGGCCCCCGAGCCCAATGTTGATGCTGCCAGCAAGATGCCCCTTGGCGTACTGCTCCGGGTCGCGCACGTCAAGTAACTGAACACCCCTGTCTCCCATTTCGAGGACCTCAGCCAGTGGGACCGGTTTGTGGACCAACTCGAGATTCTCCTGGAGCGTGGCGCGTTCGCGCGTGTTGAGAACGGCGTCATAAGTGAAATAAGGCGGAGCGTCCGGTTGGTCCGCTGTTACCAGGCGTACGAACTCTTCCTTGTTGGTGGGCTTCAACGCGTAATTCAATCGCCTTTGATCGCCCAGGGTCGAGACGGTGTCAGAGGAAAGCTTCTTGCCGCAGAGGGAACCGGCCCCGTGGGCCGGGTAAACGAGAACCTCGTCGGGAAGAGTCAGCAGCTTGTCGTGAAGGGAATCGAAGAGGAGGGCGCCCAGTTCGGTCGCGCTCCAGCCAAGCGATGCTCGCAAGTCCGGACGTCCCACGTCGCCGATAAACAGAGTATCGCCGGTGAGAACTGCGTATGGTCTTGCCTCATCTTTGCTGCGATCGAATACCAGTATCGAGATGGACTCAATCGTGTGGCCGGGCGTCTCGAGCACTTGCAGGCGCAGCCCAGGGAAATCAAGCCTGTCGCCGGCATTCATGGCGACGAATTCGTATTCCGCCTGCGCGCGTGCGCCGAGATGGATTGTGGCGTTGCAGGAGTCGCGCAACTCCAAATGACCGGCCACGAAGTCGGCGTGGAAATGGCTAAGGAAGACGTGGCGGATCTGAAGTCCGAGCCGTTCGGCGTCGGCCAGGTACTGGTGGATGTCTCGCTGCGGATCGACGACGATGGCGGTCTTGCTCTCCTCATCACCGATCAAATAGGAGGCGTGTGCCAGGCATCCGAGATAGTACTGTTTCAGGATCATCGAAGTTTGATCAGTCTAATACGGCAGGTTTCCGGCGGCCAAACTAAAAATATGTGAATCCTCACGCAAATTAGATCTTCGAGCGCCCCGAGCGACGAGTGCCTTTCGGTGGCAATTTCTTGCAAGCAATTGGCTCGATGAATCATCCAAGGCATCGCCTCCAAGATGGCCAACCGCTAGACTCAGATTTGGAACCGTCAGTTCATTTCGAGCGTATTCGTTAGCGTATGAGATCTCTGCGCAAATGCCTGTTGTGGTTCGCGTGCATCGTAGCTGTCTGGATTGCCGTCTGCGCCATCGCAGGCAGGGTGTCTGTCGAATGGGCTCTCCATCCCATGCGTTCCACCCTCACGCAGGAAGACGACGAGCGAACGGCCGCAGTTACCGAGAGTCACGGCGCGATTCTCGAGCAGGTTGAAATCACAGCAGGCGACGGAGCCATTCTTCGCGCTTCGAGCATGCGCCTGGCTTCCGGTAATGGAGATTCAGTCATTCTGCTGCACGGCATGGCAGACAATCGCGACGGAATGCTTGGTCCGGCCGATATGCTGTTGCGCAGTGGTTACTCTGTGCTCCTGCCCGATGCACGCGCTCACGGCATGAGCGGCGGTGACCTCGCGACTTACGGGTACCTCGAAACAGGGGATCTTCAGCGCTGGTTCGATTGGCTTGTCCAAAAGCAGGCGCCGCACTGCATCGACGCCATTGGGGAGTCGATGGGCGCCGCTCAACTTCTCGAATCACTAAGAACCGTGCACGGATTTTGTGCGGTGGTCGCCGAATCTCCCTTTGCGAGCTTTCGCGAAGTGTCCTACGTGCGGATCGGGGAGTGGTTCGGTACCGGTCCGTGGCTGGGTCGCACGCTCTTGCGCCCCGTCGTTGAATCCGGCATTCTCTACGCGCGCTGGACATACGGCGTCGAACTCGCGCAGGACAATCCCGCTCAGGCAGTTGCCGCTGGCCGCGTACCTGTGCTCCTCATTCACGGGCTCGCCGACAACAACATACCGCCGTACAACTCGGAAATGATCCTCGCTGCCAGCAAGGGCCGCAATCCCAACGTCTCTCTCTGGGAACCTCCTCACGCCGGCCACTGTGGAGCCATGGGAGCCGAACCCGACGAGTTTGAGCATCGCGTCGTCGGTTGGTTCCAAGGCCATCGAGCTTCAGCGACGCGGTAGGGTTCGAGCAGGCAGACAATCTCTCGTAGCGGGTACGCTGCCGTGCAACGCCAGCCCGCCCAAACACATCAGATAGAAAGAATCCCTAAAGCAGTCGCCGCATGCGCAAGGCAGGCTCAAGTTGTGGGATGATCTAAGAAGAGGTGAAGCGATGGCAGAACTATTTGAAAAACCGGCCTCGGTCGATGAGGTTCTACGCGAGGTTTCCCGGATTAAATCGGTGGTCACCGAAGCTGTGGACGACGGCGTTCGTTCCGCGATGCGCGCGGCAAAGCAGGGAAGGGAATTTGCCGAAGACAAAGTAGACGATGCCAAGCGTGCGATAAAGCGGTATCCACTGCAGTCCGCGGGCATTGTGTTCGCTGCAGGGATTCTGGTCGGAAGCCTCATTACCTTACTGTGGCGCCCGCGCGATTAGCTCCCCAACTCGGCAGCCGCATTCAATGCGGCCTTCCGGGCAAAACAAAATGCTCCTCGCAGCGTGGCTCGTAGTTGTCGCCGGCCATGATGATGGGGCTTGTGTAGTGGGCGGGCTTGCCGTCGACCAGCCGCTGCGGATAAAGCGCCTTGGCTCCGCAACTGCAATACGCAACCAACTCCGTCACGTTCCCCGCGTACGTGCGCACCAGCCACGATAGCTCAAGCATTTCGCCGAACGGCATGCCGCGAAAGTCCAACTCCAGTCCTGAAACCATCACATCGTAACCGGAGTCGAGCAGCCGCTTGGTAAACAGGAAGAGATCCTGCACGAACTGGCCCTCGTCGAGGGCGATGCATTCGATATGCTTGCCGATGCGCTGCTCGGTGGATGCGACGATCGGCAGCACCGTCCACGGATCGTTGCCGGGGAACTCGACGGCTTCCATTTTGCCGCAGCCGTTGCGATTGCGGCTTTCTACCAGCCCAGCGGCGGCCTTGGTATCCGCGCTCGGCTTTAGCAGCATCACGTATTGCTTGGCGTATTCGCGGCGGGTTTCGATCCTGCGCAGCAACTCGGCTGTCTTGTTGCTTCGCATCGGCCCGACGATCATTTCCAATTTGCCAAGCACGTCTTGCTCCAGAGAACAGGTGCCGGAACATAGCGAATAGCACATCACGGCGGTTCACGCGGCTCAGTGCCTCAGTCCCAAGTCCCTTAGTCCCTCAGTCCCTGCTTTTACGCCGTCGCCCGCCTCTGCTCGCGCTGCCCCAGCCGCACGCTCACAATCTTCGACACGCCCGGCTCCTGCATAGTTACGCCGTAGATCATGTCGGCGACCTGCATCATGCGCTTGGAGTGCGTCACGATCAGGAACTGCGTGTCGTGGCTGAGCGAGTTGAGCAAATCGGCGAAGCGGCCCACGTTGGTCTCGTCCAGCGCCGCATCCACTTCGTCGAGCACGCAGAAGGGGCTGGGCCGGAACTGGAAGATGCCCACCAGCAGCGCCAGCGCGGTCAGCGCCTTCTCGCCGCCCGAGAGCAGCAGCACGTTCTGCAGCTTCTTTCCCGGCGGCGACACCACGATATCCAGCCCGCTTTCCGCCTGGTTCTCCTCGTCGGTCACGCGCAGGAAGGCCTGCCCGCCCTGGAACAGCCGCGCAAACACCTTGGCGAAGTTCTCGTTGATCTGGATTAGCGCCTCGTCGAACTTGGTGCGCGAAATCTGATCGATCTCCTTGATCGTCTCCTGCGTATTTTCGATCGACTCGATCAGGTCATTTCGCTGCGTATCGAGGAACGCGTGACGCTCTGCAGTTTCCTTGTACTCGTCGAGGGCCATCATGTTCACCGGGCCCATCTGTTCGAGCCGCTGCTTCAAGCCGCGGCAGGTTTCTTCTTCGGTAGCGAGTTCCTCGCCGGCCAGCCGGCCGATCTCCGTGTCGGCGCGCAGCACCTGCGCTTCGACGTTCACCTCGGCCAGGCAACTTGCCTCGAGGTATTCCAAATCGGAGTGCAGCTTGGCCAGTTCGCTGGAAAGTCCGGCGCGATTCTCACGCAACTGGTCCAGCGCCGCGCGCCCGGCCTTGAGTTGCGTTTCCATCTCGGCCAGTTGCTGGCGCAGCGCCTGCGCCTGTTCGCTGAGGGATTGCGCAGCAGACAGCGCCGCCGCGCGCGTCCCGGTGAGTTCCTTCTGGCGCTCGACCAGTTCGGTGGTTTCTGCAATGCGTTGGTCGCGCTCTGCTTCGGCTGCGGTGCGTTGTTGCTCGATCGCCTGCACGCGCCGTGTGAGATCAGCAAATAAACGATCGATGCGCTGGAAGGCCGCCTCTGCGCCCCTCCGCCGCTCTTCCAGGCCGGCCAGCTCCGCGGTCATCTGCGCCGCTTCCTGTTGCAGCGCCTCGCGCTTTTGCCGCAAGGTTTCAAGCTGCGTCTGACGCGCGTTCAAGCCGCTATCGGCCTGGGTGTGCTCCGCCTCAAGGCGTGTTGCTTCTTCGCGCTTCTCCGCGATCGCCTGGCGCTTGGTGTCTCGCGCGTCCTTGTTGCGCGCTGCCTGCGCCTGCCACTCCTGCAAACGCCGCTCGATGCGCTGCGCCTCGGCTTCCATTTGCTTCAGCGACGCGCCCAGTGTGGCTGCCTCGCTTTCGCCCAGCCTCCGCTCCTCGCCGCGGGCCTCCTGTTGCGCGGTCAGCTCCTCCATCTCGCGGCCGAGCGTATCTGCTTCCTTCTGCGCCTGCTCCAGATCCGTTTCGAGCCTCGCCAGTCGGCCTTCTGTCTCGCGCAGCTCGCGCTTCAGGGCCAGCGGACCTTCGCTTGCCGGCTTGCCGCCCGTCACTGTGGAGCGGTGGAAGCACTCGCCATCCGGCGTGAGGAAATAGGCATGCATATAACGCAGCGCCAGCCGTTGCGCGTCAATGGAACTCTCCGTCAGGTAGCCATGCCGCAGCTTGGGCAGCACCGCTTCCAGCGAGCGCCCGAATCCGTTCAGCACTTTCACGGCATCGCGCAGCGGTATCACGCCGGGCTCGCCTACCGGATCTTCGCTGGTTTCAAAAAGCTCGCGCTGCGCGTCGGAGTGAATCAGGAATGTCGCCCGGCCATCGCTGGTCTTCAGTATGCGCACACCCTCTTCGGCCGCGCCCCAGCTTTCCACAACGACATAGTTCAGCTCTTCGCGCAGAAATTCGTCCACTACGCCTTCGTACTCACCGCTCACTTCAACGAAGTCCGCCAGCGTGCCCACCGGAGCAACCGACGGCCCCAGCGCTCCCGGCTTCAGCAGCCGCCGTACCGAATCGGTGGCGTAGCCGTGATTGCGAATCAGCGCCTGCAGCGAGTCGTGCCGGCCCAGCACGGCCGCCTGTTCGCCGCGCAGTTGGTTGGCCTGTGCGCGGCGCGCGCTCTCTTCGCTGCGCTTGGTTTGCAGGGTCTCGCGCAGAGTGGCGATCTCCTGCTCCAGACGCTTCACCGTCGCATCTGCCGATGCAAAACGCAGCCGCGACTCGCCCGTCTGCGCGCCCAGATTTTCCTGTTCAATGCGCGCCTGGCCCATCTCCGCTTCCAGCCGCTCCGCTTCAAGTTCCAGTGCGGCCAGGCTCTCTTCGCCCTGCGCAATGTAGTTGCGCGCGTTGCCTGAGAGCGTGAGCAGATGCATGGCGTGGCGGCGCTCCGCTTCGAGCTCCCGCTCGGCAGTAAAAACTTCTTCGGCCGCGCCGCGTGCTTCCTGCTGCCGTGCTTCAACCTTGATGTGAAATTCGTGCGCCTCGCCGGCCGCGGTTTCTAAAAAGCTCTTCTGCTGCGCGCGTTCTTCTTCGATCCCGGCCAACTGCGTGCGCGTCTGCTCCAGCTCCGCGCTCCCCGCCGCAATGCGCGCCTCGAGTTCGCTCACGCGTTCCGTATTGCTGCGCTCGCGCGCCGCGGCCCGCTCCAGTTCCACGGCCGCTGTGCTGGCGCGCGTCTGCGCCTCCAGAACCTCGCGGTCCAGCTCGTAACCGCGCTCAGTCAGCGTGTGCTGGCTCGCTTCCTGTTGCGTAATCTCCCCTACCGAGCAATTCACCTGCTCCGTGAGCGCGGCAATTTCGTGCTCCAGGCGCGCCTGGTCGGCGTCCATGGTCGCCATACGACTGGCCAGCACCACGCGCAGCCTTCCCCGCAGCTCTTCGCGCACCGCGGCATAGCGCTCGGCCTTCGCGGCCTGGCGCTTCAGGCTGTTCATCTGCCGCGTGACTTCTTCAAAGATGTCGTCCACGCGCGCCAGATTCTGTTTCGCACTTTCCAGGCGCAGCTCCGCCAGCCGTTTTTTCGTTTTGAATCGCGTTACGCCGGCAGCCTCTTCGACAATCGCTCTGCGCTCATACGGCTTCGAGCTCAGCAGTTGTCCAATGCGTTCCTGCCCGATGATCGCGTAGCTCTCCGGACCCAGGCCCGTGCCCATGAAGATGTCCTGAATGTCGCGCAGCCGGCACAGCTTGCCGTTCAGCAAATACTCGCTTTCGCCGGTGCGGAACAGCCGCCGCGTGATGACCACTTCGCCCTTTTGCGGCTTGCTCTGAAACTTGCGCCGCCGGATCTTCAGCAGCACGCCTTGTGGCGCTTGATTTGTCGCGGCGCCTTCGATCCCATGCGCGGGTGCCCCCGGTCCCTCGCCTTTGGGGACCGGGGATTCCTCACCCTCTTCTTCGGTCACTTGTCCCGGCTGCTCGTTGGCAATGATCTCTTCAGCTTCCGCCGCGCGCTGGCGGCGAATCTCCTCTTCATCCCAATCCGCCGGCCCGTCGTGATCGACGACCACCTCCGGCTCGACCGGTACAGGCCCCTCATAAGCCTCGGGATCGATCATGGTCAGCGTCACTTCCGCCATGCCCAGCGGCTTGCGGTCGCGCGTCCCGGCAAAGATCAAATCCTGCATGTGCGAGCCGCGCAAGGTCTTTGCGCTTTGCTCGCCCAGCACCCAGCTCACCCCGTCCAGAATGTTCGACTTTCCGCACCCATTCGGACCCACCACCACGGCAATCCCCGCGCCCGCAACGGACACTTCCGTGCGGTCACAAAAGCTTTTAAAGCCGAGGATGTGAATCTTCTTTAGTTTCAGCATGTTTACTCCGGAGGATTGAGCCTGTACTTGAAGTAGTATGAGGATTCGCCCAGAGCTTGGCCAGACACTGCTCTGGCGGCGAAGATCAATGCTTCATTACAGACTTTACGGATGCTGAATCGCAGGGTCAACGTCGATAAAAGGTACCGATGTGGATAAGAAGGGCGGAATTCAGGCGCCGCGTTTATCGAGTGCTCTTAGGGCCGGGGTAGGAACAGATTTCTTGCGAGCCAGAATATGCCAAGCCCGAATGCAAGGAGCCCCGTCCAGCCGAGAGAAAGGCAAGCCGCGTATTTCCAGTCGCGGTACGAATCGTGCTTCGGGCTGCAGCGGTACTCCTCATACCAAGAGGCCTGAAGTGCCATAAACAAGATGAGCAACGCTACCGAAGAGCCAAAGAACCCGACCACGATTGGTGCAACACCTTCGATCCCAAGCATTACAGGAGTTGGATTGGGATCCCCTTTAGCCAAAGAGTCAATTAGAAACGCGAGGGCGCCCGCTGAGAAGGCAATGACCAGCTTAGAAAGGTCGTTATACCTTTTGCTATGTTTCTCGAAGGTGTCACCCTCCTCATTGCTATCGAGGAACTCGATTGGAGCATTCCTTAGGGCCTTCGCGTCGATGAAGTAGTGCTTGGAATCAAAGAAATAGAAGTCTCCGCCTCTGCGGACGCTGCGAAGAAAACATAGAAACGCGAGCGCGACGATCGGCCCGAGGACAAAATACGCATCCCCCACACGCCTATTAAAGCCGGCCGATAGAAATCGAAAAGCAACCGTCGAAGAGAGAGTTGTAGCGAGCAGCCAGCGGACAAGCCAATTGAAGAAGATTCTTTTGCACCATAGGTTCCGTCGCCCCCGAGGGTCCAGTTCTCTCGCTTTGCGGCGCGCTCGCTGGTAGGTGACCTCATTGACCGTGGCGGCGGCGAGCCATATCAAGATTGCATAGAACCATACGGATTGCACGAGGGTCCCAATCTCATGGCAGGACATAAGCGAATCGTACAGCAGAGTGCGGCACGGAGGTAGGATTACTCGATCCGTTGACTGCGGCGGGTACGGTTTGGTCGGTGCGCGCGCGCGTATGCTTTGTGGTTCGCCTATTATAATTTTTGCCGAGTACATCAATCCCTAAGAGTGACCCCTACGATGGAGCGTGGAGTCGCAAACCGCATTTGGAATCTGCCCGAATTGCTAAGAACTGAGCAAACACGCGCATAAACAACAAAGCCGCTCCGTAGGGAGCGGCTGGAGGGGGCAATAAAATGGCTGATTCAAGCGAATTGGATGGAATCAAGCAGTTACTGAGCGGGGTTGTAGCTCACCTTGAGACGCTAACGACTCAGATCGCGGAGTTGAGGCCGCTGAAGCCGATAAGTCCTGAGTTTCGTATAGCGGAGAATAGGGTTGGTGAGTCGATGACAAAAGAAGTTCATGCATTGCGTCAACTCGCAGACACAGTGATCGGTAAAACGGGTCAACCGGAAGGGGAAGCAAAATAAACCGCACTTTTTGCGATTGCATTGTGAAAGGAAAAAGCAGATGGACTCAAACAAATACGCCGAAAAACTGAGAGACCCACGTTGGCAGCGGCGGAGGCTTGAGATTTTCCAGCGCGATAATTGGACGTGTCAGCTTTGCAGCCACACTAAGCTAGAATTGCATGTCCATCATCTTTACAGGACAACCGAAGACCCATGGGATGAACCTGACCTGAATTTGCTCACCGTTTGCCAACTCTGCCACGAGCAGCAACCCAGCAACCCGCATGGTTGGTTCAAGAACCCCAAGCGCCTGTACGCGACCGACGATGAATGGTGGAGGGCGGTTCAAGGCACGTATGACGCAGAGACCCGCGAGAAATTCGACGAATACAACCTCTCCGGCCTTACGATTCGTGAAGTAAACCGGAAATGCCAAGCACGCAAAGAAGGGATTCACGCTCTCCGGCTTGCGTGGGAAGAGAAACGGAAAAAGGAGGCCGCTCTGGAAGGAGAGACAAAATCCCCTCTGCCCACCTTAGGCGCTAATTGACGCGGTTTGGCGAATTCAGCGACGCACTATTAGGACAGCACCCAATCTCCGATCACTTTGTCGGGTCTCGTTATAACAGCTCCTTGCCTAACGAAGGGAAATCGGTCCACGCGCGGTCTTCCTCCGAGATCGGCTCGTTGGCGCCGCATTGCGCCAGTAACTCGTTGAGGGTGTATCGCGGGGTTGCGGAAGGCTCAACTGCAACTGGGGCCTCTTCCTCAAATACAAACTCCTTTTTGGCGCTTTCATCCGTCATATAGCAATTCTATCGCCGAAATCTGTTTCCCATTAGTGAGCCCTCAGCGAGGCGAGAATGTCCTGACGGCCGGATGATAAAATCAACCAGTGCCGGGTCCTACGCGACGTAATCCCGCCAACCCCGCCAGGTCCGGAAGGAAGCAACGGTAACGGGCTAATGCGTGTGCAGTAGGTCACCCGGTACTTTTTTGGCGCTGTGGGCGTTCTTCCGTCTTGGACGAGATCGCACCCCGGCTTTGAGCTCCAATCAGGGGCCTGATTTGCAAGGAGAAATGCATTGAGCCTTACCGTTCGCCCCGTGATGGGCCGCCGCGCCAAGATTTCAGCGCTCGGAACCTACGTTCCTCCCGATGTGATCACCAATCAAGACCTCGAAAAAATGGTGGATACCAACGACCAGTGGATCATGGAGCGCACGGGCATCAAGACGCGCCACAAGCTGGCGGCCGGCCTGGGAGTCAGCGACATCTGCGCGGAAGCGGCAAAGAAGTGTTTAGCCGCGCGTGGCATCGGCGCCGACGAACTCGAAGTCATCATCGTGGGCACGGTCACGCCCGACATGCTGTATCCCAACACGGCGGCTTTGGTGCAGAACAAGATCGGCGCGCACGGTGTATGGGGTTTCGACGTCTCCGCGGGCTGCTCGGGATTCACCTATGCGTTGCAGGCAGGCGTGACGATGGTGGAGAGCGGCATGCACAGCAAAGTCCTGGTGTGTGGCGCCGACGCCAACACGCGCATGACCGACTATACCGATCGCACCACCTGCGTGCTCTTTGGCGACGGCGGCGGCGCGGTGCTGGTGGAACCGGCCGCTGAGGGGGAAATCGGCTTCATCGATTCCCTCAACGAGATCGACGGAGCGGGCGGCGTGAGCCTGTACATGCCGGGCGGCGGCAGCCTGAACCCATCGACCCACGAAACGGTCGACAAGAAAATGCACTTTATTCACCAGGACGGCCCCGCGGTCTACAAGTTCGCAGTGCGCAAAATGGCCGAGCTTACAGGAGCGCTGCTGGAGCGCAACGGCATCAGCGGCAAGGATCTGGGCTGCTTCATTCCCCATCAGGCCAACAAGCGCATCATCACAGCCACGGCTGATCGGCTGGGCATGAGTCCCGATCGCGTCATCGTCAATATAGAAAAATACGGCAACACCTCCTCCGGAACCATCCCGCTTGCCATGGAGACGGCCGTGGAAGAAGGCAAGCTGAAAAAGGGCGACCTGGTACTGTTGGCCGCGGTGGGTGCAGGCTTTACCGTGGGCACCGTGCTGCTCCGCTGGGAGATCTGAAAGACAGCTGCTAGCTACTAGCCTGCTCTGTGACTAGCCCGCTTCAGCGGGCAACAGGGGGTAGCCCCAGGCGCAAGCCTTGGGGTGAGAAGCCGTTCTCCGAAACCCGCAGCCCCGAAGAGGGCGTAAGAAAATTTCCCAAATCCGAAATCGTTCGCGAGAAACCGGCATCCATTCATCGAAAAGGCCAAGCTGGAAGCTAGGAGCTAGCAGCTAGAAGCTGAATCGGCATATACTGTGCTCCACCGCCGCCGGGTCTCGGCGCGGAGTGGACGATACGCAAGCGGAGGCGACCATGCAAGTGGCAATTACTGCAAGGAAGGGCAAGATCTCCAAGGCTCTGCACACGCAGGCGGAGGAGGGGATGGAGCGCATCGGGCGCATTCTGGGCCGGACCGCGCGAGCCAGCGTCACGTTCAGCACGCAAAGGCATGTCCACATCGTGGAATTAACCATCATGTCGCGCGCGCAGAAGTTTGCCGCCACGGGGAAGGGCGACTCGCCCGATGCCGCGCTGCGCGAGGCCATCGAACATGCCGAGCACCAGGCCTATCGAAACCGCGACCGGCGCATCGTGAGCAAGCGCCTGCCAAAAGGGGAAAAAGTGATGACAGCCCCACCCGTGGCGCGGCCCAAGGCGCGCGTGGAACTCGCCGGCGAAGCCGAAGAGTCCAGGCCGTCCCGTGGCAAGGCGCGGGCGTCCATCGCTGTGCACTCGTTTCCGGCGCGCGCCACGGTTGTGGAGCCACACATCGTCAGGAGCGGTGAGGCCATTGCGCTGGGGCCGATGACGATTGAAGAGGCTGTGAAGGACGCCGAGTTCCGCGACCGCGATCTGCTCATCTTCCGCACTGCGCTCGGAGACACGTTTGTGCTGCATCGCCGCCGCGACGGCCAAATGGAACTGGTGGAGATCCCCTGAGCGCGGCTGAGATACGTCGCTGCCCGGCGCGTTGACTAGCCACGTACGCGGATTTTAGTAGTGGGCTAGTTTGAAGAAATCTGCCCCTCAGGGCGTAAAGCCCGCCTTGATTTTGGGACTTTTGCGGCACCCTTCGACTTCGCTCGGGGGCTAGAAGTCGTGCCCTTTCACGACGGGTTCACGCTGATCCCCTCCTGTTTTTAGCTTGCGTCGTGGCCTCGAATTGCACGGCGCGCAGGGCCTCCCGGCCATATCGCAACCGTTTGCAGTAAGAGGTTAGCCGAGCCCCTGCGCCAGGTCGGACTTTGGTAGCATCCGGTGACCGCTTTTGGGGATGGTTGTGTCATCCCACCGCGCATACGATCAATTCAATGGCAAGCGCTGCACCGAAGGCTGGGCCCAGGAGGGAACGGAAAACCACGCCGGCGCCACCGCCGGCGGTTCCTCGGGAGACCATGGCACCGAACCTGTACGGAAATACAAATCCCGACGCGCAGCGCGAGGTTCTCGACGGTCTGCCGGTCCTGGTTTTTCTTGAACGCGCGGGCAAGATTGTCTTTGCCAATGCCGAAGCGCGGCAGATGTTGGGCCTGACTGACGGTGAGTGGATCGCCCGACCCGTCGAAGACGTTCTATGGGGACTATTTCCCGGCACGGCCGAGCCGCAAACCCTCCTGACCGGCACGCGCCACGGCAGCCCCTTCCACGCTACTCTTCCGGCCCCCGACGGTCGCCTTGTGCCGGTGGAAGGCACCTACAGCATCTCCAACCCGCAATTGCGCGAAGCCGTCATCGTGGCGCATCCCAGCGAAAAGGAGCGCGCTCCCAAATCGCGGTTGATGGAAGATGTGCTCTCCAGCCTTCCTGAAGCTGTCGCCATCGAACATCAGAATCATGTTCTCTACACCAATCCGGCGTTCACCCGCATGTTTGGCTACACCGCCGAAGAAGCCAGTGGCGGCAGCCTGCGCGAGTTGATTGTCCCGGAAACGCGCCTGAATGAGAATGCCACGTTGCTGCGCGTGGTCGACGATCGGGAAAGCGCCACCGCCGAAACCGTGCGCACCAACAAGGCCGGCGAGTTCGTTGATGTGAGCATGCAGATAGCGCCGCTGCTGGTGGACGGGGCCAAGGTGGGCTATGTCTTCACGTTTCGCGACATCGGCGACGTGAAGCTGACTGAAGCCAAGTTGCAGCACGACGCCATGCACGATGTGCTCACGGGACTGCCTAACCGGGCGCTCTTTCTGGACCGCCTGAACCTCACGCTGACCCGCCGCCTGCGCCATCCCGACAATGGCTGCGGCGTGCTCTATCTCGATCTCGATAACTTCAAGGGCGTGAACGACAGCCTGGGCCACGCCGCGGGCGATGTTCTGCTGATGGCGATTGCCGGCCGTCTGCGTTCCTCGCTACGTCCGCAGGACTCGGCCGCGCGTCTCGGCGGAGACGAGTTTGCGGTGCTCGTCGAAAACATTGTTACCCCCTACGATCTCGAGGTGGTCGCCGGGCGCATTCTGCATGAGATGGAGCGGCCCTTCGATATCTTCGGGCACACCGTCTACGCCGGCATCAGCATCGGCGCGGCCATGGCCGGTCCCGAGCACACTTCATCCGATCTGCTGCTGCGCGACGCTGACTTTGCCATGTACCGCGCCAAGCAGGCGGGCCGCGGGCGCTACGAAATCTTCGACAAGCACCTCGAGGTCTACGTTACCAGCCACCAGGAGCGCGAGCGCGAGTTGCGCACGGCCCTGGACAAGCGGCAGTTCACCTTCCTCTACCAGCCCATCTACCGGCTCACGACCGGCAAGCTCGAAGGCTTCGAATCTCTGATCTGCATGCGGCGCGCCGACGGAACCATTGAGGATGTCGACGGCCTGCTCGCAATGGCCGAGGACACCGGCCTTTCCATTGCGCTGGGCCGGGAGACACTCGACACCGTGTGCGCACAGCTGCGTTCCTGGAGCGATCAACTGCCAAAGCAGGATCTGTTCATGTCGATCAACCTGACGCGCCGGCAGCTTTTCAACACCGATTTGACTGTCCATTTGATGAAGGCCCTCACGGCGAGCGGCGCCGATCCCTTGCGACTGGTGTTCGAAGTTCCCGAGAGCGCCCTCAACGAGACTCCCGATGCAGCGGTTGCCGTGCTGCAACGCCTTACCGACTGCCAAGTGCGCGTGGCCATCGACGACTTCGGCAGCAGCCTTGCGCCGTTGAATCATCTGCTGCAGCTTCCTATTTCGATGGTCAAGCTCGCATCCCGGCTCGCGGTCGTTTCGGGGGGCCGTCAGCAGACTGTGCTGGAGTCGTTCATCCGCCTTGCCAATGCCCTGAGCCTGCCGGTAGTTGCCCAGGGAATCGAGACCCGCGAACAGATTGCAGCGCTGGTCCGCATGGGCTGCACGTTGGGTCAGGGGCCGCTCATGTCGCCCGCTCTCGACCCGGAGCGTGCGCTCGAACTGGCGCAAATCGGTTCGCGAGCTGCAGGGTCCCGAGGCTGAACACACCCGCGGCTGCAGGGGTTCCAAACTTTCGTGGGATTACTCGTTGGCCTTTGACACCGCTATCTCCACAAACGCCGCTAACTCCGCTAACTCCGCTAACCCCGCTAACGCCGCTGCCTCCGCACGGTGTAGCATGATCCCATGACGCCCCGAAAGCCTGCGCGAACCCCGGGGAAATCGCGAGCCGCCGCTCCCCCGGGTAAGAAAACCCCGAAGCAGATAAACGAACTGGTGATCGTCACCGGAATCTCCGGCGCGGGAAAAGCTTCAGCCCTCAAGGCCTTTGAGGACCTGGGATTCCACTGCGTCGACAATCTTCCCCTCGAGCTTCTGCCCCATTTTGCCGGCCTCATCAGCGCATCGCCGGATGTGGAACGTGCCGCCATCGTGGTGGATGTGCGCGAGGGCTCTACGCTCGACCGTCTGCCCGAAATCCTGAAAAGCATTAAGACACAACTGCAAACGCGCGTGGTGTTTCTCGACGCCCAGGACGCCGTACTGGTGCGCCGCTACTCTGAGACGCGCCGCCCGCACCCGCTCGGCCGCAGCGAAACGGTGTGGCGCTCCATTGTTGAAGAGCGCCAGTTGCTTGACCCCATCCGCAACGTTGCCGATACGCTTATCGACACCTCCAATTTCAATGTGCACGAGCTGCGTGCTGACATTCTCGCGCGATTCGGGTACGAGGAGAAATCCAAGCGCCTCCTCGTCTCCTGCCTCAGCTTCGGTTTCAAGAATGGCGTGCCGCTTGACGCGGACATGGTCTTCGATGTGCGCTTCCTGCCCAATCCCCACTTCGTGCCCGAGTTCCGCAAGAAGACCGGTCTCGATCCCAAGGTTGCCGCATACGTGCGAGGTTTCCCGCAGACCGGGGAATTTCTGGATCGCGTGACGAAGCTGATGCTGTACCTGCTGCCTCACTACGTGAACGAGGGAAAGAGCTACCTGACCGTGGCCTTCGGCTGTACCGGCGGCCAGCATCGCAGCGTCATGATGGCCGAGGAGATAGCCAAGCGGCTGAAGAAAGCCGGCTACCAGGTAAAGGCGCTGCATCGCGACATGGTGCGGTAACAGCGTCGCCCGACATCTGAAGGAGATGCTCATCGGGAATCAGCTTTCATCGCCCATATCTGTCAAGGGAGTCTTGTTCCGCAAAATCAACGGATCAGCCGAAGTACTTCTTCTGCGCAACGACAGAAATGAATGGGAGCTACCGGGCGGCCGGCCCGAAGCAGATGAGACGCCAGAAGAATGTCTATCCCGGGAGATCCTCGAAGAAACAGGGCTCGTGGTCGAGGTCGGATCGTGCATTCACAATGGAGTGCTCACCATCCTCCCGCCGCACACTCCCAGCGCCACTGATGTTTTGATATCGGCCTATGGCTGCCATCTAAAGAGTCCCGCCGATACGAAGGCCTCCATCGC
>JARLFZ010000069.1 GCA_031296305.1 Occallatibacter sp. | reverse complement strand
GTCTCGCCGCGGCCAGTGTCGCCGCGCGTATCACTCCGGTCTCGGTCGGCACGGATGCCATCCAAGGCTCCGCCCCCGACGGCCAGTCGCCAGCCGGCGAAGATTCTGGCGAGGCCTCGATGTATGCAGCGGAAAACGCCGCCGCGCCGCGCCTGGTCGATCTCTCCGCGCCGCTCGCGACCGACATCAAGCTCGAGCTCGTCACCGAGAAGGATCCCGACGCGCTGAAGGTTCTGCGCCACTCCGCCGCGCATGTGCTGGCCACGGCTGTCCTCGAACTTTTCCCTGAGACAAAACTCGGTCACGGCCCCGCCACCGACTCCGGCTTTTTCTACGACTTCTATCGCGCCCAGCCCTTCACGCCTGAAGACCTCGCCGCCATTGCAACCAAAATGGCCGAGGTCGTGGCGCGCAACGAGCCGTTCACGCACGAATTTGCTCCAAGAGATAAAGCGCTGGAGGCGTTTGAAAAAGACGGCGACTTCATGAAGACGCACTTCGTCACCAAATTCACCGCGCCCGGCTCTGAGGTCAGCTTCTATCGCAACGGCAAATTCATCGACTTCTGCCGCGGCCCGCACGTGCCGTCAACCGGCCGTGTCAAGGCCTTCAAGGTCGGTCCGCTCGCCGGCGCCTACTGGCTCGGCGACGAAAAGAATCCCCAACTTCAGCGCGTCTATGGCACAGCCTTTTTCTCCCAAAAAGATCTTGACGCCCACTTCGCGCGCCTTGAAGAAGCCGCGCGCCGCGACCATCGCGTCCTGGGCAAACAACTCGACCTCTTCAGCATTCAGGAGCTGGCCGGCGCCGGCCTCATCTTCTGGCATCCCAAGGGCGCCATCATCCGCAAAATCATGGAAGACTGGATGCGCAACGAGTGCCTGCGCCGCGGCTACCTGCTCGTCTACACGCCGCACGTGATGCGCCGCGAGCTCTGGAAGGTCAGCGGCCACGAAGGCTTCTACTCCGGCAACATGTACACGCCGATGGAGCTGGACGACGCCGAGTACCGGCTGAAGCCGATGAACTGCCCGGGGCACATCCTCATCTACAAAAACTCGCCCAAAAGCTATCGCGATTTACCGCAGCGCTACGCCGAACTCGGCAACGTCTATCGCTACGAGCGCTCCGGAACCATGCACGGCCTGTTGCGCGTGCGCGGCTTTACGCAGGACGACGCGCACATCTTCTGTACGCCGCAGCAGATCGAAAGCGAAGTCGCCGCTTGCATCGATTTCGCCGAGGCCGTGCTGAAAACTTTCGGCTTCAAGGAGTACAAGGTCGAGCTTTCGACTTGGGATCCCTCGGACCGCGCGCACTATGCCGGCTCCAATGAAAACTGGGACCTCGCCATCCGCTCGCTCGACAACGTGCTCAAATCGAGAGGCATCCCGTACAAGACCATTCCCGGCGAAGCCGCTTTCTACGGCCCCAAAATCGACGTAAAGCTGGTCGACGTTCTTGGCCGCCTCTGGCAACTCTCGACGGTGCAGTTCGACTTCAACCTTCCCGCGCGCTTCGAACTCGAATATGTTGGCGAGGACGGCGAGCGCCATCAGCCCGTCATGGTGCACCGCGCCCTCTTCGGGTCGGTTGAGCGATTTTTCGGCGTGCTCATTGAGCACTATGCCGGAGCCTTCCCGCTCTGGCTCGCGCCGGTACAGATCGGCCTGGTGCCTATCAGCGAGAAGCACACGGCCTACGCGGCCAAAGTCGAAGCCGCGCTAAAAGACGCCGGCTTCCGCGTTGAAACCGACGTTCGCAACGAAAAGATGAACGCCAAGATTCGCGACTTCGCCAACCAGAAGACACCCTACATCCTCGTCTTCGGCGACAAGGAAGAAGGCGCCGGCGCAGTCAGCGTCCGCACCCGCGGCAAAGGCGATCAGGGCTCCATGCCTCTCGCCGACTTCATCGCCAAAGCTACCGCGCTGGTCGAGATGCAGTCGACGGAACTGTAGGCCGAGGCAGCGAATGAGGCTCTCGCTATAAAAAGTTCTTATTAGTTAAGAACTATTGTTATAATCCTTCAGTGGGGATTCATCATGACGACATTGACCATCTCTTTGCCAGAATCTCTTAAAGAGTTCATCGACCGCGAGGTTGAAACCAAAGGCTACGGGAATGTGAGCGAATACGTTCGCGGGCTGCTGCGTCAGGCGCAGGCTGGCGAAGCCGATGCCAGGTTGGAAGCATTGCTTCTTGAGGGACTCACCAAAGGAAAGGACATCCCTGTTTCTCCGGATTTCTGGAGTGAACTGCGACAGGATGCTGCGAAGATTCAAGCCCGGAAGAAACAGCCCGAGAAAGGCCGCTCACGTTCACGCCGCATTGCTTGAACATGAATCCGTCAAAGAGTAGTACATTGGGTCGAACGAGATTCTGGCATCCTCCCTATGGGACGCGGTGCATGGCTCAAGGCGAAGGTGGCCTTGGGCCATTTTCATTTCAGCACCCAACCCGATAAGGGGGGAATCACATGGTTCGCAAACAAGTGAATGTCTGTTTTCGAACTGCTGCTCGGGAAGATATTCTCCGGCAGTTCCGGTACTACCTCTTCGAAAAAGAAATCCCTGACGTCGCGCAGCGTTTCCTCGATGCCGTGGAATCAGCAGTGGATTTGCTGTGTCGAACACCCGGAATCGGCGCGCCAAAGCAATTAGCCAATCCGCTGATGGCGGGATTGAGATCATGGCCCATTCCGGGTTTTCCTGCGGTGCGCGTTTACTACATTTGTGCCGGCAATGAGTTGCGCATCGTGCGTGTCTTACACGGGAAAAGGGATATTCACCCACTGCTCGAGGAAACGAGCGAATAGACCGAAGATCAAAGGTCAACCTCGTCGCCCTCACGCGTTAATCGCCATTCCCTCCACCGCGCCGTAGCCGTCGAGCATGGCTTCGCTCAGCGTGGGATGCGCGTGGATGGTGAACATCAGCTCGTCCACCGTGCCTTCGAGCTCCATCACCGCAACGGCTTCGGCAATCAGCTCCGTGGCCTGCGGACCGATGATGTGCACACCAAGAATCTCGCCGTATTTGGCGTCGGCAATCACCTTCACAAAACCGTCGTGGCTGTCCACGATCGTCGCCTTGGAGTTGCCCGCGAACGGGAACTTGCCCACCTTGATTTCGTGGCCCTTTTCTTTGGCCTGCGCTTCGGTCAGGCCCGCCGAGCCAATCTGCGGCTCGGTATATGTGCAGCTCGGAATGCGATCGCGCCGCACCGGACGATACTTCTGCCCCGCGATCTTCGCCATCGCCACCATGCCGCTCATCGCGCCCACATGCGCCAGTTGCGGTAGCCCGGCCACAATGTCGCCGATGGCATACACGCCCGGCTCCGCTGTCTCCTGCGCTTCACCAACCTTTACGAATCCGCGGTCCAGCTCGACCTTGGTCTTCTCGAGACCAATCCCGCTCGTCAACGGCCCGCGCCCCACGGCCACCAGCACCTTCTCAGCTTCTTTCACTTGCGGCTTGCCGTTCGCGTCGGTGTAGCTCACCTTCACACCCGTAGTGGTCTTCTCCACCTTGTCCACCTTCG
This sequence comes from Occallatibacter sp., assembly GCA_031296305.1. Taxonomy (GTDB): domain Bacteria; phylum Acidobacteriota; class Terriglobia; order Terriglobales; family Acidobacteriaceae; genus Telmatobacter. The sequence continues at coordinate 17,376 of JARLFZ010000069.1, read as the reverse complement.
CGCCCGTCTGCGTCTCAATGCCGCGCTTGCGGAAGACCCGCGCCAGCTCCTTCGAAATCTCCTCGTCCTCGACGGGAACCATGCGCGGCAAAAACTCCAGGATCGTCACCTCGCTGCCGAAGCTGCGAAAAATCGATGCAAACTCCACGCCCACCGCACCCGCGCCGATCACGATCAGCGATTTGGGCGGCGCGCCCAGACTCAGAATCTCGATGTTGGTCAGGATGGTCTCGTCCGCCTTCAATCCCGGCAGCAGCTTGGCCTCCGATCCCGTCGCGATCATCACGTTTTTCGCCTTCACCGGGCTCTTCTGGCCATTCGCCTCCACTTCCACTGTGTGCACGCCGCTCTGCGCGGGTCCTGTCAGCCGTCCAAAACCAGGAATCACTGCAATCTTGTGTTTCTTCATCAGGAACTCGAGGCCCTTCACGTGCTTGGTGATGATCGCGCTCTTGCGCGCCAGCACTGCGGCCCAGTCCAGCGTCCGTGTCTCCACGCCCTTGATGCCAAACTCCTCGGCTTCCTTCAGGTAGTCCCACAGTTCGGCGTTGAACAGCAGCGACTTGGTGGGAATGCAACCCACGTGCAGGCAGGTTCCGCCCAGCCTGGGGCTGGCGTCGATCAGCGCCACCTTCAGGCCGTATTCCGCGCCGCGAATTGCCGCCGTATATCCGGCCGGTCCGCCGCCAATCACTGCCACGTCGTAAATCGTCTCTGCATTCGTATCAGGCAAGGGAAGCTCCATTCCGGCGTCTGCCGCAGCAAGCGCCGCATCTCCATGGTTAGTCTAAATTGGGCCGACTCTAAATTAGATTCCGCACGGTGATCTGCGGCTTCAGCGGGCCGTCGCCAAAGCTTCTTGAACCAGATCGGCGGCCTCGCGCGCCGTCTCCGCCTCATCGCCGAACCGCTCCATCCAATGCACCTCTGGATCGCGCCGGAACCACGTCATCTGCCGCTTGGCGTAGTTGCGGTGGCCCCGCTGTGCAGCCTTGATCGCTTCCTCCTCGCTCAGCGTTCCGACCAGCACCGCGCACGCCTGGCGGTAGCCGAGCGAGTCCAGGGCCTTCACCGGCCCGTAGCGCTCGAGCAGTTCGCATGTCTCCTTGATAAGGCCCGCGGCAAACATCGCCGCGCAGCGTTGGTTCAATCGGTCGTAAAGCTGCTGCCGCGGCGGGTTCAAGCCAATCCGCAGCAATCGAAATCCTGTGAGTGGATCGCGTCCCATCACTTCTGACATCGGTTTTCGCGCGGCCAGGCACACCTCAATCGCGCGAATCAGCTTGTGCGTGTCGTTGGCATGAATCCGTTCTGCGCTCGCAGCGTCCAGCTTTCGCAGCAGTCGATGCAGCCACGCATTTCCGTGGCGTTCCACGCTTCGGCGCAGGCGGGTTCGTAGCTCTTCCTGCCGCGCCGGCCCGGCAAACAGTCCTTCGGTCAGCGCCCGCAGATACAGCCCCGTTCCCCCGGTCACAATCGGCATGCGGTGCTTGCGCACAGCAATCTCTTGGAGCAGTTCACGGGCGATTCGAGAGTACGCGCCCGCGGTAAACGGCTCATCCGGCTCGGCCACATCGATCAGGTGATGCGGCACGCGCGCCCGCTCTTCGCGTGTGGGTTTTGCCGTGCCCAGTTCCATGCCGCGATACACGGCCACGGAGTCGCAGCTCACAATTTCGCCGTTGAAGCGCTCGGCAACGGCGAGCGAGAGCGCCGTCTTGCCGCTCCCCGTGGGCCCCAGCAGAATTACCACAAGGGGCAGATTACCGGTCTCTGTCAAGCCGCCAGGGTCCGCTAACTCCGGGCTCGCCTTCTTGTTCCCTCGTTCCCTTGTTCCCTTGTTCCCTGTCGTCACCACCGCCACCACCCCGGGGGAAAGATCCACTTCGGATTGGTGTGCACGAGCCACCAGAGACAGATCGCTCCGGCGAGAATCAGCAATCCGAAGACCTGGTTGCGCCGGAACGCGCGCCTCTGCTGCTCGCGCGCCTCCTGCTCGGCGACCTGCTGGTCATACGGCTTGATGCGGGTCTCGACCATCGTGCTTTTCTCGCAAACTCTGGCGCGCAGCAGACTTCCGCGCATCCGGCATCAGTATAGGGGAACGGCGCTTCTTACACTGCGTCGCCACCCGTTTGACTTCCCCCACCCCCATTGCCGACCATAGTTTTTCTGGTCTTGATGAGTGTGGTGGGAAGGGAAGTGCAATGAAAGTCCTGATCCTTGGTTCGGGAGGTCGCGAAGATGCGCTGGCTTGGGCCATCGCGCGCAGCCCGCGCGTTACGGGGATTGTTTGTGCGCCGGGCAATGGCGGCATGGCCGAGAAGTTCCGCTGCGTCCCTGTTGATTTGAACGACGTTAGCGCCATGGTTCGCCTAGCCGAGTCGGAGCGCCCCGAGCTGACAGTCGTCGGTCCGGAGCTGCCGCTGTCGCTGGGCATTGTCGATGCCCTGCGCGAGCGCGGCCTGCGCGTCTTTGGTCCCACGCGCGCCGCCGCCATGCTCGAATCGAGCAAAGGCTTTGCCAAGCAGTTTCTCGAGCGCCACCACATCCCCACGCCCAACTACGCCGTCTGTTCCAACGCCGCTGAAGTCGAGAAGGCCATCGACGTGTTTCATCCGCCCATCGTGGTCAAGGCCGACGGGCTGTTCGCGGGCAAGGGTGTCATCATCTGTGCCTCGCGCCAAACCGCTGCCGAAGCCGCGCAGGGCCTTTTCTCCGGCGCGTTGCTGGGCGAGACGGCGCAGCAGATCGTCATTGAGGAATTCCTTGAAGGCGACGAGGTCAGCTTTCTCTGCCTCAGCGACGGCAAGCACGTGACGCCGCTGGTGCCGGCTCAGGATCACAAGCGCATCGGCGAAGGCGATACCGGCCCCAACACCGGCGGCATGGGCGTCTATTCCACCGATACGCTTCTCGATCCCGCCATGTCGGAGTGGATTTTGCGGCACATCGCCGAGCCCACAATTGCAGGCATGGCCGAGGAAGGCTCGCCATTTACCGGCGTGCTTTACTGCGGGCTCATGATGACCGCGCGCGGGCCGCAGGTGCTGGAATTCAACGCACGTTTTGGCGATCCTGAAACCCAGGCCATCCTGGTCCGCCTCGAAAGCGATCTCCTGGACATACTTGACGCGTGCGTCGACGGCCGTCTGGCCGAGACTCCGCTCAACTGGTCTCCCGGCGCGTCGGTGTGCGTGGTGGCCAGTTCCGGCGGCTATCCCGGCAGCTACAAGAGCGGCCTGCCCATCACCGGCCTCGCCGCCGCGGCCCGGGTTCCCGGCGTCGAGGTCTTCCACGCGGGCACGGCGCTCAAGGACGGGCAAATGCTTACGGCCGGCGGCAGAGTGCTCGGCGTTACTGCCGCCGCGGACTCGCTCGCCGAGGCGCTGGCCCGCGCTTACCAGGCCATGGCAGAGATTCACTTTGAAGGCATGTACTATCGGCGCGACATCGGACACCGTGCATTGCATCAGAAGCAAACCGGCAAGTCAGCAGGTTAGCAAGTCGGCAAGACACCACGTTGCTGGCTCACTAATCGGCTCTTAGGAGATCAATATGAGCGTTGGCATCTCACTGGAAGAACTGCTGGCCTGGAACGAGCAGTCCAGCGCCTATTGGAAGACGCACCTTGAAACCAACCCCGCGCTGCTCGAGCTACCCTGCGACATTGGTGGCACGGCCACGGTGCAGGGATTCGTGCGCCACATCTGGGGAGTGGAGTTGCGCTGGAGCCAGCGCCTCGCGGGCTTGCCCGTAACCGACAGAGAAAAGCTGCCCGCCGGGCCGCTCGATGCGCTCTTCGACCTGCACTGCCAGGCCGCGGAAATCTTCCGCGATCTGCTCGCCGCGCCGGAACAAACCTGGAGCGAGCCATTCGTGCTCGAATTCGATTGGGTGCCTCCGGAGCAGCGCACTGTCTCCCGGAGAAAGATCGCCCTGCACGCCCTGTTCCACAGCCAGCGTCATTGGGCGCAACTGGCGACACTGGTGCGCAGTGCCGGCTTCCCCTCCAAGTTCAGGGGCGACCTCTTGTTTAGTCCCGGGCTGCGTTAGGACTTAGCCCTGTGGCCTAGTCCTGCGCTACGCTAGGCGCGGCACTCGGCGCAGGCGCAGCGGACGGGTTCGCCTGTTGCTTTTGGAAGCAAGAGCGGCAGAGCACAGGTCTGCCCTGCGTCGGCTTGAAGGGAACTGTAGTTTCCGCGCCGCAATCCGAGCACGTAGTGCGCGTCTCAGGCCGCACCCGTTGCGAACCGCGGGTGCGCTTCGCCTTGCACTGCTTGCAGTGTTTGGGGTCGTTTTTGAACTGTTTATCGTGGAAAAAGAGCTGCTCGCCGGCCGTAAAAACGAACTCGGCGCCGCAATCGACACATTTCAGGACTCGATCAGTGAATTCCATGGCCAGCTTGCCTCGCAGGGAATCACACCGAAATCGGCCACGGCTCGATTAGGAACTTGCCGGTCTCGGTTCCCTGTCCTCTTTCTGGTGGCACAACAAGGGCCCGGACCGCGTTAAAAGATTGGCGGTTCTTAAACTTCTGCCCGGTATTCAGGGCAGCGTAGTATCCGCACGCACGTTGCGTGTCGAGCAACCATTCGCGCTTCTCTGGTTTCTCTGGGGGTTCAGCATCATGCGGCAATGCCTGGGGGCTGTGGGGGCAAGCAACATAGCCGCGAAAGCTCTGATCGACAGAAACTGGAGAATCGCTACAGTGTGTTGCGCCGCCGCGCTTTGCCGTTCCACTTTTCTTTCAGTGTGCGGGGGCTTTCGTTTCTTTCTCTCGAAAGTCCCCGGAACGGTCACTCTCGCGGCGGGTGAAAAATCAATCCTGCTCTTTACGAGCCTTTTTACGATTCCGCTTGCGGGCCAATGCGGCCTTAACGCGCTTTTTCTCACCGGGCTTCAGGTAGTAGGAGTGACGCTTGACTTCCTTGATAATGTCCTCCGTCTGTACCTTCCGCTTGAACCGGCGCAGCGCATTTTCCAGCGGTTCGCCTTCCTGTACGCGAACCTCAGCCAAAACTTCCACCTCCAAACCTGCCTGAAAGGCTCCTATGATGATACTCGACTTTTGATTGGCAGCCAAGACTTGCATTTTCCTTGAGTTCCATGGGTCGAAAAATGCCGACAGCCCTATTCTTTGCCCTCTTTCGAAAGGCCAAATTAGCCCCTGGGTGACGCCGCGCACAATTACACTTTCAAGAGAGGTCGCCCAAGAGCCCTTCATGATCCGAACCTATCGGGGGCACTCGCCCCAGATCGCTTCCAGTTGCTACATCGACGTCTCGGCGCAGATCCTTGGCGACGTAATCCTGGGCGAGCGTTCCTCGGTCTGGATGAACGCCGTGCTGCGCGGGGACGTGAATTCCATCCGCGTCGGCTCCTGCTCCAATGTGCAGGATTGCAGCGTCCTCCACGGCCAGCGCAACCGCTACCCCGTCATCGTAGGCGACTGGGTCACCATCGGCCACAACGTCACCGTCCATGGATGCGTCGTGGAAGATATGTGCGTGATAGGCATGGGCGCGCGCGTCTTGAACAACAGCCGCATCGGCGAAGGCTCGATCATCGCCGCCGGCTCCGTGGTCCCCGAGGATACCATCGTTCCCCCGCGCACGCTTTGGGCCGGCGTCCCCGCCAAGCTCCGCCGCGAAATCACCGACCAGGACCGCGATCTGATCCGCGAGTACGCACAAAACTACCTCGACTACGTGGAGATTTACCGCAACGAACCGCCGCAGGTTCTCTAGTCCGCTCTGTCACTCTACCAGTGCCCGCACTCGCGTTATTTATCCTGTCCCAAAATACTGCGCCCGCGCCCCATCCTTTTCCTCTTTTTGTGCGGAAGAGGATCGGGAATGTTCCACTATTTACGGGCCGGATCAATAATGCGCCTCAGTTCTGTTGACATTTGCCGGTCTGGAATAGTCCGATGGTACATTCCTGGTTCAGCAACTCGGTTCGAAAGCCCATGCAGAAGAACCCGATTCGACCTCGCCCCCAAGCCTCGCGCCAAGTCGCGGTGCGTCTCTTCCCGATCGCGGCCATTGCGCTGAGCTTTTGCATGCTCGCGCCCGCGCAGGCGCCAACTGTAGCGGCAACAAACGACCTCTCCGCGGCGCTTCCCGATGCGCCAGCGCCGCACACTTCTTCTCCGGACGATGTGACGATTCGCAACACGCCGCGCAATCTGCTGCGCGATCAGGGAGCTATCTGGAGCGGCCCCGCACACATCCGCACACGCGACCTCAAGTGGCTCTTGCCTCTTGCCGCGGCGGCCGGAGTTGCCTTTGCCACTGACCAGCACACCATGACGCAGGTCGCCTCGCACGATAATTCGTTCAATCAGGCGAGCATCAACACATCCAATGTGCTCATGGGCGGTTGGATCGTCGTCCCGATTGCGGTTTACGGCTTTGGCCATGCTCACCAGGACGAACACGCACGCCAGGCCGGCATTCTCACGGGTGAGTCGATGGTGGACGCGATCATCGTCGACGAGGCGCTCAAGCTCGTCTTCCTGCGCGAGAGGCCGAACGTCGATAACGCGCGCGGGCATTTCTTTGAGACGGGCGCCGCCACTAATTCGTCCTTCCCGTCAGCGCACAGCATCGTCGCGTGGTCCGCAGCATCCGCGCTTGCCGCCGAGTACCCCGCGCCCTGGACGCAATTCGCGCTCTATTCCGCGGCAACGGGCTTAAGCCTCACGCGCGTGATGGGGCAGGAGCACTTTCCTTCCGATGTGTTGGTGGGCGGTTCGCTGGGATGGCTCATCGGCCACAACGTCGTGAAGCGCCATCATCACAAAAGCAGAAAGTAGGGAGTAGCCAAGAGGGAATAGATTGCGGGGCGCTCTGCGGCATTCGGTTTCGCTGCTCCCTCGCTCCCTTGCTCCCTGCCTTTCTACTCCCTATTCCCTATTGGCTACTCCCTGTCCTTATCGGGTTCCGTCCCGAAAAGAACTTCCGCTGGTGCCAATACGGATACACGGGCTCGACAGCGCTCGCCTTGTCAAGCGCCGCCACCTGAGCCGCAGTCAGATTCCATCCCGCAGCTCCAAGGTTCTGCCGCAACTGCTCCTCATTGCGCGCGCCGATGATCACGGACGAGATCGTCGGCCTTTGCAAGAGCCAATTCAGCGCAATCTGCGGCACGGTCTTGCCGGTCTCTGCTGCCGTTGCGTCGAGTGCATCGACAACTTTGTACAAGTGCTCGTCGGGCATAGTCGGCCCGGCATCGGCGATGGCGTGCAGGCGGCTTCGCTCAGGCAACGGCTGCCCGCGGCGGATCTTGCCGGTCAGGCGTCCCCAGCCCAGCGGGCTCCAGATCAGCGCGCCCACCTTCTGGTCGAGGCCCAGCGGCATCAACTCCCACTCGTACTCGCGGCCCAGCAGCGAGTAGTACACCTGGTGGGCCACAAAACGCGTCCAACCATAGCGATCGGCCACCGCCAGCGACTTCATCAGGTGCCAGCCGGAAAAATTCGAGCAGGCGATGTAGCGCACCTTGCCCTCGCGCACAAAGTTGTTGAGTGTCTCCTGCACTTCTTCAATCGGCGTCAGCGCGTCGAAGCAGTGCAGGTGATAGATGTCCACGTAGTCGGTGCCCAGCCGCCGCAAGCTGCTCTCGAGCGCGCGCCGCAAGTGATACCGCGAAGAGCCTTCATCGTTCGGACCGGGGCCTGAAGGAAATCCCGATTTAGTTGAGATCAGCGCCTTATCGCGCTTGCCCGCGAGCGCTATGCCCAGAATCTCCTCCGAGCGGCCTTCGGAATAGCCGTCGGCGGTATCGAACAGGTTCACCCCGGCCTCAAAGCAGATGTCGATCAGGCGTCGCGCTTCTTCGACCTCGGTTTCGCCGAAGCTTTTGAAAAACTCATTGGTCCCGCCAAAGGTCGCGGCGCCAAAACTCAATGCAGAAACTTTGAGGCCGGAGCCTCCCAGCAGTCGGTATTCCATGGGCATTAGGATGCATCGCGCAGCGCGAAGTTGCAACCGCGTCGGACCGGTTTCCTTGCTTCCTTGGTCCCCTATCTTTATTCGGGCCGCAGATTCAATCCAAAATCCGCCGGGTCGCCCAGCAGAGTGAAGTAGTATTCATCCTTGGGATAGGCGTTGTAGACATTCATGCCGCTCACCTTGGACGACTTCTTCCATCGTGGATTGGTTCGGTCGTTGCCTGTCAGGTCCATGAAGTTGAAGGTGCGCCACGGCCATACCCGGATGTAATCCACGCGCACCTCGGGCACGCTGAGCTTCTCGCCGGTGACGGTGCCGTAAATGCGCACGAGGGAAAGTGCGGGAATCGTTGCGGGGTCCACTTTCAACTTCGTGGTAAAGTCTCCGCCGCCGGTCCACTGCACGAGCATGATGTGGCAGTCGGTCATGCCGTCGAAGTACCGGTGCTCTATGAGAAGCGTGGTTTCGCCGCCACTCTCAGCCGGGGGCGTAATGCCGCGCACGATCCCGAACCACGCCACGGCAGTTCCGGTCTTTCCGTGAATCGAATACTTGGTGAGCATGCCTCCGTTGGTCTTCTCGGCATCGCTCAGCCGGGAAAAATACGGAGCTTCCACCGCGGTCGGCTTGTAAGAACACGTTCCCAGCGTGCCATTCGGCGTCAGCACCTTCACCGGCTGGATTTCGATGGGAGTCTGGGCCGCTGCGCAGATGGCCGAAGCGACACAAAACGCAATCGCGAGATGACGAAGCCTCATCTTGTCCTGCTTTCTGCGGATGCAATGTTGGTTTAGACGCCGCGTTGCCCGGAAATGTTCCCAGCCGGCCCAACGGCTTGCCCAAAGTGAAAGCCCCTCGACTGATCATCGAGGGGCTCGGGGCACTGACCACAATTCACCGACCCCTGCCTTTAGCAGTTCAGCACGTCCTGCAGCTTGCTCAGGGTGCGGTGCAGGTCCTTGTCGCCACGCCGCTGCTCATCGATCTTCGCAATCGAGTGCATCACCGTGGTGTGGTGCTTGTTCCCGAACTGGCGTCCGATCTCCGGCAAACTGGCCTCGGTCATCTGTTTGGCCAGGTACATGGCAATCTGCCGCGGCACCACCACGTTGCGCGAGTTGTTCTTCTGCTTCAGGTCGGCGACCCTCATGCCGAACTGCTCGGCCACGGCGCGTTGAATCGCCTCGATGGTGATTTTGCGCACCTGCATGTCGATAAACTGCTTCAGGCACTGCTGCGCCGCCGCCAGCGTGATCTCGATGCGGTTCAGTTGGCACCAGGCGATCAGCCGCACCAGCGCGCCTTCGAGCTCTCTCACGTTGGTGCGTACATTCGAGGCCACAAACAGCGCCACATCCGTGGGCAGATGCGCCTGCTCGCTCTCCGCCTTCTTCAGCAGGATGGCCACCTTGGTCTCAAGATCGGGCGGTTGAATGTCGGCGATCAGGCCCCATTCGAAGCGCGAACGCAGCCGCTCCTCGATCTCCGTCAGTTCCTTGGGAGGACGGTCCGAGGCAATCACCACCTGCTTCATCGATTCGTGCAGCGCATTGAAGGTGTGGAAGAACTCCTCCTGCGTGCGCTCCTTCTGCGAAATGAACTGGATATCGTCGATCAGGAGCACATCCACCGTGCGGAAGCGGTCGCGGAAGCTGGTCATGCGATCGTTGCGGATGGAGTTGATCATCTCGTTGGTAAACTTCTCCGCGGAGACGTAGCAGATACTCGAGGTCGGCTGCCGGCGCTTCACCTCGTGGCCAATGGCGTGCATCAGGTGCGTCTTGCCCATGCCCACGCCGCCATACAGGAACAGCGGATTGTAGGCGCGCGAAGGCCGCTCGGCCACCGCCAGCGCCGCGGCGCGCGCAAACTGGTTGCCGTTGCCGATGACAAACGCATCGAAAGTGTACTTGGCATTCAGTTGCGCCGCGGTCGACCAGTCGAATCGTCCCTGCTCGGGAGTGCGCGCTGCCGGCGCCGGCGGCGCCGTAGGTGCATGGCTGGGGATCGGTCCGAAGCCGCCATCCTTGCGCAGCGGCGGAATCGACGGGTCCTCTTCCACCGTCACAAAGCTCACGTCGTCGAATTCCAGCGCGTTCAGATCGATCGCTTCCTGAATCAGGTCGCCGTATTTCTCGCCGATGTGCTGGAACTCCGGCGAAGGCACGCGCACATAGAGCATGCGCCCTGCCGCATGGCTGAACCGCGTGGGCTTGAGCCAGGTTTCGAATGATTGCCGGATAACTTTCTTCTCCAGAGCCGAAAGAATCTGGAGCCAGGGATTAAGTGCCGTTGCCGGCGAAGTTGCAAATGCCATCGTACAATCCTTGCCTTTTCCGCCGGCTTACGCCTGGCGGTTTAATTGCAGCTTTAAGGCAACACTCCGGCAACGCGAAAAGCTCGTTCGCTTTCCGATCATTTACCGGCGACTGGTTACCTGTCCGCAGTTAATGTGCCCCTATGAAATCCGACCCTGGGGCGATTTGAGCGAAAGTCGAATTGCGGAGTCTGTGAAACTTCAAATGAAATTTCGTGAACGGGTCCGATAGTAGCGCACATCTCGGCTCCATTGCAACGGTTCTTTCACATAACTTTTTCGGTGCCCTGCAAGTTGCACCAAGGATGGTGAAACTGGCCGCGCTTCGGCTCGCCATCACAAAAAACGTCCCAAAAATCGCGCGTCAGGATGCAGCATTGCGTCTCTCGCTGCCCCTATTTTAGCCGTGCCGAGCATTTTCCGCTCCTTACCGCCCGGCCGCCCGCGCTGGATTCTCAACTCTGCCTACGATATACTCAAAATTGCTGTTCATAGGCAGATTTTTTTTGAAGGTATAGGAGCGGGTCACGATGCCCAAACGCACATTTCAACCTAACCGCCGCAGCCGCGTGAAAAAGCACGGCTTCCGAGCGCGCATGAAGACCAACGCCGGTGCCGCCGTGCTCAGCCGCCGCCGCGCCGTAGGCCGCAAGCGCGTCTCGGTCAGCGCCGGGCACCGCGACTAAACCTCTGCCGGTTCCGGTTTTCTCGCCGGAATCCGCCGCGCAGTGGGGTCGTTCTTCCCCGAGTATTCCGAATGAATCCTTCGTCCAGGCCTGAGCAAGGAAAATCGCCGGGCCAATCGCTGGCGAAAGCGCGTCTGCGCAGACACGCCGATTATCTGCGCGCCTATGCGGCTGCACGCAAGCGGCAATCCGCGTCCATGAGTTGGTTTCTTGCGTCGCAGGCACCGCAGACTCTCGGACCGCAAATACCCGGCGCGCCCGCGATGCACCTTGGACCGCGTGTGGGCCTCACCGTGGGCAAAGTGTTGGGCAAGGCCACCCAGCGCAACCGTATCAAGCGCCGCATGAGGGAAGCGCTGCGCCGCCACGTCGATCTGCTGCCCAAGGGCTGCGATCTCATCTTCCATCCGCGCCGCGTCGTGCTCACCATGGAATTCGCGCAACTCGAGGCAGAGATTGTACGTATTCTTGAACAGGCCAGAACGGAGGCGTCGCGCGGGTTCAAATCGCCTGCGGCCGCGCTTCGTGCTCCGGGTACACCCGCACCATGACACGTTTTCTGCTCGCACTCATCGCTTTTTATCGCCGCTGGATTTCGCCGGCGCTGCATGCGGTGACCACCACCCGTTGCAAGTTCATTCCCACGTGCTCTGAATACGCAGCGGTCGCCATTGCCACGCACGGTCCCCTGCGTGGTTGCAGGCTGGCAGCGTGGCGCCTCTTACGCTGTCATCCCTTTACGCCGGGCGGTTTCGATCCTGTACCTCCAACTCGCTCCGGCGGCAATTGTCGCTGCGCCCCGCGGGTTTTGCCCCGCGAACCGTTACCATAGAGGAAGCGGTGGCCCACGGGCTGCCTTTTCCACCTGATAGGAAGTATCCTTTGCCCGAAATTCAGAATCCCAATCTGCAATCGCAGGGGTCCGGCGGTGGTGGTGGGGGCGATATGCGCTCCACCATGGCCTTCATGCTCCTTGCCATGGCCGTCTTCTTCGGCTACCAGTTCTTTTTCATGAAGCCCAAGACGGACCAGCAGCCGCCCGCGCAAACCCAGTCGCAGGCCACCGCTCCCGCCGCTCCCACTGCTTCTGCCAATCCCGCAGCGCCAGGCCAAACGCCAAACGGCGCCGCTCCCGCGCAGGCGCCCACAGCCACGCCGCAGATTTCGGCCTCGCTTGAGACTTACACCACCGTCGAAAACGAGTTTTACAAGATTGTCTTCAGCAATCGTGGCGCGCAGGTCAAGAACTGGATTTTGAAGAAGTACTTCGACTCGGCCGGCAAACCGCTCGACCTGGTGCAGCCGCAGGCCGCCGCTCGCTTCGGGCTGCCGCTCTCACTCTTCACCTATGAGCCGGCGCTCACCACCGAACTGAACGGTGCACTCTACAAGGTGAGCTACGGCGGCGCGCAACCCTCGGCCACTGGACTGCTCCTTGCGCCCACGGCGATTACTTTTGAATATTCGGCCAACGGCGTCGATGCCGTGAAAACCTTCCGCTTTGATTCGAGCTACGTGATCGGCGTGGAATCGAAAGTGACGCGCAATGGTGTGCCCCTGCGCACCCTCGTTGAATGGCCCGCCGGCCTGGGCGACATGGAGGAGTTGCATCAAACCTCCATGCTGCGCGGACAAATGCCCACTCCCTCCTTCTTTGCCTGGTCAATCGAGAACCGGGATGACGTGCAAGCCGCCGCCAAGGTCAGCGGCAATAACACGTTGCAAGGGTCTTACCAATACGCGGCCGTTATGGATCTTTACTTTGCCGCCGCGTTCCTGCCCGATGCGCCCGACCGCACTACGGTCGTCACGCTGCACAACTCTATCGACTTGCCCGCCGACCCAAGCGATCCGAACAGCAAGAAGGCTTCCGTCGACGTGCTCGGCCTCGCCGTCGGCGACACCAGCGGCGATACCCGCCTGCGCTTGTTTACTGGCCCCAAGGCCACTGAGATCCTCTCGTCTATCTACGCCACCGGGCCCGACGGCAAACCCGACGGTCCTTCGCTGCATCCGCTCATCCAGTTCGGCAGTTGGCTGGGATACATCGCCAAGCCGCTCTATCTCGCGTTGCGCTTTATTCACAACTCCATAGGCGCCGGTGCGTATAGCTGGGGCTGGGCCATCATCTTGTTCACGGCCGTCTTCAACATCGCGTTCATCCCCTTGCGCTTCATGATGATGAAGTCGTCGCTCAAGATGATGCGCATCCAGCCCAAGGTCGACGCCATCAAAAAGCGCTATGCGAATTTGAAGATGAACGACCCCAAGAAGACCGAGATGAACACCGAGATCATGGCGCTCTACAAGGAGGAGAACGTCAACATGTACGGCAGTTGCCTGCCTATGCTGCCTCAGCTCCCGCTGTTCTACGGCTTCTTCCGCGTTCTCTACAATGCGGTCGAGTTGCGCCAGGCACACTGGTTCTGGCTGCCCGATCTTTCGCAGCCCGATCCCATACACATTCTGCCCATCCTCATCATCATCTCCATGTTCCTCACGCAATACATCACGCCCTCGCCCGGCATGGACCCCATGCAGCGGCGCATGATGGCCTTTATCCTGCCCATCTTCATGGGAAGCTTCCTCTGGCACTACGCTTCGGGACTGGCGCTCTACTGGGCGACCGGCAACGTGCTGAATCTTGCCTTGCAAGTCTTCATCAATCAGTCAAGTTACGGCAAGGAGATGCACGCTATCGCCGCGCGACGAGCCGCCAAAAAGGCCGGCGTGAACCCCAAGACCATCCAGGGCAAGCGGTAAAAATGCAGGGAGTAGTGAATAGGGAGTAGGGAGTAGAAGACAGAACGCGTCGATGGGGTGCGGTTTTCTACTCCCTATTGGCTACTCCCTACTCCCTGCTTTATCGTCTCTGGTATGGCTGCCCCAGAAAGCTCCGCTCCCCGCCCCACGCCTGAAGCTGAAGAAATCTATCGCCGCTGGATTCAGTTCCTCGATGACGAATTCGTCCGCCACGGTTCTCCGGAACGCCGCGGGGAGATTGTGCGCGACCAGCTCTACCAGCTTTATCTGGGCCGTCCCTACAGCGGCAAACTTAACCTCACGCTCACATCCGAGTTGCCGGGCAACGTGGTCAGCCTGTCGCTCGACCCGCAGAACGTCACCCTGGAAGCGGAGCACTATCCTGAGGTGGACCGCGAACGCTATGCGCGCCGCAAGCCCTTGCTCTGGTTCTGGCAAATGTTCGATCGCTCGCCGATCGGCCTCAATCACTGGCTCGGGTTGCGTTTCCGCTGCATGCTCGGCCGGCACATCTTCGAGCATCTCGGCACCGGCGTGAAAATCGACCACGGCGTCGATCTGACCTACGGCTATAACCTCTCCATCGGCGACGGCGCGGTCATTCGCCAGCGCACCCTGCTCAACGACCGCGGCGGCATCACCATCGGCAATAACGCGGTCATCGGCTCCTTTTCGCGCGTCTTCTCTTTCTGGCACGATCCGCAGGATTACAACAAGGTCCGGCTACAGCCCACGGTGATCGGCGCAGGCGCACACATCGCCAGCCATGCCATCGTCCTCGCGGGACAAAACGTCGCGCCCGGAGGATCCGTCGGCATCTTCCCTGACGATCGAGTCTGAAGCCGTATTACTGCGGCGCGTTCACGCCGCCGTGCACCACAAAGCGCGCAAGGTAATCGTGCAGCAGCTGTCGATGCGCGTCGCGGTATGTTGGATAATCCTGGGTGATGCCCTGGTCGGCGCCGTTGATCAAGATCCAGCAATCCAGCATGCCCGCGTCGTACAACTCCAGCAGGTTGCGCAGGCTTTCGTCCATGCCCTCCGATTTTGTCTTGGTTTCCCTCACGATCGCCAGCACATCGGTCAGGCACTCGTCTTCTTCCTTCAATGAGTGTCGATACTCCTTCTCGTTGGGGAAGGCCTTTGTAAATTGATCGCCACGGTAGTTGGCGCGGCACAGCGAATAACCCATCCAAGCTGCGCCGCCGGGATGTTTCTTTTCGTCAGTGGTGTCTGGATCGATGTTAATCGTGATGTTCTTGGGATTCTTCGGATCCACCACAGGCGCCGCCGGTCGATCGATCTCCGGCGACATCAGCACAGCTTTCTGCCGCACCGCCCACTGCTGCAATCCCTGCCACGAGTACTTGTTATATGGCTCCGCCACAATCGCATCGATGAACTTGTTCTTCGCCGCCTCCGCGTCGTTGCCGTATTGCAGGATAGCGTCGCCCCAATAGCGGTAGGCTGTCTCGCGGTTAGGATCGATGGCGATGGCTTTGGCAAACCACTGCGCAGCAGTGGGCAAATCGTGCTGCGCGTAGGCCGCGTCGCCCGCATAGAGCGCCGCCTCGTAGAGATGCGGATCGGCCGCGGCGGCAGCCACGTATTTGGCCTCGGCCGTCGGGTAGTCCCCTGCCGCGAATGCTTTCTCGGCTTCCTGCATCAGCGCCGCTGCAGAGCCGCCTTGCGCAAGCGTTTCCGGCGCGTCGACGTCGAAGTTCGCCATGTCCTGAACGAAGTTAGCCGTTTCGCCGAGTTGAACGGCGCGCCGCGCCGCATCGCGCATGCGCGTCAGCAATGCCTTGGCCTGCGCCGGATCGTTGGTCTGTTCGGCCTCTGCATCGAGGCACGAGGCCAGCCGCTCCTGATAAATCATCTCGTCGGGGTATGTCTTCGCCAGATCTTCATAGAGCGGCAAAGCCTCCAGCTTCTTGCCCGCCTTGAAGAGTTCGTTTGCCTGTCCGACTTCGTTCACCATCGCTTGCCCGGCCCATATTGGGCACGCAATCGCTGCGCACAAACAAACACCTGCGATCCATCTCAGCATCGCGTTTCACCTCATCGGAAATTCGCGGGAAGTCTACACCATTCGACACCGCCGGCGCAGGGTTTGTTCCCGGCGCCGTCTGCCTGTAGTATGTTTCTTACGAATACAAAGCAATACTCCGTTGAAATGAGAGGATGGGCGACCATCCCATGCTGATCGATTTTTCCCTGGCTGCTGCGAGATTTGCTTCGCAAGGCAACCATGCTCTTCAAGGCCATTAGCGCCGCAGTCTACGGCATCGACGCCAATCTCATTGATGTTGAGGTCGACTACAGCGGCGTCGTTTCCGATCAAGATCACTTCCACACCGTAGGCCTGCCCGACGCCGCGGTGCGCGAGAGCCGTGATCGCGTGCGCGCCGCCATCAAAAACTCCGGCTACCTCATCCCGCCCACTTTCATCACCATCAACCTGGCTCCCGCTGACATCAAGAAAGAGGGCTCAGGCTTCGATCTGCCCATCGCCGTCGGCATTTTGGGGGCGTATGGCGCTTTGCGCACCAACGATCTCAGCCGCTTCCTCCTGGTCGGCGAGCTCGGCCTCGATGGTGGTGTGCGTCCCATTCCCGGCATGCTGCCGGTGGCCATTCTGGCCCGCGAAAAAGGCATTGCGAACCTGATTCTGCCAGCGGCCAACGCCGCCGAGGCCGCGGTCGTCGAAGGCGTCAACGTCTACCCTGTCTCCTCGCTCCTCGACGTGCTGGAACTGCTCAACACATCTGTGGTTGGTGTCATCCAGCGCGAGCCCTACCGCGTGGTCGCGGCGGATTTACTCGGCAAGCTCGAGCAATTCAGCGTCGACTTCAGCGATGTGCGCGGCCAGCAGACCGCCAAGCGCGCGCTCGAAGTGGCCGCGGCCGGCAGCCACAACATTCTCATGATCGGGCCGCCCGGCTCCGGCAAGACCATGCTCGCCAAGAGGCTGCCCTCGATCCTGGCTTCTCTCTCGTTTGAAGAGGCTCTCGAAACCACCAAGATCCACTCCGTCGCCGGCGTGCTCGAAGCCGGCGCCGGTCTCGTCACGCAGCGCCCCTTCCGCGCGCCGCATCACACCATCTCCGACGCCGGACTCATTGGCGGCGGCATTGTGCCGCGCCCCGGCGAAGTTTCGCTGGCGCACAACGGCCTGCTGTTTCTCGATGAGCTGCCTGAGTTCCCGCGCAACGTCCTCGAAGTCCTTCGCCAGCCGCTCGAGGATCACACCGTCACCATTGCGCGCGCCTCCATGTCGCTCAGTTTCCCCGCGCGCTTCATGTTGGCCGCGGCCATGAATCCCTGCCCCTGCGGCTTCTTCAACGACAAATCGCGCGAGTGCCTGTGCACGCCGCCCATGATCCAGCGCTACGTGGCCAAAATCTCCGGCCCCCTGCTCGACCGCATCGACATTCACATTGAAGTTCCCGCCGTTCAATACAAAGAACTACGCGGCGGCGCGGCGGCCGAAGGCTCCGCGCAAATTCGCGCCCGTGTCATGGCAGCGCGCGAGCGCCAACACCAGCGCTTCTTGAAAGCCAAGGAAAAAATCTACGCCAACGCGCAGATGAACACCCGGCAGATTCGCGCCCACTGCGAACTCGGCGCCGATGCCGAGCGCCTGCTAGA
>JARLFZ010000006.1 GCA_031296305.1 Occallatibacter sp. | reverse complement strand
CAGGGAGAAAGGCGAGTTTCCCGTCGCGGCGGTCGAGCTCCAGCCGGGCTTGCAGGCCGTTGAAAGCGATCTGCTGGATTGGTGCATGAAACATCTCGCGCCGTACAAAGCTCCGCGCCGCATCTGGATTCTTGAACACGGCGCATTACCGCAGAATCACAACGGGAAAGTCCTGAGGCGCGTTCTGCGCGAACGCTATTCCGAAATGATCGCCGAAAGTCCGTCGAAAACAGCTAATCGTGCCCCAGTGCATCTACCGGGGTGAGCCGCCCGGCGCGCCAGGCGGGAAAGGCCCCTGCAATCAGCCCCGCCAGTATAGCGATTCCCATCGCCTGCGCCAGCAGAGGCCAGCGCACCGACGCTGAAACGATACTCGCAGTTTGCGGCATGGCCGCAAGCACACGCAGGGCAGTCCATCCGAGCGCGATGCCAAGAAATCCCCCGCCCAGGCCCAGTATGGCTGCCTCAAGCTGGATGAGGACAAGTATCTGCCACCGCCTCCAGCCCAGGGCGCGAAGAATCCCGATCTCGCGCGTACGTTCGAAGACCGACATCGCCATGGTGTTGGCGATGCTGAGGATTCCGATGAGCAGGGCAAGAGTTGAGGTGCCCCACGCGGAGGCTTGGGCAAGCTTGACAAACTGATTGTCGCTGGCACGCTCGGCTGCTGGAACTGCGCGAAGCCCCGGCAAAGCGGTCTCGATCTCAGCTTGCGCATGTTTCAGATATTGCTGCCACGATTCTCCGCGGGGCGCGGGCCGCAGCCACACATGAACCGTCGACACCTTTCCCTGCAAGCCACTGAGCTGTTGCAGTTGATCGAGCGGCATGATCATCGCATCCGCTTCCAAAGCCGATGCGCCGTGATAGATTCCCGTCACAGTGAATTGCGTGCCCTGAATCTCTATCGTGTCACCGGGCCGCTTGTTCAAATTCTGCGCGAGCAAATCGCCGAGCATCGCTTCTGGCTCGCCATCGTTGAAGCGCCGTCCCGAGAGAATCTGCAGTGAGCTGAATTCATAGGAGCCGGCCTTCCAGCCATAAACCAGCGCATTTACATCCGGGCTAAGGTCCATCACGTTGTAGATGGTGGGCATGGCCTGCGCCACATCGGGCAATGTCCCGATCTTCGCCGCCGCCGACTCATCCATTGAAGTATTGAGAAACGTGCCTTGAATCACCTCGAAGTCAATGCCGCTGCTCGAGTAAATGCGCATCCACTGCTGTTCGAATCCGCGGGAGAAGCCCACCAGGCCGACAAACGCGGCCACCGCCATCCCAATTCCGCACAACGTCAGCGAAGTTCTCAGTCGCCGGCGCATGAGGTTTTTGCAAACAAATCCCGTAACTGAAAGTGATGAGGTCATGAGGCCGGCAGTGGTCCTTCTGGCGTGCAGATTGGTAAACAATGAACAGCCGGCATGCCTGCCAGCATTCGTTTTACCTGTTCAGAAAGAATATGAGGTTCGAGGAGACTCTTGCAATGCGCAGCAATGCCCCTTAGATGCCTTCACCCATCGACACGTAGACGCGCAGGCGCTCCAATTCCGCGGTATAGGCGGCGCGTTCGGCTTCTTCGTCGGCGAAGGGCTGGGCGGAGGGTCCGGTTGCGCCAAGGCGCTCTTCCAGTTCATCCACACGTGAGGAGAGGGCGATCAGCGCGTCGGAAAGCGGGTCCTTGATCTCGTGCGGGTCGGTGATGAGCACGCGCTGGCCGTTGTGGTAAACAATGTGCGCGGGCACGCCGACCACTGTCGAGTTCGGCGGCACGTCGGAGAGAACCACCGATCCCGCGCCCACGCGCGAGTTCTCACCGACGGTCACATTGCCGAGGATGTTGGCGTTGTTGCCGATAAAGACGCCGTCGCAGACCGTGGGGTGGCGCTTGCCGTGGCCCTTGCCGGTGCCGCCCAGGGTGACGCCCTGGTACATGGTTACGTCGCTGCCGACGATAGCGGTTTCACCGATGACGACGCCCATGGCGTGGTCGATGAAAAGCCGCTGCCCAATCAGCGCGCCGGGATGAATGTCGACGCCGGTATGGAAGCGCGATATCTGCGAAAGAACTCTCGCCGGCAGGCGCAGCTTGTGACGCCAGAGCCAGTGCGATACGCGATGAATCCACACCGCCCAGAGGCCGGGATAGCAGAGCAGGACCTCGAGGCGAGTGCGCGCAGCCGGATCGCGCTCCTGGATGGAGGCGATGTCGTCGCGCATTCGTTCGAACAGAGACATAGGATCCAGGGACTAAGGGACTGAGGGACTAAGGGACTAAGAATTCGAGCGGGCGGACACTTCGCCAAACACCGGTACGGAGCGCCTTTCCTTAGTCCCTAGTCCCTTAGTCCCTATTCCCTGCCTTTCTTACGCCGGCACCGCGATGGGCTCGGCTTGCAGAGCCAGCGCCTGCTGGCGGAGCGGCTCAAAGAGCACGCTCGACAGATAGCGCTCGCCGAAGTCGGGCAGCACAACCACGATCAGCTTGCCTTTATTCTCAGGGCGGGCAGCCACTTTGAGCGCCGCAGCCACGGCAGCGCCGGAGCTGATGCCGACGAACAGGCCTTCTTCTTTGGCCAGCCGGCGCGCGGTCTCGACGGACTCATCGTTGGTCACCTGGACGACCTCGTCGAGGTTCTTGGTATCGAGAATGCTGGGCACAAAGCCTGCGCCGATGCCTTGAATCTTGTGCGGGCCGGGCTTGCCGCCAGAGAGTACAGGACTGTCCGTGGGCTCGACGGCGATGGCTTTGAACGACGCCTTCTTGGGCTTGATGTAGTTCGACACGCCTGTGATGGTGCCGCCGGTGCCCACGCCGGAGATGAGAATATCCACCGCGCCGTCGGTGTCGTCCCAGATTTCCGGGCCGGTGGTGTGCAGGTGAATGGCCGGGTTGGCGGGGTTGTCGAATTGTTGCAGGATGTAGCCGTTGGGCGTCTTCTCCAGTATCTCGTTGGCCTTGGCGATCGCGCCCTTCATGCCGTTGGGGCCGGGGGTGAGCACAATTTCCGCGCCGTAGGCGAGCAGGGTTACGCGGCGCTCCAGGCTCATGGTCTCAGGCATGGTGAGGATGAGCCGGTAGCCCTTGACCGCGGCCACAAACGCCAGCGCAATGCCGGTGTTGCCGCTGGTGGGCTCGATGAGCACGGTTTTGCCGGGCGAGATTTTGCCCCTTCTTTCGGCGTCTTCGATCATGGCAAAGCCGATGCGGTCTTTGACGCTCGCCGCGGGGTTCCGGCTTTCCAGCTTGGCGACTACGGTAGCCGGAAGTCCGGCTGCCACACGGTTCAACCGCACCAACGGAGTGCGGCCGATCAATTCAGTTACATTCGCGGCAATGCGCGCCATGATGATCTCCTTTTTTCCGGGGCCATCAGCCCGGAGCTGTCAAAATATTGGGGATTGGTGCAGCTTGTCGGGTGAGAAAATCGAGCGCGCTCCACGCGCACTTCAGCATCGCGGCTGGCACCAGGACGGCGTTAGCGACATCGATGCATAGTTATAAGGTAGACCCAAGGCGTGGGAAATGGCAAGAGATGGAGCAACCGAATTTCTTGGAGATTGATAAAATTAGGGGTAGGAGTGGGCTCCATGGATGCACCCGAAACCGTGGTCCAACCGGCGCTTGGTGCTGCACCCAAAGCAGAATTGCGGCCTTCGCCGGAGGGCCTCGAATGCCTTTCAAGACTTGCCCGGACCTATGTATGGTGGAAGACTCCCGAAGAAGCGATGCGCTTCCCCGAGCGGGTGGCAGCGCAAGTGCTAAATCTCGGTACTTGGGACGATCTGACCGCGTTGGTTGAGGCCGCCGATGAGCCTTATCTGCGGCAAGTGCTTCGCGGCGCCGAGGCCGGCCAGTTGGATGCGCGCTCCTGGCACTACTGGCATTACCGTCTGGGCCTGGCTGAATACGGTGTAAGACCTGTGCCACCGATGCCCACAAGGAAAATGGCGTGAGCGACTTTGAGCCGCATTGGAAGGTGCTTCCAACAGCACAGCGCGAGCTTTGGCCGCAGTTAAAAGCGGGCCAGGAGTTGGGTTTCGTTCTCTATGGCGGCACAGCTGTGGCGCTGCGTCTCGGGCACAGAAGCTCGGTTGATTTCGACTTTTTCACGGAAAGGCCGCTTGACCGGGAGAAACTGCAAAGCAAATTTGCATTTCTTCGTCAGTCCACGCTGATTCAAGACCGGCCAGAAACGCTCAGCGCCTTGGTGCCAGTAGCGGGCGGCAGTGTTAAGGTTTCCTTTTTTGGCGGAATCGACATAGGCCGCGCCGGGTTTCCCGATGTAACACCCGACGGAGTGGTAGAGGTCGCATCGCTCCTTGACCTGCTGGCAACAAAGTTGAAGGTTCTTCAGCAGAGGATCGAAACAAAAGACTATCTGGATATTACCGCCATCCTTCGTGCGGGTATTCGTCTCGAAGACGGTTTGGAAGCTGCGTGTGCCCTCTACGCCGCAAATTTCCAGCCCAGCGAATCTCTAAAGACTCTGACCTATTTTGAAGGCGGGGACCTGGTTGAATTACCCAATGAAGATCGGCAAGTCCTAGTCACGGAGGCGCGTGCGGTGCGGAAGATTCTCGTGCTCGCCAAGGTCTCGCGGCGACTTTCGGCGCTCGGCTAGGGGGTTAGAAGCGTCTATTCGCCAATGAGTTTACAGGCGATTGGGATGCTTTGGCCTTGAACCGCTTTGAGGGCGCCCTCGTAGATTCCGCAATCGAGCAGGTTGTCCGGCGAGGACTTGCGGCCGGAGTAGACATTGATCAGTACCTGCGGCCCCGGAGTGTCAAACCATTTCGTCATCGCCGGGTCCAGCTTGATGCGGTCGAACGTGGCCGGCGCGCCCGGTGCAATTTCGTCTTTCACTTCGCCCATGTCGACCTGGCCCACTTCGTCGACGAGTTTCTTGGGCGTGCCCTGCTTGGGAAACCCATATAGATAGCCAACGACGATGACCGTCTCTTTGCCCGCCATCAGCTTGTCCATCGCCTTTTGCGAATAGGTGACGGTGACAGTGAAGCCGGGGACGGTCGCATCCGGCGGCGCGGATTTGGCGCTCGGCTGCTGGGCGGACGCCGGGGAAAGGATCCCTGCCGACGCGAGAAGAAGTGGGAGAACGGCTCTTGCGGAACGAACAAATTTTTCGCACATGAACGCAATCGTACCGCGCCGGAACATTGCTTGGCGATGAAATTCAATCCGCAAAGCGCGGGCGGGCGCCCGTCGAATCAAACAGCGTGCTCAGCCAGTATTGCGCAGCCCCGCCGAAATTCCGTTGATGGTGGCAGCGATGACGCGGTTGACGTCGGGCGTGTCTTCGCCGGCGCGCTTGCGGCGCAGCATGTCCACCTGGATTAAATGCATGGGGTCGACGTAAGGATTGCGCAGTTTGATGGAGTGGGCGAGAACCTGGTTGGTCTGGAGCAGTTCAGTTTGGCGCAGAACGGCTAACAGGCCGCGCACGCTGCGATGGAACTCAGCCTCGAACATATCGAAGATGCGTTCGCGCAGCTTCGCATCCTTGACCAGCGTGGAGTAGAGCCGCGCGGTGCCCAGGTCGGCTTTGCCCAGCGCCATTTCCACGTTGCGCAGCAGATCGATGAAGAGCGGAAACTCTTTGGCCATGGTTTGCAGCAGGCCGAGATTTATTTCGGAGGGCGCGCCGGATGGGGCGAGGAACTGCTCGATGGCGTAACCCACTCCGAACCACGCGGGCACCAGCAGCCGCGACTGCGTCCAGCCGAAGACCCACGGGATGGCGCGCAGATCGGAGAGCCGGGGCGAGTCGCTGCGGCGCGCGGGGCGCGAGCCGATCTTGGCGTTTTCGAGCTCCCCTACCGGCGTGGACTGCTCGAAATAGGTGATGACGCCGGGGTCTTCAAGAATGTGCTTCTGATAAAAGCCGTGCGCGAGATTGGAGAGCGTGTCGAGCGCGGTCTCCCACTCCGGCTTGAGGATGCCCGTGAAATGGCCTTGGGGGTCGCGCGCGTTGGGGCGGGCTAAAGCGTCTAATGACGCTGCGATCATGAGTTCGAGATTGCGCTCGGCCAGCACCTCGTCAGCGTATTTGAAATTGAGCACCTCGCCCTGCTCGGTGATGCGCAACTGGCCGTCGAACGAGTCGAAGGGTTGAGCGAAGATGGCGCGATGCGTGGGCCCGCCACCGCGGCCCACCGTGCCGCCGCGGCCGTGGAAGATGCGCAGCTTGATGCCGGATTCGCGCGCGGCCACATGCAGATCGCGATGCGCGCGGAAGATCTCCCACGTGGAGGTGAGCATGCCGCCATCCTTGTTCGAGTCGGAGTAGCCGAGCATGATCTCCTGCCAGTCGCCCCAACTGGCGACGAGTTTGCGGTAGTCAGCGCGGCTCCAGAGCTCGCGGCAGACGGCGGGTGCGTTGCGCAAGTCTTCGATAGATTCAAACAGCGGCACCGGCATCAGCCCGGGATCCCTGCCGGCGCCTTCGCCCGCGCCCTCCACCGTGACGCCGCCGAGCCGCGCCAGGCGGATCACGGCCAGCACATCTTCTACCGACGATGCACCGCTGATCACGTATTGGCGAACAGCCTCAGGCGAACAACCCTGCTTGACTTCGGCGACTACGCGAAAGGTTTCAAGCACGCTCGCCGTCTGCGCGGAGAGGCCGCCGGCCAGCGACGGCGCAATGGTGTCGTTGATCGCCTCCTGCAATGCGGCGGCGTGAATGCGCGCATGCTGGCGGATGTCGAGCATGTGTAGATGCAGGCCGAAGGTGCGCACTTGCAGGATGAGCGGATCGATGAGGGTGCGGGCAATGCGGATGCCGTCGTTTGCGGCCAGCGAGGCGCGCAGCGTCTCCAGATCGTCGACAAAATCCTGCACCGAGCAGTAGGCAGGCAGGGCCTGCGTGAGCTTGTCGTGGCTGCGCGCCAGCGTGTAGGGCGTCACGGGCAACACAGCAGCCGCATGCGCCTCGCCCGCCTCCTCCAGCGTGCGCGCGACGCGCGCCTTGAGGCAGATGACGAAGCGGCGATAATACTCAAATTCGTATTGCGAACCGAAAACCTGGGCTTCGGGCGTGTGCACCTGCGCCACATAAGCGTTCAAACGCGCGAGCAGCGCATCGCTCACGGGCCGCTGCTGCGCGCTCGAGGTGAGCAGGTCGATGATCATGTCGAGCTGACGCTGGTAGTAGAGCAGCAGATGGCCGCGGGCCAGTTGCAGCGCGGCGCGCGTGACCTCGGGCGTCACGAAGGGATTACCGTCGCGGTCGCCTCCGATCCACGAGCCAAAGCGCAGCACTAGCGGCAATTCAAGCGGCTCGATCTCGAGGCCGTAAGACGCATGAAGGGCTGCGGAGATTTCGCGGTAGAGTTCGGGCAGAGTTTCGAAGATGGAGACGTCGTAGTAGTCGAGGCCCATCTTGATTTCGTCGTAGACAGTGGGCCGTCGCGAACGCACCTCGTCGGTCTGCCACAGGCCGGTGATTTCGGCAAGCACGAGTTCCTCGAGCCGCGCCATGTCCTGCTCGGGGAGGGGAATGCGATCGAGCGCCTCGAGAAATTCGCCGATGCGGCGGCGCTTGAACATGACGGTACGGCGCGCGGCTTCAGTGGGGTGAGCCGTGAAGACCGGGACGATGAGCACGCGGCGCAGCCAGTTCAGGGCCTCTTCGGCAATGATTCCCACGCGGCGCATCTCGCAGAACGTGCCTTCGAGCGAGCCTCTCTGGCGGCCGGCCTGTCCGCTCAGGCGCAGGGCGATGCGGCGGCGCTTGCGGTGATTGGTCTCAGCCAGATTGATGAGCTCGAAGTAGAAGGCGAAGGCCCTGGTGAGCAGGACGGCGCGCTCAACGGGCAGCGCGTGCACCTGTTCAAGCGCGGCGGCAGCAAGACGCGCGGCCTCTTCGGCGCGGCCGCCGGCCTCGGCATCGCGGCGGCTGATGGTGCCCTGGCGCAGCGCCTCCACCTGCGCGAATGCTTCGTCGCCGGCCTGTTCGCGCAGCACTGCGCCCAACAATGTGCCCAACGAGCGCACATCGCGGCGCAGCGGCGCCTCCTTCAAGTCGCCGGATTGCGCTTCCAGTTCGGCCAGCCGCTGGGACCAGCTCTCGGGATTCCACAATAGAGCCATCTTAATTTGATTATGCACGAGGAATGCTGAGGGATCGCGCCGCCCATCAGCTTTTGAAATGCAACGCCGGTCAGTTTCCGCAGCCTTCCGGCAACATGCAGACGATCTTATCCATTACGTAGTCGCCGAGGCTGGGTCCGTTAGGGTAGTGGACCGTGTAGACCCCGTTGATCTGCTGGCCATCCGCTGCAACAGTCCCGGCAATCGAGATGCTCCACGTTGCACAGCTGACGTTCATGTCGAGCTGCCTGTCGGTGTCATTGGATTTGTGCCCGCTGACAGTACACTTTTCACCGTTGTCGGTAATAAAGGTCCCGCTGAGAGTGGTCATCTTGCCGGCGCCGGCGCTTTCAGTCAGATTCAAGGTGTTCGGTGTACCGACAGACTTGCCGCTGGCCAGCCACGTGATCTTCCACTTGCCGGCAAGGTTGGTAACCTGAGCGTGACACATGCTGGGCAGGGTGAGCGTGAACAATACAAATGCGAGTAGACCTCGTGTGAATGACTTCATGCTTCCTCCTCTGCGAGATTGTTCAGGCACAGTGACGCTCGATCCTGAGGATGGCGGCCCAATGCGGCTGGCGGCAACGAAACTTCAGTAGTGTGCATTTCAGAGTTCCGCAGCCTCCCCGTCCGCCTACGCCATCCCGGTCCACGCTGCGCGCATTCAGTTACACGCGGCTCCTCGGCCAGCTCCGCCAGCCGCTGGGACCAGCTCTCGGGATTCCACAAAAGAGCCATCTTAATTTGATTATGCCTGAGCAAAATGAGGGGCACGTAAGGGAGCATCGGGCTTTCGCAAGGTTGGGCCCGTCACGGATAATGGCGGAATGAAAATCTCCGGCCGAATCTTCCCCTTTGTTTTCGCATGCGCTGTTTTCGCCTGCTTCGTTGCCGTGGCTCCGGTTTTGGGAGGCCAAGCCAGCTCAGGACAGACTGCGGCGCAATCCGCACCGTCGACGGCAACCGCGCGTCCTGCGCGGCCGCT
Source organism: Occallatibacter sp. (assembly GCA_031296305.1). GTDB lineage: Bacteria > Acidobacteriota > Terriglobia > Terriglobales > Acidobacteriaceae > Telmatobacter. The sequence goes on along the minus strand of JARLFZ010000006.1, from coordinate 74,067 downwards.
TCCGCCAGCACGCGATCCGCATACGGCAGGCTACGTGGCAGCGGCGGAGTTGCCTGACGGCGCGATTCCCAATGCGAAGCAGAACGGCAACTTCATCCTGGGGCCGACGCACTCTCCGGCGCCGGAACTGGCCGATCCCAATCGCCCTTTGGATGGGACCGTCGTTGAGTTCACCATGAACTCGGAGGACAGCAAATATTTTCCGGGCATCGCGCGGAATCCGGACTCGCTGCCTATGCCAGATGCGGCGAATCCGGCGCACCTGGCGGGCGTGGAGACGCATCCCGCGCCGTATGTGCGCAAGGTGGCCGTGTACGTGCCGAAGGGCTACGTGCCGGGAACGGAGATGCCGTTTATTGTGGGCGCGGATGGGCCCGATCGCCTGCTGTTCGCCGCGCTGGACGCATTGATTGCCGAACACAAACTGCCGCCGATGGTGGCCGTCTCGATCGGCAACGGCGGCGGTGACGCGCAGGGCAGCGAACGGGGATTGGAGTACGACACGATGTCGGGCAAGTACGCCGAATTTGTGGAGTACGAAGTGCTGCCCGCGGCGGAGAGCCACGCGCATGTGAAGTTGACGCACGATCCGAACGGTCGAGCAACGATGGGCGCGAGTTCCGGCGGCTCCTGCGCGCTGGAGATGGCGTGGTACCACCCGGAGTGGTATCACCGCGTGTTGACTTACTCCGGCACGTACGTGAATCAGCAGTGGCCGTGGAACCCAGCGACGCCACACGGCGCGTGGGGATTTCATGAGCAGCTTATTCCACATAGCGCTCGCAAGCCGCTGCGCATCTGGATGGAAGTGGGCGATCGCGATCTGCTGAACCCCAACACGATGCGCGATGAGATGCACGACTGGGTGCTGGCCAACGAGCGCATGGCGCAGGTGTTGGCGGCAAAACATTATCCGTATCAATTTGTGTTTGCGCGCAATGCGGTCCACGTGGACCGGGGCGTGCGGCAGCAGACACTGCCGGAAGCGCTGGAGTGGGTGTGGAGCGGATACAAGACGAAGTAGCGAACGAGTTTACTTGCGGCCAGCGGCGTTGCGGCGGAAGCAAGTGGGACTGTGATCGTTTACCATGCCGGCGGCCTGCATAAATGCGTAGACGATTACGGGGCCGACAAATTTGAAACCGCGCTTTTTGAGCTGCTTCGACATTTCCACCGCGAGGGGCGTTTGCGCAGGGATGGGGCCTTCGTTCCGGATGGGCTTGCCGCCCACGATGCCCCAGAGGAACGAGGCGAAGTCTTCGCCTGATTTCTGCATCTCGAGGTATATGCGGGCGGCCTGGATCGTCGCTACAATTTTGGCGCGCGAGCGGATGATGCCGGGATTTTGCAGCAGACGCTCGATGTCGGCTTCGCCGAAGCGGGCGACCTTGGACGGGTCGAAACCCTTGAAGACTTTGCGGAATTCGTCGCGTTTGCGCAGCACGATGATCCAGGCCAGACCAGCCTGAAATCCTTCCAGCATGAGCAACTCCCAGAGAGCGCGGCTGTCGTGCACGGGCACACCCCACTCCGTGTCGTGGTAGTCCCGCATAAGTGGGTCGTTCTCTGCCCATTTGCAACGAGTTTTCTTCTTCTCTGTCATGGCTCGATAGTAACGAGAATTAGCGGCGAAGTGCCAGGCTTCATGCTTCGAGTTGCTGCATCAACTCTTCCCACTCGGCAGTGAGCGCGGCTTGCTGTGCGCGGAGTTCCCCGGCGAGTGTGGCGAGGCGTTGGGTTTCCGCGGCGGAGACGTAGACTCCGAGTTGCTGTTCGGTGTGCGCGATGGAGGCTTCGACGCGCGGGATTTCTTCCTCGATAAAGACACAGCGGTCTTTCAATTGTTTCTGCTTGATGGGGTTCAGGCGGCGGGTGCGCGCAGCCGGCGATGCCGCGGCGCCGTTGGTTTCCTCGTAGCCGCCTTCGATGAGAATGGTTGTGTTCGGCGAGGAGCTGAACGCGCGGCCGGAGTTTTCGTTATGCGCGGAGAAAGGCAACCGCGGGCCCTTCGACTCCGTCGTGCTTTGCGCGGCTTCGCTCAGCATGACAGCGGTAGAGGAAGCTTCAGCAGCCAGCGCCTCCTTACGGCGCAAATAATCTTCGTAGTTGCCTTCGTAGGGCGTGATGGCTCCGCTCTCGATTTCGAGCACGCGCGTAGCCAGGCGATCGATGAAATAGCGGTCGTGCGAGACGAAGACCACGGTGCCGCTGTAGCCGGAGATGGCTTGGAGCAGCACATCCTTGGCGCGCATATCGAGGTGGTTGGTGGGCTCGTCGAGCAGCAGGAAGTTCGAGGGCGAGACCAGAATGCGCGCCAGCGCATAGCGGTTGCGCTCGCCGCCTGAGAGCACGCCCAGCGGCTTGAAGACGTCGTCACCGGAAAAAAGAAAACAGCCGAGCAGCGAGCGCAAGGCGGTCTCAGGAATGCGCAGCGCCGAACGGCTGATGTCGTCCAACATGCGCGCGTCGGGATCGAGTACCTTGTATTGATCCTGCGCGAAGTATTCGGCGACCACGTTGTGGCCGAGTTTGATCGTCCCCGCGGTGGACGCTTCGTCGCCGACGAGCAATTTAATGAGAGTCGATTTACCCGCGCCATTCACGCCGACCAACGCCACACGGTCGCCGCGCTCGATGGTGAAGCGCGCATCGGCAAAGACGCACTTCGCGCCGTAGTCCTTCCTCAAATTCTCTGCCGCTACTACCGTGCGGCCTGAGGGTGGCGGCTGGGGAAATTTGAAATGAATGACTGGCTCTTCCTCAGGAACCTCGATGCGCTCGATTTTTTCCAACTCCTTGATGCGCGACTGCACCTGCTTGGCCTTGGTGGCCTGGGCCCTGAACCGATTGATGAATGCTTCAAGATGCTCTATGCGCTCCTTCTGATTGCGCCATGCAGCCTTGAGCTGCTCGCGACGTTCGTCTTTTTCTTTCAAGTATTTCGTGTAATTGCCCTGGTAGATAGTCAGACGCTTGTTCCAGATCTCCACGGTGCGATCGATGGTGACGTCGAGAAAGTAGCGGTCGTGCGAGATGAGGATGTAGCCGAACGGATAACTATTGAGATAGCCCTCAAGCCAGTTGCGGGTTTCGAGATCGAGGTGGTTAGTGGGCTCGTCGAGAAGCAGCAGGTTGGGTTTGGCGAGCAGCAGCTTGGCCAGCGCAATGCGCATCTGCCAGCCGCCGGAAAATTCATCGGTCTGCCGCGTCCAATCCTCCTTGCCGAAACCCAGGCCGGTGAGCACGCTGCCCACCTGCGCATCGAGCGCGTAGCCATCGAGCGCGTGAAAACGATCCTGCAAAACGGAATAGCGTTCTGCGACGGCCTGGTATTCGGGGCTTTCGTGATCCAGCTCGGCCATCTGGCCGCCCAGCCGCTCCACTTCGCGTTCCATTTCGTGCAACTCGTCGAAGACGGTGAGGCATTCGTTAAACACGCTGCGGCCCGTGAGCTGCAACCCCTCCTGCGGCAGATAGCCGATGCTGATGCCGCGCGTTTGATCGAGGGTTCCGTAGTCCAGCGTCTCGAGACCGGTGAGAACCTTCATCAGCGTGGATTTGCCGGTGCCGTTGGCGCCAACCAGCGCGGTTTTCTCGTCGTTGCGGATGAGCCAGTCGGCCTCAAGAAAAAGCACTCTGGGTCCGAAGCGTTTACCGGCATTTTTGAGAGCAAGCATGAGATTCTATTTTCGCAGAGGCAGACTGCGTTGCGCTCGGACGGCGCGGTTTCTCGCACCGACCAAAAGGGCGCGCGATACTGTAGGCTGGTCCAGGCACGTTTCGAGATGCAGAGTGAAAAGGAAAAGAAATGTTCTTGACGAACGCCGGGATGGCATTGCTGATTGTGGGCGTTGCGCTAGGGGGAACGGTGGCCATGGAGTGCCAGGAACTGGACCGCGACGGGGCTCTGAAGTTAAACCAGATTCAGTTGATTGGAACGCACAATAGCTATCACGCGGGCATTGCGCCCAGCGAAAGCCGTCTTTGGAAGATCAGAGCTCTTTCAGCCTGGGAAGGCCTGGACTACAAGCACGAACCGCTGATGCAGCAGCTCGACAGCGGCGTGCGGCAGATCGAGCTCGATATTTTTGCCGACAGCCTGGGGGGCCGTTACGCGCATCCCGCGGGGCTCGAGATGGTGGCCGCGGCGCATCTTCCGCCCGATCCGCCGTTCGACCCTGAAGGGTTGATGATGCGGCCCGGCTTCAAGGTGATGCACGTGCAGGATCTCGACTTTCGCAGTGTGTGCCAGCCTTTTAAAGCTTGCCTTGAGGAGGTGCGAACGTGGTCGCACTCGCATCCGGGCCACATTCCGATCTTTATTCTGGTGGAAACCAAGCAGGAATCGACGCACGGCCCGATGCACCTTACGGAAGCAGAGGCGTTCACGGTGAAAACCTTCGACGAGTTGGACGCTGAGATCCGTTCAGTGTTTCCGCCAGAGGAGTTGATTACGCCGGACGACGTGCGCGGAACTTGCGACACACTGAACGAAGCGGTGCTGACAGGCAAATGGCCCACACTGAAGAGCGCGCGTGGCAAGGTGATTTTCCTGATGGATCAGCGGCACGTGGGACCGGTGTACGCGCAAGGGCATCCGTCGCTACGCGGACGCGTGCTGTTTACCAATGCCGTGCCCGGCGAGCCCGACGCCGCTTTCACTGAATTGAACGAGGGGCCCGCGAGCAAGATTGAAAAGCTGGTGCGGGAAGGTTATCTGGTGCGCGCGCGCACGGATGAAAGCACGCATGAAGCGCGCATGAACGACACGCGACGGCGCGACGCGATGATCGCGAGCGGGGCGCAGATTTTGAGCACGGATTATCCGGCGAGCGAGCCGGCGCGCTGGGAGGGCAACTACTTTGTGGCTCTGCCCGGCAATGCGGTGGCGCGATGCAATCCCGTGAACTGGCCGGAGGAATGCGGGGCGAAGTAATGCGGGGCGCACGCGGCTAATCGAGGTGAAAGACTTCCTCCATCACAGCCCACCATTCGCCTTCGCCGCGATCGGGCAAAGGATCTTGCATGGGCATCATCAGGGCCCACCACTCCTGCGTGGTTTTGTCTGCGGCCATGCGCGCCATGGCGGCGGCAAAATCTGTACCTTGATATTCGAAGTAACTGAAAAGCGTGTGGTCGCGCAGGTAGATGGAGTAGTTGCGGATATTGCAGGCGTGGATCATCTCAAGCACCGCCGGCCAGACGGCGGCATGATGCTGTTTATATTTTTCTTCGGCCTCGGGCTTGAGGCCGATCACCATTCCATAACGTTTCAAGGAACCTCCCGGAAGAATCTTCAGCCCAGGTCGGGCAAATCGAACTCGCCGAGTTCCAGCGGGTAGACGCCGTGTTCGCGCACTAGCCGCACCACGTAGTCGTAGCTCTCGCCGGAGACGTTCGAGGGCACCGAGTGGTCGGATTGAAAAATGAACCCTCCGCCCTTGGCCGCGTTCAATTTGGTGAGCACGGCGGCGCGCAGTTCTTCTTTCGTGCCCGCGGCCCAGAGTTGCACGTCCATATTGCCGCAGAAACCGAGCCGGTGGCCCAGACGACGGCGTAAATCGACCGCATCGAGCCCGGCCTTGTACTCAAGCGGGTTGTAGGCATCGACACCGATCTCGATGAAATCCTCGAAGATGCGGCTGACGTTGCCGCAGCCGTGATAAATGACCGGCAGCCCGTGGCTGTGACACTCGTCGATCATGGCTTTGACTCCGGGCTTGAAGTGCTGACGCCAGAAGACGGGCGAGAAGAGCATGCCTTTTTTGTAGGCCACGTCGCCCCAGATGATGATTCCCGACAGGCGGCCCTGCGCGGCCTTGATCTGCGCGCGCAGAATGCCCAGATTAAATTCATGCAGCCGCGCGACGAAGCGGGCGATGGCGTCAGGGTATTCGGCCATCCACATCATCACGTTTTCCGTGCCCACGATGCGCCAGATCATTTCGTGAGCCTCGCACGCGCCGCCATAGACGGGGAAATCCGCGTACTCGGCGGCAACGCGATCGACAAAGGGCGCAAGGTTGCGCTCGAAACCATCGCCCACGCAGTTGATCTGGTCATCGCCGACGCGGAAGAAGCGGCGCTCGTCAAAGGAGTCGTCGAATTCGAAAGCCTCCATCTTTTCGATGGTGTCGGTGTCGAAGGCGACAAAGGCCGGCATGGGCAGGTCGAATTTTTTGCGGATGGTTGCGCCGAAGCCGGTATGGACCGTGACTTCCGTTTCGTCGTCGCGAAGGATGTCGAACGGCCGGATGTGCGGGTCCATATTGGGCGCCACGACACGCCAGTCGAGATCGTAATAGCGGTAGATGTCGGTGTCGGGCGCCAAACCCAGTTCGCTGCGCCAGCGGCTCAAAAAACCGCCCCAGAAAAAGTCGCTGATCGGCACGCGGTCCGGCTCTTCGTGGCGCAGCGCCTTGTTCATCCGTTCCAGCTTGGCGAGGCAGTTTGCGGTTCGTTCCATCTTTCGATCGTCCTTACTCCGGCATGCGCCGGTTGCAGCACATCCGGCCTTGCGTGAACCTATTTCGAACGCAGCCTCTGGGATTGAATGCAATATATTAGTCCAGCCGCGCGGCGATTCCTAGGCCATATTCACGCTTGCAGGCAAGGGCGGTTATGATCAATGTGCTTCGATAAGGCAGTGGCGGGCGCAGTCCAAATTGCGGAACGCGCTGCCAAGGGGGCTCCGGCACGCCCTGGCGACTGAATCGGATCGCGAAACACCGAATTGTTGATGCATGCAGACGGAATTTGGAGGAGATATGAGCACGAATTTCACGCAGCGGCGAGAGTTTTTGAAGCAAGCGGGATTGATGGGATCGCTGGGATCGGCGGCGTTCATGGCGGGATTGCCGGAGAGCGCGATGGCGTTCGGCGGCGGAGCGGGGCACATCGTGGAAGAAGCGGCTGTGCCCGTGCAGGCCCCCTCCGGAACTGAGGAAGCGCCCAAATATCACATCAAGTTTGCGGTGTGCGGCATGAGCCACGACCACATCTATGGAATGATTGGCGCCGTGGTCCGCGGCGGCGGCGAACTGGTGGCCGCGTGGGGCGGCGAAGAGGATAAGCTGGCGGTGTTCCGCAAGCGCTTTCCCGACGTGAAGATCGCGAAGACACAGGACGAGGTTCTCGACGACCCCGCGGTGCAATTGGTGCTGACCTCGCAGATTGCCAGCGAGCGCGCCGGGATCGCCGTGCGCGCCATGAAGCGCGGCAAAGATTTTCTCAGCGACAAGCCGGGAATGACGACGCTCGAGCAATTGGCCGATGTGCGCAAAACCATCGCCGAAACCAAGCGGATTTACGCGGTTCTCTACAGCGAACTCCTGGAGGTAAAAGCGGCGGTGTACGCCGGGGTGCTGGTGCGGCAGGGCGCAATCGGCAAGGTGATTCAGACGATTAACATTGCGCCCCATCAGATTTTTCAACACGCGGGTGACGCAGGTGGCAGCGGCGGCCGGCCTGACTGGTTCTGGAATCCCGATCAGTATGGCGGAATTCTGTGCGACATCGGTTCTCATCAAGTCGACCAGTTCCTATTCTTCACGGGATCGACTGAGGCGGAAGTGGTGGAGTCGCAGATCGCCAACGTGCGCCATCCCGATCGCCCGCGCTTTCAGGATTTTGGCGACATGGTGTTGCGTGGCAATCGCGGCTTGGGCTACGTGCGGCTGGATTGGTTCACGCCCGATGGGCTGGGGACGTGGGGCGACGGGCGGCTGTTTATTCTGGGCACCGAAGGCTATATGGAAGTGCGCAAGTACACCAACGTCGGCGTGAGCAAACAGGGCAACAACCTTTTTGTGGTCGACAAAAAGCAGGCGCGATATATCGACTGCAACGCCATGCCGCTACCGTTCGGGCCGCAGTTTGTGGCCGACATTGCGAACCGCACACACCTGGCGCAGAATCTGGACGAAGCACTGCTGGCCGCGGAGTTGGTGATCAAGGCGCAGAAGAATGCGAAATGGGTGACGCTGCAGGATTAACCCGCATTTCTCGCAGACGTCGCGACGGCAGACAAGATGGCCCGTTTTCAACCGCCGGCCTGCCCAGCGGGGGTCTGGAGACCCCCGCTACAGCCGGTCTGGAGACCGGCGCTACAGGTTTTTGCCGCGTGTGAGAAACGAGAGCGGCAGTGCATTGCGGCGCACGATTTATCCGGGCTGGCGCTCCGTGCTGATTGGAGCAGCTTTCGCCGATGGAAATTGCATGCGGATGACGGCTCCGCCGCCGCTGCGGTTGCGTCCGCTCACCTGTCCGCCGTGCAGTTTCACCGCGCGCTCGGCGATGGCCAGTCCCACTCCGAATCCCCCTGTCTCCTGGCTCCGCGCGCGGTCCACGCGATAGAACGGGCGAAAGATGGCGTCGATTTCCGCTTCAGGAATTCCCGGCCCGCGATCGCTGACTTCCACCACGGATACTGAACGGCCTGCCTCGTCCTGCCCCGCGGCTACGCAAATCTCCACCTCTGTTCCCGGATTGGTGTACTGAATGGCATTGCGCAGCACGTTTTCGATGGCGCGGTAAAGCAGATGCCGGTTGCCCTGTACCGTGCAGTCGTTTTCGGAGCGGAACACTACACTGCACTGGCGCTGCGAGGCCTCGTATTGCGCGTCGGGAATCATCTGCGCCACAATCTGATTCAGAGACACCGGCACGAAGCGGTCAGCACTCTCGATGGCTTCCATGGAAGAGAGCGTGAGCAACTGGCCGATGAGCTGATTGAGTTTTTCCGACTCACGCTCCATGCGGTTGAGCTGCGTGGCCATTTCTGGAGAAGCATCTTCCCGCGCCAACTCCAGCGCCACGCTGAGCCGGGCCAGCGGCGAACGCAGTTCATGCGAAACATCGCGCAACAAGAGCTGCTGCGCGTCCACCAGCGACTCCAGCCGCTCCGCCATGTGATTAAAGTCATGGAGCAGCGCTTGAAATTCGTCTTCCGAAGAAAAACGCGAGCGGCTGACCGGCTCCTTGACGCGCGCCTTCAGATTCCCTTGCGCCAGTTCGCGCGCCGCTTTGCGCAGACGGGCAATGGGCCGCGTGAAGAACAAAACCAGCACGAATGTCGTCAGTCCGCCCACCACAATCGCCACGGGAAGCGTGGGCGACGCGAAGTGCACCAGGTCTTCAAGCAAACTATGAGGCCGCTCCACGTGAGGACGGCCGAGCAGGAAGAAATAAGTTTTGCCGCTCGACGAAGTAATCGGAACCCGCCAGATAAATTCCGCACCCGTCTGGCTGCTCGTAATGTGGGTTGGATTGTCCGCGCTGGCTGGGGGTAAAGGTAGGCCAGCGGCATTGCACAAGTCCTGCCCCGCAGCGTCTTTCAATGCGATCTGCTGTTGGATTTGCGCGCCAAGCGCATCCACCGCTGCGCAACCGCCTGATTCGTACGCCACGACTGCGCGCCGCGCATCGTTTTCCAAGCTGCTGTGCAATCCGTCGAAAAGCACGTCGGGGCTTTCGAAGTGATGGCGCACGATCAGCACGGTCGAAATGGCAAAGATCAGGCTCTGTGCAATCCAGAAAATCACGAAAATCTTGAAGAAAAGACTGCGCACGAATCAGCCCTCCGCTGCTTGCCTGGCCGCACCGACCGCAAGCTGATAGCCCGCGCCGCGAATGGTCTTCACCTGCTCGTCGCGCGCGCCATTCTCGCTGAGTTTGCGCCGCAGGCGGCTCACGTGCATGTCGAGGCTACGGTCGAAGGGATCGAACTTCCGCCCCAGCACGCTTTCTGAAAGTTGCTCGCGCGATACCACCTGGCCCGGAAAGCGCATCAGGGTTTCAAGTAGCGCGAATTCCACGCTGGTGAGATCGATTTTCTTTCCGCCCTGCATTACCGATCGCGCGGCGGCATCGAGCTCCAGATCATCGACGCGCAGCAATGCCGGCTCGGTTCTCGTCGCAGCCCCCGAATGCCGGCGCAGGATGGCACGCATGCGCGCCAGCAGTTCCCGCGGGTTGAACGGCTTGGGCAAATAATCGTCCGCGCCGATTTCGAGACCGACAATGCGGTCAATGTCCTCGCCGCGCGCGGTCAGCAGCATTACGCTCACGTCCGACGACGCGCGGATCTGTTTGAGCACCTCAAAGCCATCCAGTCCCGGCAGCATCACGTCCAGCAGGATCAGCGCCCAGTCTCTGCCGCGCGCAGTCTTCAGCCCTTCGTCGCCGCGATGCACAGAGTGCACGCGAAATTCGTATCGCCCCAGATAGTCCGTGAGCATGGAGCAAAGCTCAACATCGTCGTCGATGAGCAGGATATCTTCCATGTCATGTTTCCGCTGCTTCGAGACTACGCCCATCGCAGCGAAAAGCGGCGGGAAAAAATGTAACAAATGGTAAAGTGCGCGGTGACACTTTGTTACACATCTTTACCCATTAAGACCGCACGGCGGGTCCATCCGCGGTCTCCTGTAATTGGCGGCAACCTACCGTCAGGAACGATCATGAAAACCTCCAGATTCATTCTCAGTATTGTTTTTGCGGCTTCCCTTCTCTCGGCATCGTTCGCGATGAGCCAGACCCCGGCTGCAAGCGTCTTCGGCACTGTCACCGATCCTTCCGGAGCGCTGGTTCCTTCGGCTACGGTCGTGCTCGCCAACGGCAACGGCTTTTCAAAGTCGGTCAAGAGCGGAGCCAATGGCGCGTTCAGCTTCAGCCAATTGCAGGCCGGGAGCTACTCTCTCACGGTTTCGGCAAAGGGGTTCGCACTGTTCTCGCTCGATGGCATCCAGGTTGCCGGCGGCAAGCCGACCATGCAAAACGTAATTCTGCAACTGCCCATGGAGCAGCAGCAGGTTGAGGTGGAGGGCGACGCCACCGGCGTCAGTACCAGTTCCGACAACAACGCCGGGGCCATCATCATCAAGGGCAAAGCTCTGGATGCGCTTTCCGACGATCCCGACGAGTTGCAAAGCGAACTGAATGCGCTGGCCGGTCCGTCGGCTGGACCGAACGGCGGGCAGATCTATATCGATGGATTCACCGGCGGCCAGCTTCCGCCAAAATCGTCGATCCGCGAAATCCGCATCAACCAAAACCCATTTTCGGCGCAATACGACAAGCTGGGCTACGGGCGCATCGAGATCCTCACCAAACCCGGCACCGACAAGCTCCATGGCATGTTCATGATGAACGGCAACGACTCCACATTCAATTCGCTCAACCCGTTTGTGACCAGCGAGCCGCCGTACTACAGCACGTTTTTGACGGGCAATGCCGGCGGCGCGCTCACGAAGAGCTCTTCCTGGTTTGTGAGCGTTTTTCGGCGCGACAACCAGTCGAACTCGATTGTGAATGCGGACCTGCTCAACTCCAGCGGCGGTAGCTACAACTACACCGCGGCCGTCGCCAACCCGCAGTCGCGACTGGATGTGAGCCCGCGCTTCGATTTCCAGCTCGGCGTCAACAACACGCTGACCGTGCGTTACATGTTCGATCGCCAGGTTGAAAGCAACGACGGGGTCTCGGGATTTTCTCTCGAAAGCCAGGCCTACAACGTCTCCAATTACGAGAACACACTGCAGGTGAGCGACACCCAGGTGCTGGGCGCCAACATGATCAACGAAACGCGCTTTCAATACATGGGCGACCGGGACAGCCAGGTTGCGAAGGACAGCACAGACCCGACCATTTCAGTGGGCGGGGCTTTCACCGGCGGCGGCAACAGCATGGGCACGGTGCGCGATAACCAGGATCGCTATGAGTTGCAGAACAACACCATGGTGACCAAAGGCGCGCACGCCATCAACTTCGGCGGGCGGTTGCGCATCACACACGATTCCAGCTACTCGAACTCCGGATTCAACGGAACCTATACGTATTCCTGCCTGACGACCACGGCGACATGCAGCCAGTCCTACGCGGCGAATGCCCCGTCGAAGTACAGCATCACAACGGGAAACGCCGCGTTAAGCCTGAATTATTTCGATCTCGGCATGTATTTCCAGGACGACTACAAGGCGCGTCCCAACCTTACTCTGAGCTACGGCCTGCGCTACGAGACGCAGGATTGGATCGGCGACCATGACGATTGGGCGCCGCGTTTTGCGTTTGCGTGGGCTCCCGGCGCGCACGGCAACAAACCCGCGAGCACGGTGATCCGCGGCGGCTACGGGTGGTTCTATGACCGGTTCGGCGAGAGCAACGTGCTCCAAACGATCCGCTTCAACGGTGTGAACCAAAAGCAGACCACCGTTACCTACGGGACTACGAGCCAGACAGCGCCCGCGCCCACCATCTACGAGACCGCACCGCACCTCAAGGCCTCCATCAATATGCAGGCGGCCCTGGGAGTGGAGCATCAGTTCGGCAAAGTTGCGACTATGTCTGCGACGTATATCAACTCGCGCGGCGTGCATCAGTATCTGACCGACAACATCAACGCCTATCTGCCTTCAACGTACAACGCGAGCACAGGCACGGGTACGCGCCCCAACGGCATCAACGAGAATGTCTACCAGTTCCAGTCGGGCGGCGTGTACAACCAGAATCAACTGATGATGAACTACTCGGTCAACGCCAAACGGCTCACGCTCTTCGGCTTCTACTCGATGAGCTTTGCCAACGCCGACACCTCCGGCGCCAGCTACGCCCCTTCCGACCAGCAGAATCCCGGCGCCGATTACGGCCGGGCCAGCTTCGATGTTCGCAATCGCTTTTTGCTGGGCGGCAATCTGCAGGCGCCCTACGGTGTGTCCTTCAGCCCCATGCTGGTAGCCGATTCCGGCAGTCCGTTCAACATCACCATCGGCCAGGATCTGAACGGCGACAACCAATTCAACGACCGTCCCGCCTTGGCGACGGCGAGCAGCACCGACACTTTGCAGACGGCGTACGGAACCTTCGACCTCGCTCCGGCGTGGAACGAGCAGCGCATTCCCTACAACTACGGCAACGGGCCCACGCAATTCAGCATGAACCTGCGGGTCAGCAAATCGTTTGGCATTGGGCCGCGCGTCGCAAGTGGATCGAGCGCCAATGGCGGCGGACCGGGTGGCCCTGGCGGGCCCGGTGGCCCTCCTCCAGGTGGAGGGCCCGGTGGCGGTGGCGGCGGACTCGGCCCTGGCGGCCTGAGCAGAAGCGGCGGCCCACCGCGGCTCGATCAGGCAGTGGCGCGGCGCTACTCGCTCAACTTCGCGGCCATGGCGCGAAACGTTTTGAACAATGTGAGCCTGGCGCAGCCCGTTGGCGTTCTCGATTCGCCGCTGTTTGGCAAGTCCACCGCTGTCGCGGGAGGATTCTTCTCCTCAGCCGCGTCGAACCGCAGCGTCGACTTGCAGGTTTCGTTCACCTTTTGATCGAGCAAGAGTAAGCCGGGCAAGTGTCTCCGATGTCAGCGCGTGCCCGCGCGGGAAAATTCCTGGGCCTACTTCACATTTCTCCAGTCCAGAATCACCTTGCCCGCATTGCCGGAGCGCGCGGCTCGAAATGCCGCTTCGTATTCGGTCCACGGGAAGCGGTGAGTAATCACGCCGGAGATGTCCACGCCCGACTCCAGCATGACCGTCATCTTGTACCAGGTCTCGTACATCTCGCGGCCGTAAATGCCCTTGATGGTCAGCATGTTGAAGATCACCTGGCGCCAGTCCATCGCCATCTCTTTGGCGGGAATTCCCAGGATGGCGATCTTGCCGCCATGACTCATGTTGGCGATCATGTCGCGAAGGGCTTGCGCATTGCCCGACATCTCGAGACCCACATCGAATCCTTCCACCATCCCCAGTTGCTTCTGCACGTCGGCGAGCGGCATCTCATTGGGATTCACGGCGAGGGTCGCGCCCATCTTGCGCGCGAGATCCAATCGAACGGGGTTCAGATCGGTGATCACCACGTGCCGCGCACCCGCGTGTTTCACCACCGGAATCGCCATGAGCCCGATTGGCCCCGCGCCCGTAATCAGCACATCCTCGCCCAGCACTGGAAACGAGAGCGCCGTGTGTACCGCGTTGCCAAAGGGATCGAAGATCGCGGCAACCTCTTCCGGCACACTTGCGCTGTGCTTCCAGATGTTCGTCATGGGCAACGCAATCAACTCGGCAAATGCTCCCGGCCGGTTGACGCCTACGCCTTTCGTCGCGGCGCAAAGATGCCGCCTGCCTGCAAGACAATTCCGGCAGCGGCCGCAAACCACATGCCCTTCTCCGCTCACGATGTTGCCGGCGAAGAAGTCGTTCACATTCGATCCCACCTCAACCACTTCGCCAACGAACTCATGACCGATGGCCATGGGCACGGGGATGGTCTTTTGCGCCCACTCGTCCCACTCGTAGATGTGAACGTCGGTGCCGCAAATGCCGGTGTAATGCACCTGCACCAGCACATCGTTGATGCCGATCTCCGGTTCCGGGATATCTTCGAGCCACAGCCCTGGCTCGGCTTTGCTCTTGACCAATGCTTTCATTGAACAACCTCCACGCGTAGGTGATTTGCCGGCTGCAGCAGGAATCTCATCGGACCGCAAGCCCGTTCAGTCCATTCCTTGCAGTGCGGCATCCCTGGTGCGGTTTCACAGTATCTTCTTTCCGAATGCGGAACAAATGAGTTGCACAGCCAGCTCCGCGGTCCGGTTGTGCTCATCGAGAATTGGATTCACTTCAACTATATCCAGCCCCAGCATGCCGCCATGGTCCGCGAGGATCTCCATCGCAAGATGGGCTTCGCGGTAAGTCGCTCCGCCCGGAACAGGAGTGCCCACTCCGGGCGCTTCCTCGGGATCGACCCAATCCATATCCATGGAAACGTGATAACCGGCAGTTCCGTTGGAGGCTATTTCAATAGCCCGTTCCATCACCGTGCGCAGACCTTTTTCGTCGATGTCGCGCATGGTAAATACGGTCACTCCTGCACGGCGCACGTTGTCGCGCTCGATGGCGTCAATATCGCGGATGCCCACTAACACCGTCTGCGCGGCGCTTACCTTCGGCGACCAATCCAGCAAATCGCTCAACGCCGCTGGTCCCAGCCCGAGCAGCGCCGCCAAAGGCATCCCGTGCACGTTGCCGGAAGTCGAGGTATCAGGCGTATTGATGTCGGTGTGCGCGTCAATCCAGATCAGGCCGATGGTCTTTTGCTGCGCGCGAAAATGGCTCGCGACACCGGCAATGCTTCCCGCAGCCAAAGAGTGATCTCCGCCCAGCACAACCGGCGTCGCCTGTCGCGCAAGCGCTTCGTCGACCCATTGGGCAACCGTCCTATCGCAGCGCGCAATCTGCACCAGAAAACGCGCCTTGGCGTCGCCGCGATCCATCATTTCGGCTCCCGGCACCGGAACGTTTCCGCGATCCCTCACCGTCAATCCCAACGCCTCGAGTTTTGCTGCTAAACCAGCTACGCGCAGTGCCGACGGCCCCATGTCCACGCCCCGGCGCTGCTGCCCAAGGTCGAGAGGCACGCCGATCACCTCAACCGCTCGGGAAGAACCACGCAACTCAACCATGCGCCCTCTCCATTCTCTCGATCCTCAAGTCCACTTCTCACCACGCTTCTGCGAGTACTGCCAGCAACTCCTCGCCTGTGAGGGGCAGCGCATTGGCCTGCATGCTGCTGGCGCGGGCCGCCTTCTCGACGACAGCGGGCAGATCGGCTTCCGCAATTCCCCAGGCGCGCAGCCCATGTATGTTGAGGTCGCCGCAAAGCGCGCGCACCCAGTCGATGCCTTCCTCAGCGCTGGCATCACTCCGGCCGGTAAGCAGGCGCGCGATAACTGCGTAGCGTTCCAGAGCAGGATTTTGCGGCGCGCGCGCTCGCAATGCAGCCACATTGGCGGCCATGCCATGCGGCAACAGCGCCGCGCACAGCGCTCCATGCGGCGCTTTCCACTGACCGCCGAGCGGAGCCGCCAGGCCATGCACCACGCCCAATCCGGCATTGGCCAGCGCCAGGCCGCCGAACAGGCTTGCCAGCGCCATGTCGCGGCGCGCTTCTTTATCGCTGCCGTCGTGGTACGCGCGGCCGAGCGCTTTGGCGACGCGGCCCATTCCTTCCACACAAATTGCATCGACGAGCGGATTGGCGCGCGCGCTGACATAAGGCTCGATGAGTTGCGTCAATGCGTCCAGGCCGGTATCCGCGGTGACAGCGGGCGGCAGGGCGTACGTCAGTTCGGGATCAACCAGCGCGACCCGCGGCAGCATCATTGGGCTTCGCAAGCTGGCTTTCACGCCGTGCTCCGCGGATCCCAGCACGGCATTGCGCGTCACTTCGCTGCCGGTGCCGGCGGTGGTTGGCACGGCAATAAACGGCAGCGGTTGCACCGCAAGCGCGCGCCCGTTACCCACCACCTCAAGAAACTCCAGCGGCTCGCCGCCGTTGGTGGCTATGGCGGCAATCGCTTTGCCTGCGTCAATGGCGCTGCCCCCGCCCATCGCGATGATGACGTCGCAGCCGGCTTCCTGCACGCGCCGCGCGCCCGCGCGCACCAGTTCGACTGTGGGTTCGCCGGGCACGCTGAATGTTTCCGCCGCGAGCGCAGAGACAAGCCATGCCGCGCGCTCTGTCGATGCGCCGGTCACCACCAGCGGGCGGGCGCCGAAGCTGCGCGCCAGTTCAGGGAGAGTGGCAGCTGTGCCTTCGCCGAAAATAATGCGCGTTGCGGTCGCGAACTCGAAGCGCATGGATCTACCAACTCTGAGGATCGGGAAAGACGGCCTTGTATTGCGCTCTCTGGCGCGGCTCGGCCATCATGGGCTCCACCGCATCGCGCCACTTCGCGTAGTGCGCCGTCTGCTTGTGCGCGGCCACCGCTTCCGGCGTGCGGTAGATCTCGGTGAGCATAAATTGTGTCGCATCGTCTTCAAGCTGCATCACGTCAAAGCGCGCGATGCCGGGCTCCTGCACGCTCGCGCGAGCATTTTCGATGGTGGCTTGCCTGAACTCCTCTACGAACTCGGGCTTGACGTGCACGTGAACGTGAACGATGAGCATCGCACTTGCCTCCGCTCCTTATCCTACCGCCCGGCTGCCCTGTTCGGGCAGAAGTCTCCCGCTGCCTCGCAGAGCACTGAGCGGGCGCAGTTCAAGCGGGCGATTTTTGAGGAATGCGCGGAAGACGTTGAATGAGGTGAGCCGGCTGCGCGAAAAAGCAATCGGTATTACCGGCTCGACAGAGAGAAAGGCCCCACCCACTTGAACTGGTCGCACAAGATTCGCTCGACCAGTCCGAAAACATCCTCAGAGGCTAAAGCCGTGAGATTTGTTGCCGTTTTGCGGCACGACTAAAGTCGTGCCCTTTCAAAACCGGATTTCTGCAACCTGTTCTATGCCGGCAGCGGTTCAGGCGCCGGCTTTGCCAGCAGCACGCCGAGGGCACAGCTCGCCATGCGCGCCAGTTCTCCGTCCGCGCGGCTGGTGAGAACAACCGGAACTTTCGCTCCAACCACAACGCCCGCGGCCAGCGCTCCGGCCAGGTACTGAAGTTCCTTGAAGAGGATGTTGCCGGCTTCCAGATTGGGAACCATGAGAAGATCCGGGTCACCCGCCACCGGCGATTTGATCTTCTTGATCTTTGCGGCATCGCTCGAAATAGCATTATCGAATGCCAGCGGACCATCGACAATCGCGCCGGTAATCTGTCCGCGGTCGACCATCTTGCAAAGGGCGGCGGCGTCGAGCGTGGATGGAATGGCCGGATTGACTGACTCGACCGCCGAGAGGATGGCTACCTTGGGACTCACGACCTCGAGCGTGTTCAACATGTCGATGGCATTTTGCAGAATGCTGATTTTGGTTTCGAGATCGGGCTGGATATTCACTGCCGCATCGGTCACAAAGAGGGGCTTGTGATAGGACGGAACATCGAGAGCAAACACATGGCTGATGCGCCTTCCCGTGCGCAGGCCTCCCTCGCGTGAAACGACGGCGCCCATGAGCTCGTCGGTGTGCAGCGAGCCCTTCATGAGCATTTGCACTTCGCCTTTGCGCGCCATTTCGACGGCCCGCATGGCCGCCGTGCGACTGTTGTCGATGTCAACGATCTGAATGGGTCCCAAATCGAGATGCAAAGCGTCCGCCACACTGCGGATCTTCGCCTCAGAGCCCACAAGAACCGGAACAATCAACTTGTCCTTGAATGCCTGGATCGCGCCGCCGAGCGACACTTCGTCGCACGGCCAGACGATCGCAGTTTTCACCGCCGGTTTTGAGGTGGCACGCGCGATCAAGCCGAGGTAGTGGCGATAGGGGTTATTCACGATGAGCTGCGGTACCGGGAGTGTGGACCAGCGCAGCTTCTTCTCCGGTGCGATGAGCTGGGCGGTCCCCGAAAAGATCGGCGTGCCGGAGCCATTGCTGGCTTCGCAATCGAAATGAATCGTCTTCGTTGCATCGTCCTTGGCCGTAACCTGCACCTTGACGAGAATGCGATCTCCAACGTGGATGCGGTGCTTGAATGTGAGGCTGACGTTGGTCAGCGTGCATCCCGGCCCCGGTATGTTCATGCTGAAGAGGCCCGAGATGAGCGAGGCGCACCACATGTTTGGCCCAGTCGGAGGAATTCCCCCGGCGCGGTCGATACGTTCCTCGATATTCAGAACGGAATGGAATCCGGAAATCGAAGCGAACGCCATCGCGTCATCCGTGGTGAGAACGTGCTCAGTCCCGGCGGTGTCGCCCACTGAAATTTCGTCGTATGTCTTGCTCTCAATAAATCCCAGATTCATGCAGATCCCTTCTCGCTCGGGCTACGCGCACAATGAGCCCTTTAGTCATCGTATGATCTGCGCACGCGGCCCAAAGTGACTGCAATCACCAATGCCAATTGACGTCCCACGGTGCGGTCCACATCAGAAGAATGTCTGAATCAGGTCGACGACATCGTACGCACGGTTCACGAGTGCCAGCACGCGCCATTTGTCGAAGGTCAGGCAGGGATGCGCAATCTCGAATGCGATCATATCGCCGGGCCGAATGTCATCGTTGGCGGCAATCTCGAGGTACGCATGCTGATCCATCATGCGCGTGACCATCCAATGTGCCGGAACGGCATGCGGCGAGGCGCTTCCGGGCCTAAAGTGCAACGCCGGAACAGGCAATCCCGAGTCGAAGGCTGCATCCCTTCTGCCAAGGCCCACAATCGCCTTGTTTGCTTCAGGAACAGACTGCACGTATGCCCACACCTGCAAGGCTGTCTTGAGCCCCGCGCCCATTTGCCGCACCACGGGATTGCTTTTGAGAATCCTGTCCTGCGCTTTTCGATACGCGCCAACATCGTGCGTCAAATAGCATCCGGGACGCAAGACCACTTCGACGGGCTCTTGAAAATCTCGGGGAGAAAAAACTTCGGCGACCACGTCATACCAGGCCGAGCCCGCGCCAGAAAGCAGAATCGGCGTGCGTTTGAAAAGCTTTTTCGCCGCGATTTCTTTTGTCACGTCCACGGCATGAAGCAGAAATGCGCGAATGGCCGCCTCGTTATCGAGGACGCCTTCGTAGACTTCAACTCCGCACAGCGCGATGGCGTGGCTCCATTTGCTCAGAGCGTCAAGAACGGACTGGAGCTGCTCACCGTTGCGCACGCCGGCCCGGCCGCCATCCACTCCCACTTCGAGCAGCACATTTAGCTTCGCTCCGCATTGCGAGAAGTACGTTCCAAGCTGATCTACTTGCTGGGCGGAGTCGATCAGGCAATAGAACTCAAAGTCGGGATCGCGCAAGAGACCGGCAACGATCGCTATATTCTGCTTGCCGATGAGCTGATTCGCCATGAGCACGCGGCGCACGCCGTGCGCATAGGCAACTTGCGTTTGATGCGCCGTGGCCAGCGTAATGCCCCAGGCGCCCGCCGCCAGTTGCATCGCAAACAAGCGCGGCGCCATCGTAGTTTTTCCGTGGGGAGCCAGCCTCGCGCCGTATGCGTCCGTGAATTGCCGCATCCATTCCAGGTTGTGCTCGAGCGCTTCTTCATAAAGCACTGCTGCCGGCAGCGTGAGATCCTCGCGCAGCAGATTCCAGCCGCGCCGCGCAATCTCATCGTGGGCAATCGGCTGCTCGATCAATGCAATACCCTTGTTCAGCGGGTCAATTGCTCCGGAATCGCAAGCCGGGCCGGAGCCTGTTTGTTTCAATCGATCCATTTCCAGCCTCAGCAAACGGCAAATTGCCGTTGCCTGAATTCTTCGATGTACCTAGCCTACATGTCAGAGGATCATGGATGCGTCTCTCGGAAACGATCCTTCGCAACGCGAACGTTTTTGACAGCAGTGGCGACACGACGAAAAGAAGCTTCAGTCGGGCATGCCGAAAAGCTGCATATCGCCTTCTGTGCGCGGCAAATCGTTGAAGCGAGCGATGCGAAACTCTGCCCAATAGCCCGCCCAGCGCGGATCCGCCTGGAGCGCAGCGCCGAGGAACTGGATCAGCTCCTTGCGGGCCTTGGCATGTTCCGGGTTGGAGATCAGATTGACCGCATCCTCGCTGTCGAGATCGAAGAGTTCGTCGACTTGCGAGGTGCAATTGTACGAATACAGATAGCGGCGTCCATCGGCGGCGCGGCGCTGGATGCCGCAATCGAAATTGACGCCGACATGCCACCCACCGAAAAAGAGAATAGTTCGTTCCTCTGGGCCCTGGCCGGATTGGAGCGCGGGCAGAAGCGAGATGCCGTCGAATTTAGCCTCGGGTGTGATACCCGCAAAATCGAAAATCGTCTGCGAGAGGTCGAGGAGCGATGCGGGCGATTGCACGGTCGCATGCTGCCTGGGCAGAGTGGCGGGCGGCTTGAAGATCATGGGCACGCGGGCAATATCGGGATGAAGATAGACACCTTTATCCACCGTGGCGCGCCGGCCGTTCATCTCGCCGTGATCGGAGATGAAAGCGATGAGCATATTGTCGTAAAGTCCCAGCTCCTTGAGCCGCGTGAGCACCATACCGATGACGCGGTCGACAAGTTCCATTTGCAGAACGTAGGCGATGCGGTAATCGATCAACTGTTCGGGGGCGTAGATTCCCCAGTAGCGGCGATAGATGTCGACGATCTCCGGCTCGTCGGGCGCGCGTTGGAAGTCGCGCTGCTGAGCGGCGCGCCAGGAATCCGGATAGCTCATGATCTGCCGCAGTTCGCGCTCCCGGTCTTCAAATCCTGCGGGAATTGAAAACGGCTGGTGCGGATCGAAGAAGTCGAGCTCGAGATACATGGGATGGCGCTGGAGCGAACCGCTGCCGGCGAGGCTCTCCACAGCTTCAATCGCCTTCCTGCCAAGGAAGTAACTGTACTGCGCTTCGAATGGATACGGCTTGCCGTCTTCCTGGACGATCCAGCCGCCGGCCGAGTTGCCGGGCGTGGTGCGATCCTGCCTGCGGAAGACAATCTCCCGCGCGTATTTCTGGGGTTTGACTCCGAGCTCGCGCTGATAGGCAAGGAATTCGTCATCGTCGAATACCGGAGGCGACCACCGATCCCAGGGTTGATCGTTATCGCCGAAGGCATCGCGAAACTTCTTCGCGCCCACGTGGCACTTGCCCACCTGGCGGGTCACATAGCCGGCAGCTTTCAGATACTCCGGAAAAATGATGTCGTCGGCGCGGAGCTCGGTCTCCAGTCCTTCGGGGGCGCGCTCAACGTTGCCCTGCACATAACTGTATCGGCCCGTCAGGTAAGAGGCGCGCGATGGCGAGCAGAGCGGCACAGTGCAGAAAGCGTTGGAGAAAAACGTACCGTCCTCTATTAACGAGCGAATGGCGGGAATTTGCACGTGCTTGGAGAGGGACCGCGCGGGATGGTAGAGATCGGGTCCAACCATGTCGGCGCTGATCAACAGGATGTGCGGCTGCTTGCCGTGGCCGTGATTAAGAAAAGGACCACCGCCGGTTCGCTCCTGGGCAAAGCGAAGTGTTCCAGGTTGCTCTGCGGCTGGGGATTGGCTGGCCAGTATCTTCTTGCTGAAAAGGGCCCCCGCGGTGAGGCCACAGAATGATCGCCGGTCCATAATAGGAATCCTTGTACAAATGGCGAGAAGCGTCGAGAAAACCATAGCGCAGTTGTGGGCTTATTGTAAAGGATTACATATTATGCTGATTTTCTGGCCGAAGTGCGGGCCAGATGCCGAGTGCGGCCGAAATAGAGTGCGCCTAAACGGCCGAACCCGTGCGTGTTTCCAAGGCATGCATTGCGCTCGATCAGTCAACTGTATTAACAATGAGATGGCCACAGCCTCAGCTTATGGATATCGTTCAGGTTGCCAAACGCGCTAATGTTTCAACGGCTACGGTTTCCCGGGTTTTGAACGGGTTTCCCGGAGTAAGGGAGAAGACCGCGCTGCGCGTGCATCGCGCGATTGCGGAGATGCATTACATCCCCAATCCCAATGCCCGCAGCCTGCGAGTGGGCCGGACGCGGCTGTTCGGATTAATCGTTTCCGACGTCAATAATCCCTTCTTCCCCGAGTTGATCGACGCTTTCGAATCCCTGGCCACTGCCGAAGGCATTGAGGTGATCTTCACGCATACCAACTACGATCTGAAACGGCTGCACAGCAGCATCCGCCGCATGATCGAGCGTAGCGTCGACGCCATTGCGGTGATGACTTCGGAGGTGGAAGAAGACGCTTTGCAGCAAGCGGTGCAGGCCGGTATCCCCATGGTCCTGATGAACCAGCGCAAACTGGCCCACAAGTATCCCAATGTTCCGGTGGATTACTCGGCAGGCTTCCGCGAAGCTCTTGAGCATTTGCTGTCGCTCGGTCATCGCGACATCGGTTTCATCGCGGGCCCTCAGTCGCTGGATTCGGCGCGCGGGCGGAAAGATGCGTTCACCGCAGCGTTGAAGAGCCACGGCATCCACGTCCGCAATGAGTGGATCGCCATTGGAGATTTGCGGGTGGAGGGCGGGCGCAAAGCGATGGACGCGTTGCTCGCGCGCTCTCCTCGGCCCACAGCAGTTGTGGCGTCAAACGACTTGATGGCTGTGGGCGCGTTGCAGGCCGCACATGCCAGTCGGATTCATGTTCCGCGCGATCTGTCGCTCATCGGCTTCGACGACTTGCCCATCGCTACCATGGTGCATCCTGCGCTGAGCACCATCCGGCACCCGAGGCGCGAAGTGGCGGCAAGGGCCTTCGATTTGCTCTGGAAGACAGTCCAGGGCGAGAGCGTCGCGGAGGCCTCTGCGCTGCAACCGCACCTGGTGATCCGCAATTCCACGGCTCCGCCGGCTGGATTAAAGCGGCGCTGACCCCCAGGACAACTCGCCAACCGGCGTGGCAGGGCCCCGCAGGGTTTGGCATGCGCTGTGTAAGTTGCGTGTCCGCCCGTGAACGTCTGGAATCAGGAGGGACGGGCGCGTTCCGGCTCCGGCCTCTGATTTGCCCTGAAGCTTGAGGCACGCACCACAAGTTCCGGCGTGACCAATGTGCTCTTGGGGCGTGCAGGCGTCTTGCCCTGGGCAAGTTTCAGGGCCAGGGCCGCGGCAATCTTTCCAATCATCTTGCTGTTCTGGTCCACCGACGAAAGCGGCACGCGGAGAAAATCCGAGTACGACAGATTTCCGCAACCCACCACCGCGATATCGTCGGGAACTCGCAACCCGGCATCGAGAATGGCGCGCATGGTACCCAAAGCGACGGGGTCGTTAAAGCAGAAGATCCCGTCCGGGCGGTTCTTGCCGGCAAGCAACTTCACGGTCGCGGCGTAACCAGCCTTGTCGCCCATGTGATCTCCGGATGGACCGATGGAAATCACGTGACCCGGCAGCGGAGCCATCAGGTGCGCGGCAAGCGCCTGCCGGTATCCCTCAAGGCGTCCAATGGCGGTGCTGATTTCCGGCCCGCGAACGTGGGCAATGCGCTTGCATCCCTGCTCAATCAGGTGCTTTGTGGCCAGCAGGCCTACCGCCATGTCATCCACGCCCACAAAATTGCATTCGAATCCCGCGAATTGACGGTCCAGCAAAATGTAAGGAATCTTCTGTTCCTCGATGCGGCGAAAGCTCTCCACGGTCCACTGTGTCGAGGCGATCAGCATCACGTCCACGCGGCGCGCCAGCAGTTGCGCGATCTCTTCCTGCTCCAAAGCCGGATCTTCATCGGAAGAAGAGATGAAAAGGCTATAGCCTTTCTTTCGCACCTCGACGGAGATTTCCTTGGCAATCTGCGCGAAGAATGGATGCAGCAAATCGGGCACTACCAGGCCGATGGTCCAACTGCGGCCGGTGATGAGCGAACGGGCAGCAAAGTTCGGCTGGTAGTTCAGCTCCTTCATCCGTTTCAGGACGCGTTTACGTGTCTCCTCGCCAATGTCCGGATGATTGCGCAGAACCTTCGAGATGGTCACGACTGACAGGCCCAGATCCTGGGCGATATCCTTCAACCGTGCAACCATTTTCCATTGCCTCCCGAAGCCAACTGGCTACCGATCGAGTACGAACGAATGCGCGATTTCAGTTTACATTACAGTTAGCGTTGACCGCGCCCTGGGTTTGAGAGCCGCATTCGGGTCGCTGCAACGAGAACAGGAGCCTGAGCCATCCGATGGTATTCGAATTGTGTGCCGAAACTTTGGAAGCATGCCTCGCTGGGCAGGAAGGCGGCGCGGATCGCATCGAACTTTGCACTGCACTTCAGGTGGATGGTCTCACACCTTCGCACGCGCTCATCGAGCAGGCGGTCAGCGGCTACGGGATTCCCGTTCACGTGATGGTGCGTCCCCATGCCGGAAGCTTTCATTACGATGTCTCCGCCTTCACTACCGTGTGCGACGAAGTTCGGTACATTCGGAGTGTCGGCGCTGCCGGTGTGGTTCTCGGCGTACTTCTCGACAGCGGCACCGTCGATATTGAACGCACTCGCGCACTCGTCCAACTGGCCCATCCCCTTGAAGTCACCTTTCACCGCGCCATTGATGCGACACCTCATCTGGAACAAGCGCTGGAAGATGTGATCGCCGCTGGTTGCCATCGCGTTCTCACCTCTGGAGGCGCTGCCGACGTAGTCGCGGGCTCTCGAATGATCGCGCGCCTCGTGGAACGCGCATCCGACCGTATTGCTGTTGCGGTTGGCGGCGGCCTTCGTCTCCACAATGCGCGGGAAGTTTCCCGGCTTACGCGTGCGCAGCATTTTCACGGGTCACTCCCTCCTGAAGATTCGGCGCCCGCATCGCTCGCGGAACGCGTCCGCATCGTCACGCGCATTCTGCGCGGCGAATAGCGTCTCTATTTCACAATCAGCCACGTCCGGCTTTGCGCAGCGATACGAACCGGTACGACTCCGCCATAATCGCGATCCAGTTGAAATGTCCTGGCTTCACCATCCTCCTGCTGAATGCGCGCCGTCGCCGCAAGCCCCGTGTAATAAAGCGGCAATCGTATCTCCCGTTTGATTTCTTCATTGAGCGGGTTATAGATCATCGCGAAGCCGCGAATCTCCAGCTTCGGATTGACGTGCAGAATGCCGTCCCAATCTCTACCATCGGGCCTGCGCAAATGAATGATGTCGCTGTTCAGGATCGCTCGATAACGCTTGTAAAAGTCCACCCACTTCTTGACCGCCAGCCGAGTCTCTTCGGTGTCATACAGGCGCGTGCCTCGCCACGTAGCCTGCACACCCGCGCCTAACAGATCGGCAAGCCGCGTCTCGTAGTGCGCCAGATTTTCGTGCAGAGGTTCCACTGTAGCGGCTTCACCACCGCCGTGATATTCAACCAGCGGAACATGCATCCATCCCATGCTGGGCGTTTTCTCCCACGTCCCGTCGTAGATATCCTGCCGTTCAATTACGGGCTGATATTGCCTTGGCAACGACCAATCGAGCTCGTTGTATCCCATGCCGGTTTTGCTCGACCCATTGAGGAAGTACCAATCGGGGACCTTGAGATAGAAACCCTGCTCTCGGCACCAACGATAGAGTTTGATAATTGCCTGCCACTGCCGCCACTGCGAATCTAAGTATCCTTTGTGACCGGGATGATGCGTCGACGCACATAAGTCGCCAGGATACGAGCCATCGTTCAAGAAGACATTCATGCCGGTCGCGTCGAGAAACGCGTGTACGTTCTTGAAGTAATTATCGGCCCATTCGCTGCAAAGGCATGGCGATGGCCCGAATCTTCCGCCGCCAGGCAGGCCGGTTTTCACATCGATAATCAAGTCCTTGGCATCGCCGCCGCGGCTCGCCAGGAGCGTATAACCCCCAATGGCAATATCTTTCGTGCGCGCGTAATTTGCCAAATCCTTCATCTGACTTAGATATGCTGCGCTGCTGTTTTCTATGTCGAAGCCACTGCCATAACTCAGCATCACCATCTCGAAGCCCACAGCCGCGCACTGGTCGATGGCGAATTTCACTTTCTCGGGCTCCGCGTAGCGGATGTGCATGTACAGCGGGTTTTCCTGGACCCAGGGCGCCAGCGTCGTCATCATTTTGCGCCGCGCCAAGCCACGACGTTCAGCGTCGCTGCTGTCGTGCAGTAACTCAAAGACATTAAACGATCGCCAGGTTTCCCTGGAGCCGATCTCCAGCTCGGGCCCCACAGGCGGCGCACACTCCAATAGCGACATCTGATCTGAGTGGTAGCGCGAATCGGTTACCCAGTGAACCGCCACATTGTCCTTCGCGGCCTGCATGTTTCCACCGAAGGCGTAATCGGTCTCGATGTGCATGGGAGCCAGCATATCGAGCAAACCGTCGTGCTGGAGCGGAGCCGCCTTCGTGGCGCTCGACTCGACGAGGGCGAGTAACTCAGCCTTGAACGAATTCAGAATAAGTGCGCTGTCACCGGCATTCTCCATCTCCATCCACTTCGCAATAACTGGAATGCCGTCATAAAGTTCGTAATGCACACGTAGCTTCACATTTGTGACTGGCGTTTGCGGTCCCGCTGCATAGTGAAACGTCAGCGCCACGCCCGGTGGCGGCCAAGGCAACTCTTCAGTCGACCACTTCGCGACGCGCTTCCACGGAAAACGCTCCACCGGCTTCCCTTCTTCCAGACGTACGAAGTGAAATGCGCGCGGATCCGCAGTCATCTTTTCAAGCCACTCTGGAAGAAAGTAACTCTGCGTTGGCTGGCCCACCAGCCCACCGACCTCTATCTCATAATCGTCTAAGGTCACCTGCGCCTCGGGCCGTACCGCGCGCAGTTCACTTTCGCCAGTCATCAAGTTATCGATTGCAATGGTGGCCGCGTTGGGCGCCAACCGGAATATCCGCCGCACCAGACCATTGTCAATCGTCACTTCGCGGCCATCGGCAGAGTGCGTCAACTTGGCAAGATAGGAAGACGGATCGATCAACCAATCAGCGCGTAAAGAGGGAGCCGGGGCGGATCCCCCTTCCTGGGCGCGCAATGCGCCTGCTGTTGCGTTCAGCGCGCCGGCGCTCAACGCGCCCACCAGAAAACCACGCCGATCAAATTGCATGGCTGTCATTCCCTTCCAAAGCCTCGATCATTCTCATTTCCGTTCCACATAGACGTAATATGCGCCGCGCTCGTTCAGTACATCGTCGTAAAAAGCGGTGAGAAGGCTCGTGGGGCCCTTGTCCAATTGCATCTCGAACTCCACAAACTTTGCATCAGCGGGCACGGGCTTTATCTGATTAAACTCGCAGATGATGATACCCGCTTGTTTCGCGCCAATTGAAATGCCCGGCGTCTTCTCGCGGTTTGGTTTTGGATCGTGGTATTCGGCGTTAATCGGTAAATCTAATTCACGGGGCCATCGCCGCAACTCAAAGCGATACCGCCCCGCGCGACTTACATCGAGCACCCAAAATCCGTTTGCAAAGGGGCCACTGCGGATCTGGCTCTGGTTATTGGCCATGTCGGAGCCGTCGCCATGCCAATCCATGCAATTTAGCCGGGTGGGGTTTTCGCGATCGCTGCCGATCACGATTCTGACATACTCGTCTCCGTCTGCCGACACCTGCTTCCACCAGGTCTCGTAGGCGGCTTTCAGAGCATTCACCACATCCGGATGTTGCGCCGCGACATTTTCCTGCTGGCCGGGATCCCTCGCAATGTCATAAAGCTCCAAGCGATTCGGATTCCCATGTGGAGTCGGATTGACGAGCCTCCACTGCTGCGTCATCACGACGGTATCCTTCCACTTCACCAGATTCTCTTCGCGCTGTGAGTCGATCACAATAGTGCGGTCTGCCCACCTATCGTTATCGCCGTAAAGCAGCGGGCGCCACGACTCTCCGTCGATGTCGTGGCCACGATTCTTGAGGTCGCACAGGTCCGCCAGCGTCGGCAGCAGGTCGATGTGCGCGGTGAGAGTGGAGATATCTCTTCCCTTGGCAATGCCGCCACCAGGCCAGTGGAAAAACAACGGCACGCGATGGCCGCCCTCGTAGGCCGCTGACTTAGAGCCGCGCATCCCTGCATTGAACACCTGATCGCCCTCGCCGGTGCCATTATCGCTAGAGAAGATCAGGATCGTATTCTCCGCCAGCTGTTGATCTTCGAGGAAGCGCACTAACCTGCCCAGATTCTCATCGATATTCGCGATCATCCCGTAGAATCCCGCGTGAGGCAGGCCCGCCACACTCTCGTACGGCGCTGCGTCCTTTTCTTTTGCCCACACGGGTTCGTGCGCGGCAGGCGTTGCCAGATAGACGAAAAACGGCGCATCGTTCTTTTTGGCATCGGCAATAAAGTCCATCGTCAACTGAAAGAAGATATCCGTACTGAATCCGCGATACTTTTCAAATTTCCCATTGTGAATGTAACTGTCGTCCACATCGTCATTGCCGAAGTAGTCGGGCGCTTGCCAGATCCCTCCCCCTCCGCAAACCACTGCGTCGTCGAAGCCACGATCTTGCGGTCTGCACGGGTAGTTATCGCCTAAGTGCCACTTACCATAGTTAGCTGTCCGGTATCCCTGCGACTTAAAGCACTCCGCCAGAGTAACCGCATCCGGGCTCAGTAGGTTCCTGCCATGAATCGTATGCCATACCCCCACCTCGTTGCAGTGTCGCCCCGTCATCAATGAACAACGCGAAGGAGAGCATGTGGGGCTCACGTGAAAGTCAGTGAATCGCGCCGACTTTCCCCATAACGCGTCAATATTCGGCGTCTTGATCACAGGGTTTCCCAAACATGCAAGATCGCCGTAGCCGACATCGTCCATTAGAACGAAGACCACATTAGGCTTCTTTGCGGGCTTTCCCACTGATGGAAACGCACTGCTGGCAGAGGACGCGACAATGCCGCCGGCCAACAGGCCAAGCGCATCGCGGCGAGTGATGTTGCGGCTAGTCTCCATGATTACCCAACTCTCCTGGACCTCGACAGGAACAAACGCAATGACGGGCGATTTCCGCACTATTTGAATTACTGTCGTGTCGATAACGCAACATATCCTGTCCTTCAAATAACACCAGAACAACATGCGTGCTGCTTGGTTATCACTTCCAAGCAATTGCTGGCTTGTAAGTCCAAAAACCCGGTCCCATGCCGTTAAAGGTCACTTTGATGGTGTTGATCGAATATGGCTTGACCTCGAGTATCGCGGAGTCATTCTGCACGGGAAGGGGAGCTCCTTCAGGCATCTCCATTAGATTAGTTTCAACGGCCGACAGAGCGCCATGTGGCAAATGAATTCTGACTCTCGAAGTCGAACCCGCCCACTCATAGACTCGCAGGATCAGGGCATTGTCGTCCTCGGCTTTCTTGACCGTGGTCAAAATCACGTTCTCCGGATCGACAGCAATAAAGGAATAGGTGGCTGGTAAATCGCCGCCGTGTTTTTCCACCTGCATCGCTTCCAGCTTGTAGTTGAAGCTCCAGCCCTGCCTCTCAGTCAGTGCCTGTTTCCAATCGCTAGCGTGAGGATAGAGCGCGTAAACAAAGTCCTGCGCGCCCTGATCTGCATTGGGATCGGGAGACTCAGGGCTCCGCAACAAGGTGAGCCGCAAGACGTTTCCCTTGGCATCGTAACCGTATTTCGAGTCATTCAGCAGACTAAAGCCGTGCTTGCCGTCTCCCAGATCGGCCCAGCGAATCGCGGGCACCTCAAAGCGCGCTTTCTCATAGGAGTTATCCCGCGTGGTCGGCCGCTCGATCGTTCCGTAAGGAATCTCATACGAAGCGTAAGGAGAAGTAGCGGCAAGCGGAAATGCGGCCTTGAGCAAGATATGATGCTCATGCCAATCGATGTGATTCGCGACCTCGACGCGGTCGATCCCGGAATAGAGAGTGATGTCTTGAACAAATGTGGAACTGGCCGTGGAATGGATTACTCGCACGATGGCGCGCAGCGGGCCATGCTCTATCAGCTGAACGCTCCGCGCGGCTCCTAAGTTGTACGGCTGCGTCTCATAATCGGAATCGATGTTCCATGCATCCCATGCTTTGGGTTTGTCGTGGAACGCTTGCAGTTCATTGCCACACTTCCCCGCAGCAATCGACTCGAACTTCGCCCGTTTGTCGTAGAGGCTCGTGATGCAGCCCGTGAGGGGATCGACGACCACGCGAAAATACACATTCTCAAGTGTCGTACCGCTGGCGCGAAGGTCAGTTTCTGGAGCGGGCCAGTCGGCAGTGGCTGCGGGAGCCGCAGTGAACCTCTCATAGCCCAGGGCGGGAACATCGCCGGCGCGCATCAACACGTCAAAGCTATGCGTCTCTGGCGTTTGGCTGAGAATCTGCGTGAGAATATGGCGCCCTGCGGAGTCTTTTATGGCGATGGTGTTTGCAGCGGTCGGCAACTGCACGTGAGCTTCGACAATGTCTGTGCGCTGCCAGGCCAAAGGATTGAAGACCAGCACTGGAACCGTGTCCGGCGCCGTTTGCGTATCAATATATGAAGTCAAAACACGGAGCGACTGCGTTGTGGCCTGGTCCGCGACCCAGTGAACCCGCGCGAAATCGTCTGCCGCATCCTTGTAAATATCCGCAATGCCTGTCCCCGCCGCAAGGTCGTGAAACTCGTTGAAGAGCACCTTCTTCCATGCCT
Source organism: Occallatibacter sp. (assembly GCA_031296305.1). GTDB lineage: Bacteria > Acidobacteriota > Terriglobia > Terriglobales > Acidobacteriaceae > Telmatobacter. The sequence goes on along the minus strand of JARLFZ010000006.1, from coordinate 43,166 downwards.
CGTTAAGGTCGCTCTGCGGATACGGAGCACCAGCGAGCCATGCCAGAGAACTGTACTTCTCCGCATTCAGCATCCATTCTTCACTGGCGCGGATGTTACGCTTTTGTGCGGCCTGCGTGGTGTAAGTGCCGCGGTGATACTCAAGATAGAGCTCGTCATTCCACACCGGCAGACTGATGTCTCCGTCCACGGGATGCGGCAACGAGCTTTCTCCGGACGCGAGCGTTTTATAATCCCATACCGGGGACGCGGCCGTGTCGAGATGTTTCTCAACATCGTGAAAGAAGCTAAGTGACGTTGCAAACTCTGTGTGCGCGAAAAACTTATCGGGTTGTTCCCACTTCAGCGCCTGATTGACCACAACGCGCGTCGGCCCTCCGCCGTGATCGCCAACGCCGTAAAGATGCATCATCTCGCTGGCGCCGGGATTGAGCGCCGCCGCCTGGGCATAGTCCTTCGCCATATCGATGGGATTTGTGCCATTGCCATATCCGTGGGGAAAGTACGCGAGGACACGGCTGCCGTCGGGAGCTTGCCACCAGAAGAGCTTCAGTGATAACTGATTAGTATCGTTCCAGCTCATCTTCTGAGTGACGAAGTAATCGATCCCCGACTTCTTATAGATCTGCGGAAGCTGCCAGTTATAACCGAAGCTATCCGGGTTCCACCCCACTTTGATATCGACGCCGAGGTTTTTCTGGAAATACCGTTTTGCAATGAGGATCTGCCTCACCTGCGACTCCCCGTCGGGAATGTTCAGGTCGGGCTCGATCCACATGCCGCCTACGAGCTCGAAACGGCCCTCTTTTACGCGCGTGCGGATGCGATCGAAAATAACTGGATATTTGTCCTGCATCCATTCAAAGTATTGCGCCGTCGACTGAGCATAGGTGTATCGCGGATACTCACTCATCAGTTGTACGGCAGTGCCAAAGGTTTGGCGGACCGTTTCCACGGTCTCGGTCCACGGCCACATCCACGCCGCGTCCATGTGCGAATTGCCGACCATGAGAATTGTGGCGACCTGAAGCAACGGCTCAAGCGGCGCAAGAACGGCTTGCGCTTTTCTGAGCGAATCGTCGAAGGCCACCGCATTTCCCTGGTCCAGCGCTTGCAGGTCTACTGCATTCACGGCCTCCTCAAGCACACTGGCTTGCGCTCCACCTCCAGGAATCGCCGGCAGAAGCCAACTGTCTGCACGAATCTCGGTGGAAAGATCCCCGGGGCTGGGCCGTGCCGGATCGGTGGTGACGGTGACACTCACCGCGCGGAATACTTTTGTAACATCGGTGGCCAGCGCCTTTACCGCAATCAGCGTATGGTCTCCCGGTTTGGCTTTCTCCCAGAGCACGATGGGAGCGAGGTCCGTACCTAATGCAACCTGACGCCCATCCATATAAAGGATGAGTGGCGCAGGTCCGCCTGCGCCTACCGCGACATGAAACTCGATGCGCGCATTGGTCAGGTCGTACCCGTTCAGCTCTTTTGGAATGACGATCTCGCGCCGCAACCAAATAGCATCGCTTGATAGACCGGGATGCGGCGCCGTAACTGTCTGCCAGTTGGAATCGTCCAACTGCGGATCCTCTCCGTTTGGCATATCGCCAGGGTGATATTTCCAGGGGCCCGCGTCCAGCGTTCCAAAACTGTCGAGGCGCGCCAGCGTCTGCTGGGCTCTTTCGGAGAACTGGATTGGCTTTGCGTCCTGCGCAGGTGTCGAGACGGAGAAGGCAAAGGCCAACAAGAGCGAAGCCACCCGAATTGACGAAGTATTCATAAGTTCCTCAGGATCATTCCAATTTACATGGCTCTTGGATAACTGCCCCGCACGCCGGCAAATGCGTGCTATTTGATTTCCTCCTGGATTTGCGTCTCTTGCATATATTCGATGAGGACCAACAAAGCTCCCCAATGATAGAAACGGTCACTGCTATCCACGTCGTCGCCCATGCCGGTAGCAGCGTTGTAGTTTTCGTGCGCGTGCCCGTTTGCTTTCCACTCCTGCTCGAAGAGCGCATAGGATTTCTGCGCGAACTCTTTGCTGATGGCTGGATCGGCGTAGTTGCGGAGGCCGAGATAGACCAGATAATTCAACGGTCCCCAGATTCTTCCTCGCCAGTATTTCTGGTCGTCGAAGGCCGGATCGTTGCGCGAGATAGAGGGAATTACCCATTGACCCCAGAACTCCGCGGAGTTGAGCAGATGCTCATTCATCATGCGCCGGCCTTGCTCCGGCGTTGCAGCTTTGGCCAGCAAGGGATAGAAATTAGTTGGCGAAAGGCGCAGGCTCGATTGGCCCGTGTGCAGATCCTTGTTGAGAAAGATGCCGATCTTGTCGTCCCAGAGTGTGGCCAGTTTGGCGCGATATCGTTGGCTGCGCTCGGCAAGCTCTTTAGCCTCTGCCGATTTCCCAAGTTCCGCAGCGATTTGCGCCAGCGCGTTGCAATCGCCGATGTAGAGACTCATCAGGCCCACGTCTGCAAATTCCAATTGGTGCGTGTCGCCGTCATAGGTCACGTCGTCGTACATCGGGCTGTTATCCAAACCCGATTCGAGGATAGCCCCTTCACGCTTACCAATCGATGAATCGTCGAGATTGGCAGGCTGGTTCTCACCGTCGCTGCCCCACGTCAAGTAGCCGTCCCTATCGCGGTGTTGCGCCCACCAACGATTCCAACGTAACAAGGGCGCGAAAGTATCCTCAAGAAACCAGCGGTCGTGGAATTTCTGGTAGAGCCCCAGCACAGAGATCGCACCCACAGGAGGCTCTGAGCGATCGAAACTCTTCCAGCCGCCTGAGCGCGCATAGTTAGGAACGAATCCTGCCGGCGTTTCTCCGCGCAGTGCCTCAATGGCATTGGCGTAAGCCAAGTCGCGATCTCCAACTGCGGCAAGCGACGCTGCGAAGAAGGTATCCCACTCGAAGAGCACGGTTCCACCCCAACCGGTGCACCACCCTCGGCTCACGGGCGTGACAACGCGTTGCATTTCGGGATCGTAGATCGTGTCCCATCCGATGGTTGTCTCGATGGCATCGACGAGGGGCGCGCGGCTGCCTTCGGCCGCGAGCGCGTGCTCATATGCAAGGCGCGCGTGTTCGACGATCGCCCGAACTTCGGGGAGCGTGTGCGGCCGGCCCGCACTCAACGCGACGGGGGCGCGGAAATCCACCGCGAAGTATGGACCGCTCACCGGAATGTTGACGTCCTTATCCTCGCCGCAAGACGCGCTAGCTTTCTCGGGGTTTGAAGAAACGCAGTAGATCTCCATAGTGCGGCTTGCATTATGCGCCACAATGCTCGCCGGTTTTCGGGTGACAGTTCCGGGACGGTTCCATAAGTAATCGACGGAGAAGACAAGGGTCGGCGGCATGGAAGTGTTGGGTGCCTCGTCGAGCGGAGTGGCGAGAATGACCAGGCCTTCGCCGTCGTGAGCGCTTTGAATGCGAAGGGAGCTGTGTCTCCACGTGATGCGAAGGTCGGTGTAACTGCCGTCCCAGGCATGCGGGCCGGGAGTAACTTGCTCCGCACCGCGCGCCAGGCGGCCAATGAGCGGATTGGAGAGAAACGAATCGACGAGCTCGGTAGTGTTGTGCTCGAGGCCAACGTGGATCGCCAATCCGTCGGGCAGAAGCACATGCGATGTGACGCTCTGCACGTCCCAGGTATTCCAGCCCTGTGCAAGGCGGCGCTGCAACTGAACGTATTGCGGAGAGGCCGGCGCGGAGTTTGTGACGCCCGGCGCAAGCCGGGACTCAAGTAGCTTTCTTGGCGCAGGAGACGAGGAGGTTTGTGCCGTTTGACCGGCAGCGGTTATAGCTACTGCGAGCAGCGCGAAACACGCGGCAATAAGAGCCGGCGAAAGCAAAGTTGAAATACGATTCCGCAAGAAGATGTGCCCCTTATTCAGACTTAGCAATGTTAACTTCGAGCGGCGGGAATAGGCTGGTATGAACGTTTGCTGGCGAACGAACAAAATAGGCCCGGCCAGACAGCAGCCGGGCCATTGGAAGTTAGAAGGTATACTTGGCCGCGATTTGCAAGTGCCGCTCTTGCCCGCGCACGGCGGTGATCTCGCCGAAGGTGCTGGCATTACCAGAGCTCGTGCTCGGATTTTGCCAATTCACGTGATTCAAAACGTTGTAGGCATCTACTTCAAAGCCCAGCGTCTGCTCGCGGAAGATCGTGAAGGTTTTAAAGGCCGAGGCGTCGTACGCAACATATCCCGGCCCGCGCAGGTCGCCTACCTTGGTAGTTCCAAAGGCGCCGTTGGGAACAGTTCCGTAGGCTGCCCCGATGGTAGCAGTTGTCTGCGCTCCAAAGTAGTAATAGCCGCCATTCTGATGGTATGGCGTAAGCTTTTGTAGAACGCCCAGCTTCATCGGCCGTTGCTGGGGCGCGCCGTTGTAGTAAGTTTGAATGCCCTGCGAACTGGCCGATACGGTATTCGGAAATCCCGTGTAGGCCAGCACGACACCCGATAACTTCCAGCCATTGATCGCCTCGTCGAGAATGGGATTGGCTTTGTTGAGCAGCAAATGGCCACGCCCGAAGGGCAATTGATATACAGCGTTGGCATTGAAAGTGCTCTTTTCGCTCTGACCAGCGAGTCCCCAGTTCAGCGGAACGTTGTACGAATCTTCCGGCGCCACGCCTGTGCCGTTCACGTCGGCGACGGCCTGGAAACCAGTCGCGTCTGTAAAGGCTTTCGCTAGGGCGTAGTTGGCTGTGAAATCCAGGCCGTTCCACAGCGTTTGCCGGAACTGCACCTGCATGCCGTCGTACTCCATGATAGCGCTGGAGTCGGTTGTGATCACATTGCCGCCCTGTCCAACCAGCTGTGCAAAGGGCGTCGGGTTGATCACCGCGCAGTTATTACCGCCGCTGTTGTAGTTATACGGCTCAATTACTCCGCCGACGATGCACGGATTTACCGCCTGGTTACCGCGGTATTCTTCAATCAGGTGGTAACCCTTCTGGCCAACATAGCCCACCTTCAGCAACCGGGTACTACCCATCTCGTATTGCAGTGTCACGTTGTAGTTCTGTACAACCTCCGGCTGAAGATGCGGATTGAAGCTGAAATACTGCGATCCGGTATAACTGGGATTGGTGCTGCTGAACCCATTTGTCACCTGGAAGAACACTCCGGGGCTGCTCGTTCCTGGAGGAGTGCCCGTGAGGTTGAAGTTGTATTGGAACGGCGCGTTCTCTGTGAGCCGGTCTCCGGATGTCCCGCCTTCCATAAACGACACGTCGCCGTAGCCGATGCTGAGGACCAACCAAGGCTTGACCTGATAGTCGACGCCGAAGCGCGGCAAGATATCGTGATAAGTCGGGTTGTAGAGCGCTCTGCTGGCGCCGTTTACCCCCGCCGTGAGCATCGTGTAGCCGCCCTTCCCGTCGTATAAGGCGAGCGGGTTCGCTTCCTTGTTGTGGGCCTCATAGACCGGCTGGTCATACTGGTAACGGACTCCAAGATACAAAGTAAGCCGGGGACGAAATCTCCAGTTGTCCTGGAAGTAATAGGCATCGCGCCATTGTCTTTGCCCAATCTTTTGAGCTGTGCCATAGGCCTCGTTCTGCGCCTCATCCAGGACCCAATCTGCGGTTCCATATCCGGGCGCGCCGGGAGTAGTAGCGTTGCCGGCACCCACATTCGGATTCGACGTGTACACTCCGGTAAACCCAAACGAGCCCAGCAAGCCGCCGGTGGAGCTGAAGTAATTCTGCTGATAGCGTTCGAACTGCACGCCCGCCTTGAAAAGGTGCCTGCCGTGCTGGTAACTCACGTTATCGACATAACTGAAGATATTGTTGACTTCGTCCGATCCGCCGCCGATGGCGCCCACGGCCGAGACGCCGCCATTGGGAAAGTTCTGTTGCGAGAACCCTGGAACCGTTTGCGTCGTGGTTCCAATACCCACGATGGAGTTACCCTGGGTGCCGAACAGGCCGGTCAGATCGAGGGGAAGGGAGCTCGTGTAACGCGTGCGGAAGAAGCAGCACGTGAAATCGTTCACGAGATTGGCGTTGAAGGTGTGCGCGTAATCCATGGCGAAGCCCTTTACCGGATAGTCATTGGGTGTTGGAAATTCGATCGCCAGGGGGTTGAGCGTGTAGTCGCTGGCCTCGCCCTGCGTATAGCGGAACGACGCGCGATCCCTGTCGGTCGGCGTCCAGTCGATCTTTACATCTCCCTGGTCGTTGCGGCTCCTGCTCTGATGCGAACCGATGTAGTTGCTGGCAATCGGGGAATTACCCGAGGGCGTGGCATTCGGAAGGGGATAGATGTTGGGATGAGCCACCAGGAACTTCACCACCGGATTGTTGACCGGAATCTGGTTGTTCGGATACGCTGCAAAGCTGTTAGCCGGGTTGTAGAGCTGGATGAGTTTGCTCTGGCTTGAGCAGGTTCCGCCGCACATAATCGCCGGACTGAGCAGCTCGGAAAAATCGCCGGTGCGCATTTTTGCCGACAAGACCGAAGCCGTTGTCGATCCCGCGGTTGAGGATCGTGTGCCTTCGTAATCCATGAAGAAGAACAGCTTGTTGCGTCCGTTGAAGAGCCACGGAACTCGCACCGGACCGCCGACCGCGCCGCTCCAGATGTTTTGCTCGAATGGATTGATGGCGGTGATCGGAGTGGGCGCGATTTTGTTCTTGTTGGCCCAACTGTTCGCATCCAGATTTTCGTTCTCAATGTAAATCCCGGCCGTTCCGTGATACTTATTGGTCCCGCTCTTGGTCGCGGCCAGCACGGTCATACCCACGGAGTTGCCATACTCGGCGTCGGGATTGCCGGAGATCACCTTCACCTCGCTCAGCGCGTCCAGGTTGGGGTTATAGCCGATCAGGTTGGTGACGGTCTCGTTGATCTCCACTCCGTCGAGAACGTAGTCATTGCCCTGCGCGCGATTGCCGTTCGCGCCTATCTCGGAAGTCTGGTTTGCGTCCCGCTCCGTGGCAAACTGCCCGGAAAGCTGCTGCGGATAAGTATCTACCGCACCTGGAATCAGCGCTGTGAACAGGGAAAAATTCCGCCCGTTGTTGGTGATGTTTTCAATGGCAGTCGAATCCAGTGTTGTAGTCGTCATGGCGTCTACGGTATCGAGCAGCGGCTCGAGATCGCCTTTCACCTGGACCACCGTGGAGGTCTTGCCGATTGCGAGCTTGCAGTCGACTTTGACAATGGAGCCCTGCTCCAGCGCGAACGACGGAAACACCTGGGTGTCGAATCCCTGTTTTTCCACGCGCACCTGATAGTTGCCGATTTGCAGAAATCGGATGGTGTAAAACCCCGCGGAGTTGGTGGAGGTCGACACTTTGACTCCAGTGTCAACATTGATCGCGGTCACAATGGCTTTGTCGACGACCGCGCCCGTGGGGTCAGAGACGGTTCCGGTAATGTCGCCGGTGATGGTCTGCCCGGATATCGCCAGGCCAGAAGTGAAGAGAATCGTTACCGCTACGAGCGGAAGTAGTTTGTGTGCCTCGCGCAAAAATCGTCTGAACAACATCTGGAGACCTCCTCTTTGTGCCCTCTTGTAATGCATTACAAATCCACGCATTCGTTTTGGCGTTTCGTTGATGGCCTGGCTCTGTCGATGAGCATTTGAGCTGTTCAACCAGAAACTGGAAATCGGCAGAAAATCCCAAATGAAGCGCTACAGTTAACGATGATCCTGCTGGAAAAGCATTATTTGCCAGTCGGGATTCTTTTGTCAAGAAAATTTTCCCGGCCGGATTGCGGCCGGACCCACCGCGTGTCAATTTTCGTGGTTCCTCTTGAAATCGATTGCGGCGACTGCGATTCCCCGGTTGTATTCGAAAGAGCTTTGTTGTCATCGCCCGAGACCTATAACTGCGGCCCAGGACTCCACTGGATCAGGCTGCCGGTTCTGCTTGCCGGCTACCGAGCCATCGGATTTGGATCTTCGGGTAAAGCTCCGCGCCAAAAACAACCAGTTCAATTTGAAGGATTTCAACGAGGGAGCGAGTTGCGCAAATATCGGCGCGGACAGATTGCGGCTTGAGGAGCTAGCAACAACAAGCTACGCAGCGAGCGCAATTCAGTGTGGGGGCCACCTTGACTCCTGGGGTTTTCCTGATGCCCCTGCGTGAGGGGATGGACGAAGTCTCGCATGAGGCTGCGTGTCTGTCAACTTGAAATGGCGTTTGCAGCGGCGGCCTTTTCCGGTCGTAAATGCGCGCCAGCCTTCCGCTTCCCTGCCTCAATGAAAGTCAAATGAAGGCGGTGCATCCGCCTGCGCCGCGCCCCACTCCCGGTGCGGCCGGCTGCCCCGCGTAAACACGAGTGTGCCACCCCGCCGCACGAAGGATGCAGGCAACCATGGACTCGTCCATACGCGGCCATTTACGTGCAGGCTCTCAATGAAAAAGGCGGAAGCATTCTGTGGGCGAGCCTTTATGCGGATCGTCCCCGATAGCCGGTGTATCTCCGCCTCCGGGAAAAGTGGCGATGCGAGGACCAATTCCGCTCTGCCCGGAATCTCCGGATACATGCCGAGCGCCGCCCACACATACCAGGAAGACATCTCTCCGAGATCGTCATTGCCGGGAATGCCGCCGGACGTGTCGTGCCAAAGCGTATCGAGAATGGCGCGAACGGTTTGCTGCGTTTTGTAGGGGGCGCCAGCGAAATCATAGAGCCATGGAGTCTCAAGGCACGGCTCATTATCGAACCCGGGATACAACTTTCCATTGAGTAGCGCCCAGTTGCCCTGCGCATCGTGGAAGAAACTGTCGAGCCGGCGGATCGCCTCTTCATTGCCGCCCAGCAGTCGAAACAGGCCGCGCACATTGAAGGGAACCATCCACAGATACTGCGCACCCGTTCCCTCAACAAAGCCATCAGTGCTGGCCGGATCGAAAGTCTTCCAGGTTCCATCCGGATTTCTGGCTTGCAAAAAACCTTCAGTAGGCGTGGCATTCGGGTTGAAGAGATTTTTCCAATATTGAGCTCGCACGAGCAGTTCCTTTTCTTCCGCTGTCCGGCCGAGCCGCGCGGCAAGTTGCGAAAGAGCAAAGTCCGCCGTGGAGAATTCCAGCGTATCGGCGGCCGAAGTATCGTGCCTCTCACTCGCGGCTGTCAGGTAATGCAGCGATAACCACTGCTCCAAATGCGGACGCGAACATCGGTGTCCTTCATGCGGTGTTGTTGCCGTAGTGAGCAGCGATTCATAGGCCTGCTTCACAGCAAAGCCGTCACCCGCGAATGCGGCGATCTCCGCGATCGCAGGCGCCGACGGATCGCCATTCATCACGTTGGCTGCGCCCGTCTCGTGTGTCCAGCGCGACCAGCATCCCCATTGGTCTGCCTGGTTCAAGAGCGACTGCGCCATGTCGCTGGCGATTCTGGGAAACAGCAGCGCAACCAGTTGCACCTGGGACCGATACACATCCCAGCCGGAGAAATTTGCGTACTGTGCAGTTTGCGGCTTTGCGATACTATGCGTCTCTTCGTCCATGCCGCGATATTCGCCATTCACGTCGCTGGCCAGGTTCATGTGCAGCAGTGCGTGATAGAGAGCCGTGTAGAAAACGGTCTGCTGCTCGCGTGATCCGCCTCTCACTTGAATGGTTCCGAGTGCCGCGCTCCATGCGGTGAAGGCGCGAGCGCGGATGGAACGGAACGACAGGCCTTCAGGAGACTCGACGCGCAGGTTCGCCTCCGCATTGGCCTCGCTCACGTAGGAGATTCCTATGCGCACTTCGACGACGGTTCCCGCTGCGCTGGCAAATGAGACGTAGGCGCCGGAGCCGCGTCCCTCCGCGTCTTCGCCCTCGATCGCGGTGCCGCCCGAGGACGACTGACTATCCGGCTGAACGGCCGCGTCCTTCCACGTTCCATAGGCCGTAAACTGCTGGTCGAAGTGCGCGACGAAGAAGATTTTGTAGTAGGCGTCATAGCTAGACGGCAGTCCGCCGCGGCAGAAACCGCCGCTCTGCAGCCAGCCGCTTACCGTGCGGCGCTTTGCATCGATGGTCACATGGGAATCGGTGCTGAGCGTCTCGTTGTCGGCGCTGCGAATGAGGATCGTGGCGGGTTGACCGGCCGGAAAAGTAAAACGCGCCGCACCGGTGCGTGGCGTTGCGCTCAGCTCCGCCATGACGCCATTTTCAAGTTGCACGCTGTAGTAACCGGCCGCAGCGCGTTCGTTGTTATGCCGCATTTCGCTTAGATACGCGGGGTCGCGAACGTCACGCGCAGGCGATTCTTTGACCTCGGCTGTGAGCGGCATGAAAAGAAAATCGCCGCTGCCCGGGCACCCCGCGCCCGACAAGTGTGTGAGCGAGAAGCCACGCACTGTGGTTGCGTTATAGGCGTAACCACCTGGCGGAATGCGGCGCCCTGGGCCGGGCAAAAGCTCTTCAGGACTGAAGGCCACCATGCCGAAGGGAAGCACGGCGCCGGGAAAGGTGTTGCCGGAGTTGGCCGTGCCGATGAGGGGATTCACCAGCGCGGCCGGCTCGAATTTGGGTTGCGGGTTGGGTTGCGCGAAACCCGGCAGAGCGACGCAGGAGATGGCCAGCACCGGCAGCAAAAACCAGCGAATATGCTCGCGCGGCGCTTGCATCGCAGTGCTACCCACCTCCCCTTTCCGGTTTAAGCAAAGCGGATCTTCAGCGTGATGCCAAGATCGGCGGTAGCAGGTTTATCGCCGGCGAGGCTCACGTGCAGTCCGGTGGCGTCCTGTGTAAATTGCAGCGCCTCATTGCGACCGAGCATGCGCACGTCAGTCACTTTTTCCGGCTGCTGTGGACTTGCCGTGCCCATTGACTCGATGGTGATCGGCTGCTGCGGCCAACCCTGAATAAACGCGAACAGGGTTTTGCCTTTGGTTGTGAAGCGGATGTCCTGAGCGCCGAGATCGGGCTGCTTGCCTTCGTTGAAGTTTTGCTGCGCGACCTTCACCGTCATCGACGGTCCCTCGCCGTTGATCTTCCACGGCCGCGTGTAGAAGATTCCCTCGTCGTTCACGCTCATCCACGCCGTGATGCCTTCGAGCGTCTTCATTTCTTCCGGGTCTAACTCGCCCGAGGCCGGCAGCGGAAAATTCAAAAGCAGGTTGCCGTTCTTGCTGACGATATCCACCAGCAGATCGATGACCTTCTTGGGCGTTTTGTACACCTGACCCACTTTGTAGTGCCACTGCCCGATGCAAGTATCGGTTTGCCATGGTACTGGCCAGATGTTGCCGGCTACGCCGCGCTCGCGATCGAGGGCGCACACTCCCTCAGCGCAGTCTTCTTTGGTTTTGCTGGTGTAGATCGCCTCCGCCGCTCCGCGCACATCCACAGGACCCACGTTGTAAAGCTCGGCCAGGCACGAAAGCCCGTATTCCTCGAAGGGGATGCCGCCATCGGTGTAGAGCAGGTCGGGCTGGTAGCTATCCACGAGATCCTTGATGCGATGGAAATACTCCATCTTCCAACTGTCGGGCGCCACGCGGCCCATGGCCTTCGCCGTTTTGGCGAAGTCCGCTGGCTCGCTGCTGTAATCGTGATAAAGATCGGCATACGCAGGATCGGAGCCGTCATAGGGAACGCCGGCCAGCGGTCCGGAAGTGTCGCTGCCGTGCGCGGGCGCAAGCCAGTCAAAGCTGTTGGAGAGGTGCTCGCTCACGCCGAAGCGAAGCCCGCGCTTGCGCGCCGCTGCCGCCCACATGCCGACGACGTCCTTGTGCGGCCCGGCGTTCACCGCATTCCACCGCTTCTGGTACTTCGAGTTCCACATGTCAAAGTTGTCGTGATGCACGCCCATGCTGAAGAAGTATTTGGCGCCGGCCTTGGCGTAGAGGTCCATCAAGTGTTCGGGATCCCAGCGATCGGCGGTGAAGAGCGGAATGAGATCTTTGTAGCCCACCTTTGACGGCGGCCCGAAGCGCTGCACGTGATAAAGATTCTGCGCCGACCCCTGCATGTACATGTTGCGCGCGTACCAGTCGCCATCGCCTACGGCCGATTGCGGGCCCCAGTGGGACCAGATGCCGAACTTGGCATCAGCAAACCAGTCGGGAATGGTGTAGGCCTTCAACGAGGGCCAGGTTGCGGTGAATTTGCCGGGCGTGACCTCGGGTGTGCTGCTGGAAGTTTGCGCAAAGGCGCGACGCACGCCCCCTGGCGCGGCCAAGGCAGGTGCCACACTTCCCATCAAATAAAGCGCTTGCCGTCGAGTAAGTTTCATCTCGTTCCCCTTCTTTCGCTTTGATTTCATCACGCGGCGAGTCGGGCGGGCCGCGGGCGTTTTGCGTTCACGGTTACTATAACGTTTAAGGAAGTTGGCGTCCAGACGGAAAAATCGGGTTAGGCTAAAATCGGGGGATTAATCTGGAGCCTGTTCCCTGGCTTTCGCCCTGCGCAACTTACTCTTCCCGGGAGGTGCATGATGCCGGATCGGTCAACACGAATAAATGCTGTGGGGCGAAGAAACTTTCTGGGCATGATGTCGGCCGCGGCGCTTTCGACGGCGCTGCCGCGTTCTCTGGAAGGCGCGATGACCTCTGCGCAGCCCAAAACTCCTCCCGCGTCGCGGCCCAATATCGTTTTCTTCCTGATCGACGATCTCGGCTATGGCGATCTGGGTTGCTATGGCAACACATTCTGCGAAACGCCCAACATTGACCGCCTGGCCCGCGAGGGTATGCGACTTACCAATGCCTATGCGAGCGCGCCGGTGTGCTCTCCGAGCCGCGCATCGATCCTCACGGGCCAATCGCCCGCGCGGCTCAAACTCACGCAGTGGATTCCCGGCGTCGTCTATCCCCATAAGAAATTGCGCGAGGCAGCCAGCGCACAGCATCTCGAGTCTGGTGTTGCAACAATAGCCGGACAGTTGCGGCGCGCCGGTTATCAAACCGCATCCATCGGTAAATGGCACCTTGGCGGCGATGGATATCTGCCAGAGAATTTCGGTTTCGACGTCAACATCGCCGGCGATCTCCATGGCAAACCGCCTTCTTATTTCGGACCATTTCAATTTCACAATCTCCAGGGCTACACGAAAGACGACTATCTCACCGATGTGCTGACGGAAAAGATGGACGCTTACGTCCAGCAGGCTGCGGCAAAGGGGCCGTTCTTCCTTTACATGGCCGAATACTCCGTGCATCTTCCGCTCGAAGCCAAGGTCGCGATGATCGAAAAGTATCGCCGGAAGAATGGCGGCACAAAGAACGCAAAACTTGACGAGCCCGATCCCGTCTATGCCGCAATGATTGAGAGTACGGATATGGCCCTGGGCAGTCTGCGGGCCACACTCGAGCGCGCCGGAGTTGCGGACAACACGATCATCGTCCTCACCTCCGACAATGGAGGGGTCGGATTCCAGGGAACCGACTTGCATCGCATCGCCAATAATGGCGGCCTGCGCGCGGGCAAAGGATTTCTCTACGAAGGCGGCATTCGTGAGCCGCTCATCGTGCATTGGCCCGGAGTCACGCGTCCAGGCAGCTCCTCGGATGTTCCGGTCATTGGCGCTGATTTCTCGCCAACTTTCGCACAACTGGCCGGCGCAGGCGCGATGCCGCAACCCTGCGATGGCATCGACATCGGCGGTCTCTTCCGCGGGGAAAGCGCGCCGCCACGCGACACGCTCTGCTGGCACTATCCGCACTATAGCGATCAGGGTGGCACGCCTACGGGCGCAATCCGCGAGGGCGACTGGAAGCTGATCGAATTTTTTGAGGACTCACACGTGGAGCTTTACAATCTCGCGCTCGATCCCGGTGAGCAGTACGATTTTTCCTCGAGCTTTGCTCCTAATGCCGAAGAGTTGCGCCGCAAACTGCGCGATTGGCGTGCGCAAATGCGCGCAACCATGCCGACTCCCAACCTGGACTACGACCCGGCGCTGGCGCTTACGCCAAAAGGCCCTACGGGCTGTAGTTGGGAGCGTTCCAAAAGTTGCCGGGAAGACTGAATCACCTGGCGGCCGCGTTTTGATTGCAGAGCAAGAGTGATAGCAAGCGCCGACAGAGTTCACGAAGCAAACTGACTATTTTTGAAGGAGAGTGGAATCGCAATGCAATTCGCAAGAAGTTTTGGATGGACGACATTTTTGTGCGTGGTCCTCTTGGGCGGCGTCAGGGATCGAGTCGCCGTAGCGCAGGCGCCGACGCAGGCCCCGATAAATTCCGCGGCGCAAATCACCGAGCAGCAACTGCAAGTGACCGATGCAGGCACGACGGAGATCGGCCGGCTGCGAGGCGTGTCTTACCGCATCGACGTGCCCAAGGGATGGAAAAACGCCGGACTGCTGGTCTATTACCACGGCTACTCGGCGGAAGAAATAAAGTATTCCGTATCGGAGAAACTGGGGCCATTGCAGGCTGAAGCGTTCCGGCGCGGTTTCGCCGTGCTGCAGAGCCAATTCTCCGTGACCGGGTGGGCCCTGGAACATGCGGTTGTTGAAACCGAGGCATTGCGAAAGTACTTCACGGCAAAGTTCGGCGAGGCTAACGAAAATATCGTCTCCGGGCATTCGATGGGCGGCGCACTCACGCTTAAGACCATCGAGCAGTCGCCGAAGATCTACAGCGCGGCATTGGCGATGTGCGGGCCGCTGGTTCCGACGTATGACTTTATGCAGATGCGCGTTGCGCAGTTGGCGGCGTTCGAGTATTACTTTCCCGGTATCCTGCCGAAGGTGAGTGCAATCCCAAAAGACTACCGGCAGACACCGGAACTTCTTGCGAAGCTTCGCGCCGCGATTGAGGCAAATCCAAAAGCTGAGGCCGCGATGACTGCGTTGAGCCAGGTGCGTGGCGCCGACGATCTGGCTCGCAAGGCCGCGTATGCCGCATACGTTGTCAGGGACTTTCAGCAGAAGGCAGGCGGGCAGCCTTTTGACAATCGCAACCTTGTTTACGTGGGGACGGAAGACGATGCGGCGCTGAATCGCGGCGTGGAACGCTATGCCGGCGATCCAATGGCGGCGCAGTACCTGATGCAATTTTTCACTCCAACCGGCAACCTGCTGCGGCCTCTGATGGAGGTGCACACGCTTTACGACCGGCTGATTCCTGCGTCCACCGACGAATGGTACAGCAATCAGGTGATGCGGCGGGGGCACGAAGACAACTTTGTTCTGCAATATGTGGAGGAGAATGGACACTGCAACTTTACGCCCAAGGAAGAGGTGACGGCGTTCGACGAGTTGCTGAGCTGGCTGCACGATGGCAAGCGGCCGGCATCCGGATTGATGCCTTGATGGCAACATGTGAGGGAAGACAAATCGAAAGGGTGGGAATGCGCACCGGGCGGCAAAAATTATCGAAGCGCCAGACTATCGCGCGAGAATGCATCTCGCCACCGCCGCCGATTTCCTTTCTTGACAATGCAGTGTGCGCAGTCTAGTATCCCAAGTTGTACGGCAGTTACCGATAACTGTAATCGAATACAAGTACTTCTCGCGAGGAGAGGGCAGCGTGCAAACCACCAGACGAGCCGCCTTGCAATACGTGGCTGGCGGAACCGCAGCCATTGCCGCCCTCGGCGTTTCGAAAGGAAATGCCGCGCCGCAGCTCGCCATTCATCCCGGACCTTTTCGCGGCACTCGTGAGGCCTTGCAGGAGTACACCGTTCCCGGTTGGTTTCAGGATGCCAAGTTCGGTATCTGGTCGCATTGGGGCCCGCAGTCGGGAATCGAGCGCGGCGACTGGTATGCCCGCTACATGTACGTCCAGACCAGCGGCCAGTATCCGTATCACGTGATGACCTACGGCCATCCCTCCAAGGTCGGCTACAAAGATCTCTGCCCTCTTTGGAAGGCCGCCGACTTCGATCCCGAGCACCTGATGGATTTATATGCCAGGGCCGGCGCGAAATACTTCGTCAGCATGGGCGTGCATCACGACAACTTCGATCTTTGGAACTCAAAGTACAACCGCTGGAATGCTGTGAAAGTGGGCCCGCACAAAGATATCGTGGGCTTGTGGAAGAAATCGGCCCTGGCTCGCGGGCTTAGATTCGGCGTGTCGGAACATCTCTGGATCAGTTACAAGTGGTTTGGCGTCGCGCACGGAGCCGATGAGACAGGCCCATTGCAAGATGTGCCTTACGACGGCCACGATCCCGCGCACTTCGATCTTTACCATGAGGCCGCAACCGCGCAGTGGGCGCGCGGAAACTTTGCCTGGAACGATGCCGGAATTCCCGACGCGTGGAAGCAGCACTGGTTCCTGCGCATGCGCGATCTCGTCGATAGCTATCAACCCGATCTGCTTTACAGCGATGGTCCCTTCCCTTTCGAGGACTACGGATCGAGTGTGGTTGCCAATCTCTACAACCTCAGCGCTGCATTGCACGGCGGCAAAAATCAAGCCGTCTACACGTGCAAGCGCGAGGAAGATTGCGCCATGGGCGAGTGCGTGCTCGACTTTGAAAGCGGCCTGGCCAATCAGATTCGCACACAGCCATGGCAGACCGACACCTGCATTGGAGGCTGGCATTACAGCCTGCCGCTCTTCCAGCATCATCGCTACAAGACGCCGAAAACTGTCGTTGATCTGCTCGTCGATATCGTCAGTCAAAACGGAAATCTGCTTCTCAACATTCCGCTGCCGAACAACGGCGTCCCCGATTCCGACGAGTTGCAGTTCCTTGCGGACCTTACCGCATGGATGAAGGTGAACGGTGAAGGCATCTACGCGACCAGGCCCTGGAAGATTTACGGCGAAGGGCCGGCCATGACGCTCAATCAGTCCACGCCCGGCGCGGCCTTCAATGAACGCAAGCGCAAGCCGCTCACCGCCGACGATATCCGCTTCACGACCAAGGGGCCCAGTACTATCTACGCATTCGTCATGGGCTGGCCCAAAGGTGAGGTCGTCATTCAAGCGCTGGGCACAGAGGACGCACAAAGGCCCGGAAGAATTGTTAACGTTGCATTGCTCGGCTATCAAGACAAGCTCAGTTTTCAGCAGCAACCAACCGGCTTACACGTGCAGCTCCCGGCTGAACCGCCATCGGGACCTGCATCGCAATTGGGAATCACACTGAAGATCTCAATGTAATTGGGATTAGCTGATCGAGCCGCCACATCGTTTCGAGCGTTCGAGTAATACTCGAGCGCAGACATAACATCACGACCGATTGTTCCTGCAAGACACCGGAGAATCGCATATGCCCCAGGAAATGTCGTCACATTCCTCTTCAGCTTCCAACTCACCCTCGAATCCTCCTGGAAAAGAAACTACGCGTCGCGAGTTTTTGCAAGGCTCAGCCGTTCTTGCCGGCTCACTGCTGGCAGGCTCAGCCGGAGTTCCGCTCGCGTCAGCGCAGGGTCGACCAAAGCAGCCGAATATCGTGTTCTTTCTGGGCGAAGGGCAGCGCTACGACGCTCTCTCGATTGCCGGAAATTCCATCCTGAAGACTCCCAACCACGACCGCATCGGCAGCGAAGGCATGATGTTCCGCAATGCATTTTGCACCAACGCGCTGTGCGCGCCGGCGCGCGCCACGCTGCTCACCGGTCTTTACTCTCGTTCTTCGGGCGCGCTTGCCAATCAGTTTCTCCAGGTTCCACTGCCCGCCGACATTCCGCTCTTCACCGACTTGCTCCGCGATGCCGGCTACGAGATTGCCATCGTCGGCAAGGTGCATATTCACAACGGCGTTGAAGAGCGGCATTGGGATTATTACTTCGGCCACAATGATGCCAGCAACAACTACGTTCGCCCGCTCTTCAAGGAAGGACGCGACGGAAAGGTCGGCGAAGAGCAGCGCTACGAAAACGTCTACCCTGACGATCTCGCCGTGGACCGCGCCATCACCTGGCTTGAGATGCGCCAGAGCGACAAGCCCTTCTGCCTGCTGGTGTGGTTTGTCGCGCCTCACGAGCCCTTCTTCCGCGCGCGCCGCCACTTCGACCTCTATCGCGGAACGGTCATTCCCATCCCTTCCACCTTCGACGACGATCTGAAAGGTTATCCCGGCAAACCCGCCAGCTTTGTCGCCGCGAAAAACAAGATCGGCACCTCTCCGGGGCACGAAGCATGCGGATCGTTCGAAGGAGTCGTGAAGGATTACTATTCCGGCCTGGTCGCGGTGGACGAGAATGTCGGCAAGATTTTCCACTATCTCGAGAAAAACAATATTCTCGAAGACACGGCGATCGTACACAGTTCGGATCACGGATACTTCCTGGGCGAGTGGCGCATGTTCGACAAGCGCCTGATGCACGAGCCCTCGATCCGCGTGCCCATGATGATTCGCTATCCCAAACGCATTCCCGCGGGAACGGTGCGCGACGAAGCGGTTCTTGATATCGACATAGCGCCGACCATCCTCGATCTCGCCGGCGTGCCCATTCCCGCGCAGATGGAAGGCAAGAGCATGCTGCCACTGGCCCAGGCGCCTGATGCCAACTTCCGCAAGGAATGGTACTACCGCTACTACGAGTGGGTGAACCCCGAGGGCGTGCGCCCCAATCGCGGCATTCGCACCGACGACTTCAAGCTGATCCATTACACGATGGAGCCGCAGGAGTTCGAGTTGTACGACTTGAAGAACGATCCGGCGGAGACCAAGAATCTTTGGGGAGATCCGAAATACGCGGACCAGCAACAACATTTATGGAACCGCATGCAAGAGTTGGAGGCGCAACTTCCAGAAAGGCCAAGGATCGAACCGAAGAGAGCAGGCGGCTAGCACGGTGAAGGAAGGCAAGCTGCCCGCATCCCGGTCAAATCGAATAGGAGCGCTCTATGGACCGCCGCAAGTTTCTTAGTGTTTTGCCCGCGGGCATTGCAGCCCCTCATGCGCTTGCCGCAACCGCTCCGCCGGCCGCGTGCGACGATCGCCCCAACTTCCTTTTCATGATTGCGGACGATCTTACCTATCGCGCCATTCACTCGATCAACAATCGCGAAGTGCATACGCCGAACTTCGATCGTCTTGCAGCGTCGGGTTCGGTCTTCACCCATTGCTTTCATCAGGGCTCCTGGTCGGGCGCGGTATGCGTTCCCAGCCGCACCATGCTCAACACTGGGCTCACGGCGTTTCGCGCTCAGCAACATGATGAAGACGTGCAGACCTGGGGCCAGTCCATGGGTGCTGCTGGTTACGACACCTATATCTGCGGCAAATGGCATCTGAGCCCGCCCTTGCTCGGCCGCAGTTTTCGCGAACTCGGACCCATCGGTCCCGCTATGTTGATCTCCACTCCAGAAAAAGGTATGGCCTACAATCGCCCCAGCCCTGGCAACACCTGGCGGCCCGACGACGAATCGCAGCGCGGCCAATGGCTCAGCGCAGCTCTCTGGCGCAGCGCGGCGCCCGATCGCATCGAACACTCGTGCAGCGTTTATGCCGATGTGGCCTCGGACTTCCTGACCAAACAGCTTGCGCATCGCGACAAGCCGTTTTTCATGTATGTCGGTTTCAACTCGCCGCACGATCCCCGTCAGTCGCCCAAAGAGTTTCTGGATCTCTACCCGCAGGATCAGATCGAGATTCCGCCCAACTATCTTCCCGAGCATCCGTTCGACCAGGGAGATGCTCGCGTGCGCGATGAAATGCTCGCACCCTTTCCGCGAACCAAAGAGGCGGTTCAACTCCATCGCCGCGAATACTACGCCCTGATTTCCTACCTGGATGCGCAGATTGGGAGAATCCTCGCTGCGCTCGAGCAATCCGGCCGCGCTTCGAACACGTACGTCATCCTCACCGCCGACCATGGCCTCGCTGTCGGCGAGCACGGTCTCATGGGCAAGCAGAATCTCTACGATTGCAGCGTACGCATGCCTCTGCTCATCTCTGGGCCGGGCATTCAGCCGGGAAGAGCCGTCGACGAGCTCGTCTATCAGCACAGCATGTTCGCCACGACCTGCGAACTAGCCGGCGCTCCCATTCCGTCCACCGTCGAATTTCCCAGCCTCGCGCCGCTCCTGCACAGCGACAAGGCTCTCCACGACGCTGTCTTCTGTCGTTACATTGGATATCAGCGCAGTGTTCGCACCAAAAGGCACAAGCTCATCGTTTATCCGAAGGCGCATCAGGTGCAGCTCTTCGATCTGGAGCAGGATTCATGGGAGACACAGAATCTCGCCGATGATTCCGGTCACGCCGAAGTCAAGCGCGATCTATGGGCGCGCCTGCTCGCATTCCAGAAAGAACTTGGCGATCCGCTGGTCCTTGGGCAAATCTGATCGGTCCGCTCCCAATACGCAACGCGCGCCTGGAGCTACCGTCTCTCCACGTAGAGAGCCCCGCATCCGCCGGACATACTGCGGGAAGATGCGGGGCATCGTCAAGGCCACTTCTCATACATGGGCCGCACACTGGTTAGGGTGTAACGGTCACGAGATCGGCTTCTCTGCCGTCCTTTCCATTGGTGTACATCAGCAAAAGGCCCGATTGCGAAGGCGAGTTGCCGTTATACGGCCCGGTGAAATACGGGAAAGACGCGTTGTTTGGGTAGACCTCGATTCCGCTGCTTGCGCTGACCGGCACGCTCACTGTAGATGATGCGTAGGACTGAGGCATGTCCATTTCGTACTTCATCGGCCCAATACTATCTGTCAGGTTGCCGGTGTAGTAGTTGTCAAAGGCCAACACCGAGTAATTGAAGGGTGCGGTCACGCTGAACGGCGGCCCGCCCGCCGAGCTGGTCAGCGCGCTGACGGGAACCGTGAGGATCATATTCGCGGAATCAAGGTCAGCCGTTGAATAGTAATAGGGGCCCGATGCCGTGCCAGCCGCAAGGTCCGCAACGAACACTCCGTTCTGGCCGGAATTGGTCCCTGTGGTCTCGAAGCCGATGTCAGCATTGAATACGTCATAGTCGTTGGTGCCATCGTTGTTGGCATCAATCAGCACATCGAATTCGGCGGGAGCATCCGGATGAGACCTCTGGCCAAATGTGTTCACCGCAAACTGCACGCCGAAGGTGGTGCATGAGGAAGTGAGACAGACCAGGCGCAAGCCGACTGCGCGGAGGTTGACAACCGCGTAGTCGGAACCCGGCGCCGGCAGAACCGATGCCGGGAACTGAGTTCCAATCCCGGTGAGCGAGAACGTGTCTACCTGCCCGGCGATAGGAGCAGGAGTATTCGACACCGCCAGCGGTTTGGCATTCCCACCCAGAGCCAGCGACGAAGCAGCCGTAACATTAGCTGCCTGGTGCGGGAGGATGTGCCACGGCAGGTGAGCAGTCTCGGGACCATCGGTGAAGGTCAGATACCCCGCATATTCCACCGTATTCAGAAGCTCGCCGTTGCCTCCCTGCACGCCCCCGTTTAGGGTCCACGCAGGCAGCGCCGCAGCGTTGACCGTCGCTGAAAGAGTGAAGCTGGAGCTTGAGTTCGGAGGCACGGAAACACTGCCTGGGAACGAGAGCGTAAAGCCTGTCGTGTTGGGTGCGTCGCGATAGGTGTTGGTGATGGCGTACGTGTGCGAAACGCTGCTGTAGTTACGTACGACCACCTTCTTCTTGTAGGTCTGGTTCGCGTTCAAGCGGTAGGCGCCAAACGACAGGCTCACAGCGAGGGGATTACTGGCATCCCAGGCCGCCGTGCTCCCGGCGAACGCGTGATCCACGCGCAATTCACCGCTACCGGCTCGGCTCATCGGCGCCAGGACTCCGGGCATTGTGGCGGCGTTGTTGTAGACGTTATTCGTCGTTTCCATCAGACGGGCCTTGATGTCGAGCGGCGTCAGCGCATGGTTTGAACCAAGCAGCAGGGCGGCGGAGCCCGCGGTGATTGGGCACGAGAATGAAGTGCCGCTCTCCGTGGTTTCGCCGTTGCCGGTGCCGGGCTGCGCCGCGCTCATCGTACCGGGTGCGCTCATGTCGGGCTTCAGCATGTTGTAGCTGTAGTTCGGACCGCGCGAGGAATATGAGGCTACGTTCCCCGCAAGTGAAATTGCGTTGTTGGAGCTGATCGTCGCGTTCACCGCGCTCGAACCCAGCGCCGTCTTAATCACATTGCTGTTGGACTGAGTAATCACCAGCGTGGGAACAAAGTGAGAGCCGCCGCCATTCGAGAAGCTGACCGCGTCTCCAGGGGCTACCAAGCCGAGCAATACTCCGACCGCTCCGGCATTGGCCACATAATCGACCTTCAGACTCACGGCGCAGGTCCCGCGATCGACGAGTGCGATACTTCCCGAAGGACTCGCGAGCAGAGTATCGCCCGGACACCCGCGGCCGACGTACACAACGTTTGCGGTTGTAGTGGATGTGATGGGAGCCCAGTCCACTGTCGCTGTATTAGGGTAGGTGCCGGCGATGCTCACGGGGCTGTTGATCACCAAAGGAATTCCGCTCGCTACCACGCTGGTCGTAGCGGCGACGGCGAGCACTTCCGGTGTCGCGGCCGGGTGGGCGACGATGTAGGGAATGTCGCCGTCGTTGCCCGCGGATACAACTCCCACGATGCCGAAATTCACGATATCGGTAAAGGCCTCGCTGGAATCGTCTTCGCGCATACCAAACGAGCCACCAATCGACATACTGATGATATCGACGGGATAGTTCAGGGTACCGGAGTTGGTTGGGTCAAGTGCGAAGTCCAGGCCCTCCAGAATGGCCACGCCGCTGCACGAGGAAGAGACCGAGCTGCAAACCTTCACGGCATACAACTGGCTGCCGGGAGCTGCGCCAACGTGGACGCCGTCCAAGCTGTGTCCACCCGCGATGTCGGCCGTGTGCGTGCCGTGGCCATTCAGGTCGATTGGGTTCGGGTCGGGAGCCAGCGGCCCATTCGGCCAGACCTCTCCGGTGAAATCGTATCCGCCAACGACCTTCGAGGTCGGAAAGAGGCTGGGAGGTGGGGTTCCTCCGGCCACTGCAACAGCCGAGTTGTAGTCCGCCACATTTCCCGTTCCCCCCAGGTTGTAATGGGTGTAGTCAATGCCGGTATCGAGCATCGCTATCTTGATGCCCGCCCCTGTGTTGCCGGCGAGCTGAACGCTGGATGCTCCAACG
This sequence comes from Occallatibacter sp., assembly GCA_031296305.1. Lineage (GTDB taxonomy): Bacteria > Acidobacteriota > Terriglobia > Terriglobales > Acidobacteriaceae > Telmatobacter. The sequence goes on along the minus strand of JARLFZ010000006.1, from coordinate 20,213 downwards.
TAACTCAGAGTGCTATACAGATCGGGAGTGCCATCGTTGATGGCCGAAGTCTGGAAGTCAGGTACAGGGCGCACCGCCACTACGCCGCTTATACCCATCAATGCATGTGTCTGGCTGGCGTCAATGGATACGATCAGCGCGTTATGCGCCTTGCTGACGCGTCCAATCTCCACGCCGCCGAGCCCGGCGACCTGCGACATCACCGCATCCTGCTTCTGTTTCAGGTAAACCAGGTATGCCTGTTGTTGAGCCGCCGTCATCTTCGTGCCGTTCTGCTTGGCATTGGCGCCAACCGCCACCACCAGCGGCGGATCGGACAACTTGATGGCTGCCTGGATGGTTCCGATCTTGGTGTGCAGGCTCGATGGTCCCGCGACGTAGGAGACCGGCCCGTTGAACTGCAAAGTCGATCCATCCGGCAATATCGCGATTGAAGAATTTGTTTGTGCGAATGCTGCAGCTTGCTGCAACACGACGAGGCAGATTGCTAGGCGCAGTAACTGTTTCACGTGTGGCTCCTGACGAGAACGAGGAAGTGTGCGTTGACGGAACTTGCCTTACGGAACCCCGAACCTAAAGAAAGGGAAGCAGGTACAAAGGAACTCGCTCCAACGGGCATTTGCACACGTTGGAGCTTCACAAGTCTGTGGACATCCACCGAAGAGCGTTGCCAATGCGAGCTTCGGCTCCCAATACCGCACGGGAGCTAATTCGAGCTGCGCACCTTAACAGGGATGAATCGAGCAAAGGACCGAAATATCCAGGTGCATGCAAGCGCACTCAGCAGCAGCAGCCATGGCGCCGGTTCCGGCGCAGGCGCCGCACCAACTCCAGTCAGTTGGATATCGTAATTGTTCAGGTCATAATCGGGACTGGCGTAAACACCGCCATCCCATCCATCGATCGCGCCTGCACTCGAATCCGGCCCAAGCACATCGGTAGAGGAGCCGGACAAGAACAGGTACGTATCCGATGCGTCCCACGGCAAGTCGGCCGACTCCGCGATCGCCAAGTAATAGACACCGTCCGAGGTCGGTCCAAGGCCCCCATTACCAGTGGGACACGGGTTGCTGGTAGCCGACGGCAGGCAAGACAGCGTATTGCTGCCGCTGATGTCGTCATTCATATAGATGCCGTCGCCGCTGGAGTCGAACAGGAACAGCTCCGTGTCCGCAAGTCCAAAAGCCCCGACATCGAGAGTCTGGGCCGAGAAGCCCTGGTAGTCCGTGATGTCGATGGCGAACATGGATACGTACAGACCGTCCAACAGGTCAAGCGACCCCTGGATGTCGGTTACGACACCTGCCCCAGTAAGATCTTGTGCGGAGCCTGGTAGTGAACCAGCTCCACTGGCGATCACGGTGCCGGCAAAGGCCGGCGAAGCGACCAATCCTAGAATTACCAGCAGAAGGAGCTTCGCGGAAATACCGCACTCCGCGCGCCGTAGTAAGCGCATCATATGTCTCACCTCGTTTTCGACGTGTGCTACCAGGGAAAACCGCAGCCAAGAACCTTTGGGGCAGGGAAGCCTCGGCAAGAGCCATGCAATCGCCTCGCCATTTGGTGCTCATTTGTTATCAGATGGTTAGCTTGCTCACTCGCCTAAAGCTGCAAGACTTTGCGCAGAATAGGGAAAACTGTTTCTGCTTTTCGGCTTGCTTTCGGCATTCGGCGCAGGAGGTCCTCCTAGGATCGAGCGTACGGATTGATTGGATAGCGGGGTCGGGCGAATGCTTGACTTGAGACAGGCCCGGCATCGATGCGTTTCCGGTTCAAATCGCCAGCCGCCAGCAACAGCCAAGACTGCAAGGGCCAATGGCACGCATTAACCGTTCATTGAATCGGGGGCGGCTTCGGTTGCCCTGGCTGAGCGCATGGGCGTTAACATGCTATCCATTGGTTGCCCGCAGCACGAGTAACGCACTGCCGAACTTTCAGGCAAGCAACCCGTCCAAAGAGCCATGTCGTTTTACGGCTTTGACGGCGTCGATGCGCGAGAGGGAATTTCCACGCTGCGATGTAGTATTGCGCCATGCTCGTGAAGCTTGCGTTGCAGCTCGGGAATTGAAATCTCCTGAACTGGAACGTGTTTGCCGACCGCGAGCGCTGCAGCGATTCCAGAAGCCTGGCCAATGATCATGTATTGCGGCTCCATGCGAATCGATGCGAAGGCAACGTGCGTGGATGAAAGACAAACAGGCACCAGCAGATTCTGCACTTCGGATCGTTTCGGCGTGATGGCGCGGTAGGGAATCTCATAAGGCTCGACCGGGACCTGAATGTCTCCTTCGTTATGTACGGTCCCGTCGGGCATGGCCACGCGCTCGGCGTTGTGAGAGTCGCTGTTGTAGGAGCCCATTCCGATGGAGTCCGGTTTGGTGCGCTCTGTTTGCAGGTCCGACTGCCGCATGACGTACTCTCCCACCATGCGCCGTGCTTCACGAACATACAACTGGAATGGCCAGTGTCCGGTGTCGGCATACTCGTCTTTGGGGAGACCCCAGCGATTCAGCTCGGCTCGCAGACTGGCAGGAACACTCGCATCGTGAGAAAGAAAATAGATAAGCGACTGGGTGTAGAGCAGGTGGTCCCGCCAAATCACTTCCCTGTCAGCGTAGGAGGCCTCCGGGTATTTCCAGCTATGACCGATGTAATCCGTCGAGATGGGCCCGTTATTGTTGAAGTCCGCTTTGTGGTTGGGAATGAGTGTCGGAAGGAAGAAGTCGTCGACCGTGGGCGGCCGGTGAAAGTGCCCCTCGAATCCATCCAGATAATGTTCAAGCAGAACAAAACGCGAGCGGTCGTATCCTTCGGGCCGAGGAAATGGAAGCCGGTTCAATGGATCGTCGGTGAGGATCAAGCGGAAGTTATAGGCTTGCACTCTTTTGTCGGCGGAACCCGCGGGCGCCAGCGGACCGGGGATGATTTCAGGGAATAGTTTGTGATGTTCATCGTAGGCGGAGAGCGGCCAGGCGAACTGATGTTGCGGTGTGTGGCTGCGAACTCCGGCTAGATCCTCGCCGTATTCGCCAGAGCTTTCACGCCCCCACGTGTAACTGACGTTGGACTGCGCCATCAGGTCGCCTTCATACGTGCAGTCGGCGAAAATCTTTGCCCGCCATTGCTGGCCATCCGAGGTCGTGATGGCAACAATGGTGCGATTTTCCAGTGCCACGCCGCGCGACTCGCGAAGCCGCGTGTGGTAGTAGACCTTGACGCCGGAATCTCTGAGCATGTCGCGAAAGATCGCCTCGCCGACATGGGGCTCCGAGAGCCAATCCTCGCGGCGATCCAGGCGATGCACTCCGTAGTGCGCTGCCGCCTTGCGATAAAAGTCGCGGGCATATCCACCAATAACAGTGAAGGTGCCAGTGTCCGTGGCGGAAAGCCCGCCTGTGACCATACCGCCCAGATGCGCTCCGGGTTCGAGAAGCACAACGTGAAGGCCTTCCTGCGCGGCGGAATATGCGGTCATCACTCCGGAAGCGGTTCCGCCGTAGACCAGCAGATCCGCGGTTTGGATGCGATCTGCGCCCTGGAGTGGCGTCGCGAATAACGTTCCGGCGAGAAGAAGCAGGGTAGAAACATTGCGCCAATTCATGCAGGGGCTTTCCTTCCTCATGCCGGATCACGTACATCGGGGCAGCGGGAAACTGCAACTAGTCCGCCCCCCAAGTGGCTTCGCACTCATCTGCTTTCGTCTAAAGCGACGAGCGGCTTGCGCCGCTCGTCAATGAAGGAGAGAGGATGGTGCTAGAAGTGCAGTTTTGCGGCCAATTGGATGTTGCGAGGTGAGTTATACATTGCGGTAATGTTGCCGAAAGACGAACCGCCGAATTGAACATTAGGTTGATTGAAGTCAACTTTGTTGAGGACATTGAAGGCCTCGCAGCGGAACTCAAGCATCACGTCTTCGTGAATCGGGAAATTCTTGATGAGCGAAGCGTTTTCGTCGAATGAGATGGCGCTGCGCATTGTGGAGGACGAGCGAGGGACCGTGCCAAGCTCGAACGATTGCGGGAGGCGGAAGCCCGCGGTGTTGAAGTAGTTTTGCGTTTGGCCGGCGCCGCCGAGGCGATGATGAACCGAGCCGGAGGTGAGTGGGGCCGATCCCGTAAACACCGGGCGCGTGCCGGCAAAAGCCGGAGCCCCCGTGACGGTTAGGCCAAGCGGGAATCCGCTGTAAGCATCAATGATCGTCGTGACTGTCCAGCCGCCTACGAATTCATTCGCCCACGTGGGCAAGCTGTTCGCATATTGCCTGCCTTTGCCGATGGGCAGCGGGTAGGACGCCGTGCCTGCGATGCGCTGCGGAATATCTGTTGATAGATGGGAGTGCTCGTTCTGCATGAAATAGTAATTCTGAATGTTTGGGTTGCCGGTTGGATTCAGGGAGCCGTTGATTAGATCGGTAACATTGCCCAGAAGTTTCGAGTAGATGTACGACACCGATCCGGTAAGACCGCTGGGGCGATTCACGAGCCACATTGCCTGCATCGCGTTGTAGGTGGCTGAGCCAAAGGCTATGGGTTGGATTGTCACCGAGCTGTTCTGGATGCTGGAGCTGGCGCCGCTGGTGTATTCGGGGTATTTGGTCAGCAATTGCAGGCGCTGTACCGTGGCATTGGTCAGCGTACCGCTGGCTACTCCGGTGGCCCCGTAGAAGGGGTTTGCGACCTGCGTTTGAAGGTAGGTGACCTGGCTGGTCTGGCCGGGAGTACCCCAATATGCGGGTTGCAAATCGTTGGCGCGGAAGTTCATGGGCAGATCGACGCCATGACTGCCGACGTAGTTGAGGGATACCGACATTCCGCGGCCAAGGCTGCGTTCCAGGCCAAAGTTCCATTGCTGCTGGTAGCTGAGAGGAATCTTGGTAGGAAGGCCGGAGATGGAGGTACCAACACTAACACCGACGCCTGCCGTGGGACCTGCCGGCAATAAGACACCGCCGGGAAATGGATTATCGCTGGTGACCGCGGGCGTAAACCCGGTGGCAGATGTAGCAAGATTGGTCCGCTGCGTAAACCCTATGTTCGAGGTTTGGTTGCTATATTGGCGCGAGGAGAGCGGCAGATAGAGAATGCCGTATCCGCCACGGGCCACAGTTCTGGGGGCAAATTCGTAGGAGAAGCCAACGCGTGGGCCGAACGCGTGGTAGAGGGTTTGCCAATCGCGGGTGGGGTTGCCGTTGGAACCCAGGAACTTTGCGCCGCCAGATACCTGGAAGTTGACTTGCGACGAGATGGGATTGGTGACGGTGGGATCGAAGTCTGCCCAGTTGTTGTGGCGTTCCTGGTATCCGGTTTCAACATCCCAGCGGACGCCCATATTGACGGTCAACTTCGGGAACATGCGCCAGTCGTCCTGCGCATACAAGCTGTTAACCCACTGGTTGAGAGCGAGCGTCTTCTGGCGAATAACATATCCCGTGTTGGGATCGCCGAGCAGGAAGGACGCCCAACTGGCGAACGCGCTCTGCCCGCCTGGCAGCGAGGAATTCGGCGTGGGGCCACCGGTGAAGGTGGAGCCGTAGGTCAAATACCCGGTCGGACCGCTAAGGCCCTTTACGTTTTCGAGGCCCAGCCGGCCGTTGTATCCCAGAGCAATGTCGTGCTTGCCCTTGTGTATGAGCGCGCTGGCGTTGAACGAGTGAACGTAATGCGCCCAGTTGTTAAAGCTCGCCTGGTACGTCGGCGCGTATTCGCCCGAAATGCTGAAGTACGGCAAACCGGTAACCTGCTGTTGGCCTGTGAAGGTGCTGGAGAAGCCGTATTTGGCGGCGTCGTACTGGAAGAAGTTATTGCCCGGCTGGAAATTGGTTTGACGGGCAAAGCCATAGCTGAACTGTACAAGCGTCGATGGAGATACGGTCCAAATATCGCCCAAAGCAAACAAGTACGCAGTCAGGTGCTGCTGCCAGGCCGCAGGTCCTGTCGTACTGTTGAACTCGTCGTTATACGTGTAGTCGTCCTTGCTCTTGGTGCCCCGCATAAAGATGCGCTGATTCTCACCGAAGTTATGGTCGACCCGGAAATTGTACTGATCGTCGGCGGTCGTCGTGTTCTGAGCATAGGCAAGGTTGTTGGTCGTCCCAGCCAGGTTTGGCGCCGGGAAGAACGTCAGCATAGCCTTGGCCACGGCGTTCCAACTGGATTGGGGAATGCAATAGCCGGCTGCATAGGCGGTGCCGTTGCAAGACGCGGCTGCGACCGGTGTTCTGGGGGCTGTGCCAACATTCGAAGAGTTGGGATCGTAGATGACGGCTGGTGCTTCCGTGAAGATGCCTTGGCGCATCAGAGCGGTAGGCACGGTGTCGGTGCCGGAGTACGCTTTTAAGTCGCGAATGCCCTCATAACCGAAGGTGAAAAATGTCTTGTCCCTGCCGTTGTAGAAGTGCGGTAGGTAGACTGGACCGCCAACAACGGCACCATACTGGTTGGTGCGATGCGGATTCCGGAAATCGGCATGCCCTGGATAGGGATAGACACCGCTGCGCTTGGTAAAGTAGTTGGCGGCATCGAGCTTGTCGTTGCGCAGAAAATCATAAATCGAGCCGCGAAGCTGGTTGGTGCCGGAGTTGGTAACCAGGCTGAGGACTCCGCCAGAGCTGCGGCCATATTCAGCCGGGGCGTTGGAAGTGACGACTTTGAACTGGCCCACGACCTCGGCGGAAGGAGTGACGGCTGGCTGGCCCTGGCAGCAGACGACGATGGAAAGGCCGTCCAGGAGAACCTCGTTGTTGCCGCCTACGCCGCCGTTGGACTCGAAATTGTTGGTCGCAGCGGCCACAACCGCACCGCGTTGGACGGCGACACCTACGCCGAAGTTGGAGCCGGGCATAATGCCTGGCGCGAGGGCCGCCAATCCGTAGAGGTTGCGCCCATTCATCGGAAGACTGCCCACTTGCTGGGACTGAACGGTGTAGTCAAGGTTGGAAGTTTGCAAATCGAGAGCGGTGGCATCCTGGGCCTCGATGACGACGGTCTGAGTCGCGCTGCCGATGCTCAGGGTGACATCGAGACGAACAGTCTGGCCGACGGTGAGCGTTAGCGTCGCGACTGACTTCCGGAAGCCTGGCTTTTCAACAGCGACGGTGTATGGCCCGGGGAGCAATAGCGGAAATGCATAGACACCTTCATTGTTGGTTTGGCCATGAAGCACAAGATTGGTCGCTTTTTGGGTAAGTGTGACGTCGGCTTGCTGAACCAATGCGTTGTTCGGATCGGTAACGGTACCGGTGATGGCGCCGTTCTGCACCTGAGCATGGAGCATCGAAGGCACTGAACAGGCAAAAGCGAGGAAGAAAAGAAGCGCACCGGCAAATGCACGGAAGTGCGATGCAGACCATTCATGAGACGAGGTAGCGCCCGCAGACGCATTCACGCTGCGCGCTCCTACAGGGAAGGCACCATTGCGATTGAGCATCATTTGATCAGCCTCTCTGAACATGCAGGGTGTTCGTCAGCAACCAGGCCCGAAACCACCCGCCAATGCGGATGGGTTGGGAACCCAGCAGCTCACTTTGCCTGCATAATTGGCGAGGTATAAGCAATGGCGAATCGCATGTCTAGTATCTGGGCGTTCTGTTACGTGTGTTACCTTTTATAATCTTCAACTTAGACAGGCGTTTCTCTCCAACTTCGGAGCGGGATGAGAAGCATCTCACCAGCGCTTTATTGCAAAATTGGGCGAGAAGCCTGTCGCATTGGCGCTGTGCTTGCCGGGTGTCAACGGTGTTGCTGTTCCTTGCCGCGTTGATTGACAGCGCTGATCGATCTCAATACTCTGATCTCAATTGAACCAAGCCAGAGTTTGCTAAGCGGAGAGATACACCGGGTGTGGCGCAAGCGCCCCCCGGCTTGGAGAGAATGGGTTCTTCGGATTCGATATCGCACGCCGAGCTCGTAGAGCACCTTGAAGGGATCTGCGCGAGCGGAGCATTTGAGGGCTCAACAACTCTGAAGAACCTGCTTCGCTATCTTTTCCAGAATCGACACAAGCAGATCGGCGAATACGAAATAGCTGTTGAAGCGCTCGGTCGCCGGGAGGACTTTGACCAGCAACTGGACGCGAGTGTGCGCGTGCAGATTTCGCGGCTGAGGCGGCGCCTCAGGGATTATTACCGAGCCGAGGGACGTTTGCTGCCTATCCGGTTCTCGGTGCCGCTGGGGACCCACCAGCTTAGCGTCAATGGGCTGGACAGCGAAGCCTCAGCGACGAGCGGAATGCTGGACCCAATTGAGATCGTACAGGCCGCCCAGCGACAGGATAACTTCAGTGCGCGCCTGATCGGATGGAGACCACTGCCCAAGCTAGTGGTGGCGCTGGTTTGCCTGACAGTAAGCCTGAGCTGTGTCATCCTCTGGCAGTTCCTTGAGATCGCGGCGCAAAAGCGCGCCCTCGTCGCGGGGCCAGCGCCTGCGGCGATGCTTCCCTTGTGGAAGGAGTTCAGTGCAAACGGAAAGCCCATCGAGATTGTGCTTCCGAATCCGACTTTCTTTTCCTGGCAAGTGCAGAATCGCGAAGTCCTGATGGCCCGTGACACAACGGTAAACAGCTTCCCGGATCTGGAGAAGGCGCCCGACCTGAAGGTGATCGAAGAAAAGTTCGGGAAGCCCACGCTCAGCCAGCAATATGCCGTGTCGTCGGACGTGATCGCGTCCTTGAAATTGTTGCGCTATATGGATGCCGGTTCGCAGCGCGCAGATATTGCTATCAGCTCAGATGCGCCGTCGGATCTTTTCGAGGGCGACAATATTATTTTGGTGGGCACGCCGGGGACGCTTGCGCCGTTTAAGAACCAGTTGGACAGGCTCTACTTGGAATTCGATCCGCAGGGATGGGCGATTCAAAACCGGCAACCCCGCGCCGGCGAACAGGCTGTCTACTCTGCAGTGTTCGAGTCGCCCACGCGAGTGGTCTCTCCCGGCTTGATTGCCGTGCTGCCGGGAATCTCGAAGGACACGCGCATCATGATTATTGCTGGACAGTCGACGGCGGCGCTGGTCTGGTTCCTGACTTCGAACGAGGGAAGCCAACAGCTTGAGAAGGCGCGCCGGCAGGCCGGGGGCGGGCCCTACTTCGAAGCCGTGATCATGTCGGAACTGGCGGGCGACACGATACTCAATAATCGTCTGGCTGTGGTCCGCCCGTATTCGCCATCGATGCCACGCAACTGATAAGGACTCGCACCGGGGCTGCATGCAGTGCGGTTCGGTCGCGCTGCGTGTTGCTGCGATCAGATGTTTCCAAATATTTCCCTAACTACATTTTGTAATTTCGATTTATATTCATAAATTATGTATTATTTCCTTTTGCCTTAGTTTGGAGAGACCCGAGAGGGCCGTACGATGAACCAGATATTTCGCTTGGCACTGGCACTGTTCTTTACTACCCTCACCGGCTTTTCCCAGTCTTCGGATCACGGCGGTTGGAAAGTGATTGGCCCGGGTGGCGGCGGCACAACGATCGCGCCTACGATCAGCCCTCACGACCCACGGCTCGTGGTGGAGCACTGCGACATGAGCGGCGCTTATGTCACTCACGATAACGGTCTGTCGTGGCACATGTTCAATCTGCGCGGAGGCAACCAGGTGTTTGCCTTCGATCCGGTAAATCCGCGGGTGATTTATGCGGGCAATGCGGCCCTTTGGCGGAGCAGCGATGCCGGGCTGACATGGGCGATGGTTTTCCCCAACCCTGACCGCAACACCATCGAGCACCAAATCGGCGATCATTCGGATTACTCGCTCACCTCGGACGATCCTGCATACCCTGGCGGGGACATCACCGTGATCGCCGTCGTTCCCGGAGAGGCCCAAACTCCCAAGGGCACATCGCAACGTCTCTATGCTTCGTTTCAGGCGAGGAACCGCCCCAGTGCAGCCCCGAGTTCCCTTCCCGCGATCCTGGTTTCTTCCGCGGATGGGGGCGCCACGTGGAAGCGTCTTGCCGTACTGCCACAACGCGTCCTGCTTCTGGTTCCGCAGAAATTCGGCCTGATTGCGTTCTCCGGTTCCACTGCCTATGCAATTGGTAACGATGGCAGTGTGAAGGAACTCGGGAGCCTGCCTACGAACTTCAAGGCGGTGAGTGCGGCGCGATCCGGCGGCTCAGTTTGGATTTATGCCACCGGTCGTGACGGACTCGTTTACCTCTCCGAGGATTCTGGTCCGCATTGGCGGCCGATTACGCCCGATCTGCACCAAAGCTCCGGCAAGTTTGAGGCAATTTCCACCAGCGATCGAAATTCGAACGTCGCTTACGTTGGTTTTAGAGGTCTGCGGTTGGGCGACGGCAAGGAGAACCTCTTCAACGGCATCGCAAAAACCACCGATGCAGGCCGAACCTGGAAGATCGTCTTTAAAGAATCTACCCGGCGCGCTGACAATTTGACTGGCACCTGGATTGAATCTCGCGCCGCGGAGGGCAGTTCCTCCATTTGGTTCGACGCGCCGTACAGCCTGAGTGTTGCGCCAACCGATTCGAATGTTGTCTACGCGTCGGATCTCTTCCGCACCTACCGCACGCTTGATGGCGGCGTCACCTGGCTGGAGGTGAATTCCAAATCCTCAGGCGATGGCTGGACGTCGCGCGGTCTCGATGTGACTTCCAATTACGGAGTCCAGTTCGATCCATTCGATTCCCGCCACATTTATATGGACAATACCGACATTGGTCTCTTCCAGAGCACGGATGGCGGCCGATCCTGGCAAAGCACCACCGAAGGAGTCCCGGACTCCTGGCGCAACACGACGTATTGGGTCGCGCTCGATCCGGCGCAACGCGGTCTCGTTTGGGGAGCATTCAGCGGAACACACGATCTGCCTCGCCCCAGAATATGGCGTCATAGCAGGGTTGACTCTTTTATGGGTGGCGTTGGCATTTCGACCGACGGCGGCCGTCATTGGCGGCCGAGCAATGCGGGGTTGCCGGCGAGTCCCATCACCCACATCCTTCTCGATCCATCCAGCCCCGTTGGCCGTCGCACGCTTTATGCGTGTGCGTTTGGGCACGGCGTTTACAAGTCCACTGACAATGGCAAAAGCTGGTCGCAGAAGAACAACGGCATTCTCGATGCGGAGCCATTTGCATGGCGCATTACAGCGGCTCAGGACGGCGCACTGTATCTCGTCGTGGCTCGGCGCGGTGAAGGAAAGAATATTTCTCCATCCGATGCGGGAGCCGTTTATCGCTCGGTCGACAAAGCGGAATCCTGGCAGCGTATGGAGCTTCCGCAGGGCGTAAACGGACCCACCGGCCTGGAGGTCGATCCGCGCGATGCACAACGCCTGTACCTCACCGCCTGGGGACAAGAAGGCGAGGACGCGGACCGGAATGGCGGCGTCTATGTCTCCGAAGACGGCGGAAAAACATGGCGCGCTCTCTTTACGGAATCTCAACACGTTTACGATCTCACGATCGATCCGCATCATCCCGACACGCTCTACATTTGCGGCTACGACGCGGCTGCATTCCGCTCCATCGATCGTGGCCTCCACTGGCAGCGCATCAATGGCTACGACTTCAAAGGCGGGCATCGCGTCTTTACCGACCCCAACGACGCCAGCCAAATCTACATCACGACGTACGGCGGAGGAGTTTGGCACGGGCCCGCGGCAGGGCGCTAGAACTCTTCGGCCGTGCAGCTTGTCCCGAGAGGAATGTCCATGCTTGAAGAGATGACCTCGCTTGAAAGATGTCTCGCAACGATTCGATTGCAACCTCATGACCGCGTGCCTGTCGATCTGCATAACTTCATGATGACTATTGCGGACCTGACGCTTCCCCCTGCGAAGCTCTATCAGGATGGGCAACTGTTGGGTGCGGCGCAGTTAGCCGCATGGAAGCGGTTCGGGCACGACATGCTTCTGGTTGAGAATGGGACTGCGGCGCTGGCAGAGGCATGCGGCTGTGAAGTAAGTTATTTGCCGGGCAGCGCGCCAGTTATCGCGCATCACCTTTTAGCGGATCTTTCCGAAGTTTCGAGTCTTAAAAAACCCGATCCCAGTAATTCACCCTTGTGCAAGGCCGTGCTCGAAGCTGCACGATTTGTGCTTGATCGCCTCGGTGACCGAGTCTTCGTAATGGGCCGAGCCGACCAGGGGCCATTCAGCCTGGCCTGCATGATCGCTGGGGCGGAATCATTGATGATGGAGATGGCAAGCGGCGAAAGCGATGAGCAAGTATTTGAACTCCTTGAATATACAAGCGACTGTTTCATTACTTATGCGAAGTTATTCAAAGAAATGGGATGTCATGGGACTTCGGCTGGAGAGGCACAGGGTTCTCCAGATGTGATCTCCCCCAAGATGTACGAGAAATACTGCCTCCCGTATGCCAGGAAAATTGTGCGCGCGCTCGAAAGCGACGACTTCTTCGTTTCTTACCATATCTGTGGAGATACCACGAGAATCATTGAGCGCATGGTGTCAACGGGAGCCAGCATACTGGAATTCGACTATAAGTGCAATAAGTTAGTCGTCAAAAAGGCGGCGGCTGGAACAACAACGCTTCTTGGTCCGATCGATCCCAGCGGCGTACTTCATCAAGGTTCTGTTGAGGATGTTGAGACAGCCTGCCGCGAGGCAATCGAGGCGCTGGCGCCAGGTGGCGGATTCATCCTGGGGCCGGGTTGCGCCTTGCCCAGCACCACACCTGCGAGGAATATCGACATGCTTGTGCAGTGCGCGAAAACTTACGGTAAATACTGACGCGTGCTGGCCGGCGAAGTATCGGGCTTAATGCACCGCCATCGTTGTTGTCAGTGCCAGATCCCGTGAGGAGCTGCCGACGCGAAAAGTGTAGACACCTGGAATCAGCTTCCAGCCGTTTGTGGCTTCGTCGAACACCGACAGGAACTTTGCGTCTACGGTTACCTTTACTTTCCTGGTCTCGCCGGGATCGAGGGCCACGCGGCTCCATCCGACCAACCTCTTGGGTGGCTCACCCGCGCTCGCGGGCAGAGAGACATAGACCTCTGCAATCTCGACGCCGGCCCGACTGCCGGTATTCTTCACCTGGAAGCTGACTGTAGTTACACTTCCCCCCGGGTTGCTGTCCGGCATAACCTCCAAATCGGAGTAGTTATAGGTCGTATAGGACAGTCCGAAACCGAAGGGGAACAACACCGTCTTGTTCTCGGCGTCGAACCACTTATAGCCCACCTTCAGACCTTCGTCGTAATGCACCTTGAAAGTCGGCCTGGCTACACCTGTCCGCATATTGGCGCCGGGTGCTCCCTCTTCTGGCGAGGGCCCCACCAGAATTGGATGGGGTAGATCCGCTTCGCTCACCGGAAAAGTAATGGGCAGCTTGGCGCTTGGATTGACCTCGCCGAAGATGATATTGGCCACAGCATCGGCGCCTTTAGAGCCCGCATACCAAGCCTCCAGTATCCCGCTTACGCGATCGGCCCAGGGCATAGTGGCGGCGGTTCCGGTTTCAAGCACCACGATGGTGTTCGGGTTGGCCGCAGCTACCTTTTCAATCAGTTCGTCCTGGTTATCCGGCAGTGTGAGGTTAGGCAGGTCGTGAGCCTCATGCGTCCACTGATAGGCGAAGATAATCACCACCTGGGATTCCTTCGCCAGCGCAGCGGCGGCCGCTGGATCCGCGCCCGAGTCAAACCGTACCTGCGCACCCGGCGCCATTGCGCCAATGGCCTTGAGCGGCGAGGTGGGAAACCAAACAGCATCTTTATGAAGATCCTTCTGACGCACCGGTGAGTTGAAACTTCCCTGAGGATCAACCTGCGCCGATCCGCCGCCGGAGATCATGCCCTCATCCGCATGCATGCCGATAATGGCAATGGAGCGCACCTTTGCGCGATCGAGCGGCAGCAAATTGTGCGCGTTCTTGAGCAACACAATACTTTGTTCTGCAAGGTGGCGCGAGATAGCCAAGCCGCTCTCCGCATCCACAACGCCCTTGCGAATCGGAAAGTCGATAATCCCACTGGCAAACTCTGTGCGCAGGATGCGGCGCACATGGTCGTCGAGCTCGGTGGCAGAAATAGTGCCGCCCAACACCGCCTTCTTCATCGCCGCGCCATAATAGTCGTCGCCCGGCTGCTCCATGTCCAGGCCCGCTGCGGAGGCCTTGACCGTGCTGTGCGTTCCGCCCCAGTCCGACAAAACAAATCCCTGAAAGTTCCACGCCTTCTTCAAGACATCCGTGAGCAGATACTTGTTTTCGCAGGCATAGTCCCCGTTCACCGCGTTGTAGGCACACATGACCGCGCCGGGTTGTCCGATGCTATTGCCGATTTCGAAAGCCAGCAAGTCCGTCTCGCGCATGGCGCGCTTGTCGAGGATTGCGTCGGCCAGATTGCGGCCAGTTTCCTGGTCGTTGACGGCATAGTGCTTCAGCTCGCCGATCACGTGCTGCGCCTGCTCACAGCGGACGCGTTGACCGACGATGGTGCCGGCCAAAATTGGGTCCTCGCCATGGTATTCAAAGTTGCGCCCGTTGCGGAGTTCCCTGGCCAGGTCCACTCCGCCCGCAAGGCTCATGTTGAAGCCTTGTGCTCGCTCCTCCCTGCCAATCAATGCCCCATACTCACACGCCGCTTCCGGATCCCAACTTGCGGTCGAGGCCAGGTTTGAGGGCAGCGCTGTGGAGTAACGGCCATTCACCGCGCTGAATCGCACGCCGTAGGCAGAACCGATCATCTGCAGAGGAGGAATGCCCAACCGCGGTATGCCCAGCGAAAAGCCGTCGCCGCCGTTGCTCAAATACGCGTTGGGATTGGTGCCGCCGAACGGGGAGCCCTGACCATGGATCAGGATGATCTTTTCGTCCAGTGTCAGCTCTTTCAGCACCAGGTTGGCTCGTTCATCCGGCGTAAGAGCAGTGTTCATCCAAGGAAAAGTCTCCTGGTGACCACTCTGCGCCCACGCCGTTCCCACTGCGAAAACACCGGCCAAAATGAGCGTGGCCATTGCGCCAAGTGCCTGGCTGCCTGTCGTCTTGCTTTCTGTCATACGGGTATTTCATCCTTATCAGCATTCGAATTCACAAGCCGAGGCTGCAACTCTACACCTGCACGGCAAGGCGTCACCAGCGATTCAACGAGGAATCTCCTATTGCGACGCCGGCCGTTCGAAAGGAATTCGGAAAGTGCGATCCGACGCCCTTCCTTCAGTGGCCTGCCCGTAATTTGTGTCTGAGTGATTTTTTAGTATAGCGCGGCGGGAGAGTTATATGTCTGCCCGTCGCCGGAGTAAGGAGTGCGCGGGAAAATTATTTGCAGCGGAACATGAGCGAGAGCGGGCAGTGATCCGACGCGCGAACCGTATCATGAAGCTTCGGCTCAAAAGCGATGAGCGGTCCCTTCGTCAGAATCCAATCGATCGTGCGGGAACCCTTGAAGCGAAACGGCACAGTGGTGGGGAGACTCGAAATGCCGGCGAATGGATTGGTGAGCCCTGTTTTGCTGATGGCTGCGGCCGTGGGTTCATGATGCAAATTCGCGTTAAAGTCGCCCGCAACGGCGATCGGAACTCCGGAAGCGTGGCGAGAAATATCGTCCAGAAGCTCCGAAAGCTGACTGCAGCGCACATCATCACCCCGGCTTTCGAGGTGCACGTTGTACGCAATCAGTTTCCGATCGGGTAGATCGACGTAGCTGATAAGTGCCATTCTGCCGCCCAGTCTCCTCTGGAACAGCCTCATGCGCGGAATAAACCATCGCGGAAGCCAGAAGCGAGACTGGCGATGGAATCTGAGAATGCGCGAGTTCGAAATTGGAAATCGGGAGAGCGTAGCCTGCCCATGATAGGCATGCACCCCGTTATGCCTTTGTGCAAGCTCTTCAAACTCGCAGCCAAAGACGTAGTTCAATTCGAGCGCCCGCGCGATCTCCCGCGCGACATTGCGACCATGGGTTCGCCTGGCGCTTAAATCCGTCTCCTGCAACAGAATCAGGTCTGCCGACTCCTGGGCAAGAAACTCAATCACCTCATTCAACTGTTGGCCGCGGTTGATGTTCCAGGAGACAATCTTGACGGCATCTGGGCGCGCGAATAGGTCCGGCGTTCGAATGAATGACCCTGTTTCGAGTTCCTGCGTCGCTTCCATTGGCATTGGGCAGTCTTAAATCAGCTTACGTGCTGGGCTCCTAATTTCAGACGGTCAACGGGTTTGCTTCCTGCGCGCCAGGTCTTTTTGTTGCGGTTCGTGACTTTGCTGAAAAAGCGAACCGCGAATTAAGCGATATGATCCACGCGATGTTGGCGCCGATGGCCGACATATACAGCGCCAGCCAGGTTAAATTCAACAGCGCGAAGGCCAACAGAGCATAGGGCAGGAAGCAGCGACGGATGATGAATTCACAATGGCGTCCCAGGTACAAGAGCGGATTGGATGAGCCTTTCTCCGCCTTCTTTTGCCAGACCGCCAGAAACTCCTCGGGATGCTTGCCGGAAAGCCTGCTTCGCTCGAACCACGCGAGCAGGATTGTAGCGGCCGCGCCAAACAGAAGCGCTCCTCCCCAGACCCAATATTCACGATCTGCCGAATGGCGTGCCAGGCCAATCGCCATGCCCGCAAAAATCAAGAAGTAATAGAGGTAATCGCACGCAGTCTCAAGCCAGCATCCAAAGTCAGACGCCTGCAGTTTCAAGCGGGCGACCTCTCCGTCGCAGCCATCCAGAATGCTGGCCCAAACCGACAAGACCGCTCCTAGCAGGGTGTTCCAGTATCCGCCCAATGCAAACGAAACACCCGCCAGGAAACTGACCCCTAGCGTAAACCCGCTCACCATATTCGGCGTAATCGGAAACTTGATGAGCTGGCGGCTGATGGGGATGGAAATCTTGCGATTCATCCTTGCGAAGACGCCATCGGTGGGTTTGACGAGCCAGCGGTTGAGCTTTTGCTCGGCGGGGAGGCAATCCTGTGGCATGGAAATTTCTTGCCAGCAGTCTTGTTCGACGAGCCTGAAGTCGACAAATGATGGACCATCTGAGATGGCCTTTTGGGTAATCCAGCGGTGCATATCGCGCACGGTGACCACGTTCGACTTCCAATCCGCGCCAAGTTCAAGAGCTGCTTCATGGCTGAGGGCAAAGAGTCCAACTGGCTCGCTGCCTGTAGCGAGTTCCAATACACCTCTGCGACCATCCCATTCACTCACCATGCGATGCAGCGCGGGCTGGTACGTGCGATCGCCGGCAACCACCAGGATGCGGTCACATTCGGAAGCCGCCGTCACCACTTGAATGATCGATGACAGGGATGCGCCTTCAGCGGCCTCGATCCATTTGAGGCCGGCGGGAACGCGTTGCGTCTTGAACAATTCCGACATGATCTGCGGCCCCGTGAGCCGGTTGAAAACCACCACAATGTGTTCCGGGTTCATGCTCTGCACTCCCAGAATTGCGCGCAGCAAGACGGGCAGCGTCCCCACTTGAGCCAGCATTGGTTCGAACCACTTCGACCACGGCATCTGGTTTGCGAGGATGATGACGACTTGTGCATTGGAATGCGCATGCGTGAGGTCCAGCCGTTGCTTTTTTAGCTGCATAAATCCACTCCCGGAACAATTTCGGCATTGTGGACCGGCTTTGCCAGTCCATTTGATCTGGAATACCAGGAAAGACAAATTGCGCCCACTACGGCCCAGAAGATGGCTCTCGCCCGGCGGCAGAGCCCGAGCGTCAAACCCTGGGCGTCGCTGAGGCCGACAATCTTTCCGATTACCATGTTTCCGCCCTCGTAGGTGCCCAGATTCCCTGGATTGATGGAACCGATGACGTTGATGAGCTTGGTCAGCGATTCAAGAATGAGCGCGCCGACCAAGCTGACGTGCGCACCCAGAAAATGGAGGATCAGATAAACCTCCGCAATAGCGAGGACGTGGCTTGCCAGATTGAGGATCACACTGAGCCAGAATGCGGCGGGCGCCTGACGATGGAACTGAAGGAACTGGCGCTCTGACGATTCGATCACGGCCCTTTTGGAGTTGATCCAACCGCGGAACCATGGAATGCGGCCCACCGCACGCGCGGGTTTTGAAAACAGCGGCCACCCTTTATGGAGAGCGAGCCCGGCCAATCCTACGAGGAACACAACCGCGAATACGAATATGCCCGCATACACGCGCAAGACGCCCGAGAAGGCGACCACGAAAGCCGCAGCAAGAATTCCGGTTATGGTGACAACTGCGCCTGCGACGATGAAAAGCCCGCGGTCCATGGCCACCGACGATATCGCGCTCGCCACCGGTACCCCGGAGCCGAGCAGGGCCACGCGCGTAGATTCGCCGAATACCAACCCGACGAATCCAAGCTGTCCAATGGCTTCCGATGCGAGGCGCAGGCCGAGCGTGCGCCAGAAAGAGACTCTCTTCGCGTCGCCGAGCAGAGCCAGTCGCCATGCCCACGTCTTGACGATGTGGGCGAAGCCTGCAAGTGCAATGACCAGGACCATTCCCCAGGCAATGTTTTTTGCGCTTTGGAGAAGTATGCCTGGGCCAGCCCGTTTAACCAGATAAACGAGCAATGTGGCGCCAAGAAGTACCGCGAGAAGCCGCAGCGCGGGCTTCGATTTCCTTCCAGGACTAGGCATAAGCCGGCCTCGCAACCCGCTGACTTGGCCAGGATCGTACAAAAACGGAATTTTGCGCGTAGTCGAGCGCAGCCGGCGTGTCCACGTCCTGCCAGCACGCCTCTCCGATGTCGAAGGCCTTGAAGGCCCGGTAGCGACTCATGACGCGCAGACCGTCTGACAAGGAACAATTCCCGGCGACCATGGCGCTTTCAAGGCACGAGAAGAGGGTTGGCTGGCAGAGAAACATGCCCGTATCCAGGGCATCGAAATGCATCAGGTTCTTGCCGATGTCAACGATCCTGTCCCCTTCAAGCGTGACCTTGGTGGCATCATCCAGGTCGAAGACGCGATCAATCTTCCGATCAACTGCGAGAATGACTTCGTCCTCACTCAGCGGCTGACGAAGCAATGCCCTGGCTGTGGCCGGTTCGAAGATATGGTCTGCCATAAGCAAAAGGAAGGGCTCGTGAATCAGGTCCTTCGCGCGCAAGACGGAAACTCCGTTGTCCTTGCGGTATTCAGGATTCTCAACCCAGGTGACGTCGACGCCGCTGAGCGGCCGGTTCCTGTACCACTCCTGGATCATGTGGCCACGGTAGCCGACAACGATGACGAATCTCTCAATACCTGCATCGCGGCAGCCGGACATCACGTGCTCCAGCAGCGGCTTGCCGTGAAATGGCACAAGGGGTTTAGGCGATTCGCCGGAGCAAGCGGCCAGGCGGCTCCCATTACCGGCCGCCAGAATGAGAGCCATCTTAGTGTTGGACATAACTTGCCTCCAGAGGGGAAAGGTCGAAGTGCTTTGCCGCGGATGCAGATTGCGGAGAGTAGCCAAGAAATTGAATGTTGACGCTGGTTGGGCCAAATACCCGAACGTCGCTCGTGCTGGTGGACAACGATGGGAACCAGTACTCGCCGCTCTTTCGGAATTCCAGGGTGAAACGAACGGTGCGTATCCAAATGGAAGGGGTCTTAGCGAGCTGGCCATCGATCCGCGCCAGAGCGTAGTCTTCGGCATCCACCCAGATCTTTCCCTGAAACAAGTAGACTTCCTGCCGCTTTGGAACAACATCGATCACATAAGCAGTCCGGCCATTGAGAAGAGCGGTCCCAGTCATATGAAGTTCGTAATTCTCTTTGTCAATTTGGGTCATGGGGCGGGTCATCGGACGAGAGAATTCCGATTCCATTTCCAGGGCCTGGCGTAAAGAGCTATTGCCAGAACCCCAGCCCTCTTTGGATACGATCTGAAAATGCATCGTGCCATCCGGATCGCAGGTGACGTTCGCGACCAGGTGAGAGTACTTGGCAAACTGAGGGTTCTCAAGGTCGTAATGCCTGATACCGGTGTAGCCGTGACCCGTGGTTTCGCGCTGCATTTCGTGGGCGAGCATCCTGGCAACTACTTCATCCGCAGATGGAGAGTGCGCGGTGGTCGCCTGGCCGGTCAGCGGCACAGACATGCAGGCGAGCAGAGCGGCGGTGATGATGTGAACCTTCATGGTCAGAACTCAAATACCAATTTCCCGCGGTACTCTCTCCAGGCGGGGTTGTAGAAATCGCCGAACGTGGAGCTATCGAGGTCGTTCTGCACGTCGCGCGGATTATCGTGATTGAACATATTGAAGATGGAACCGCCGACCACCAGGTGCAACCGC
>JARLFZ010000068.1 GCA_031296305.1 Occallatibacter sp. | reverse complement strand
CTTTGGTCAATCCGTAGACGCCGTTGTCTTCGATGATGTAAATCATCGGCATATTGCGGCGCATCAGGTGCACAAACTGACCCATGCCGATCGACGCCGAGTCGCCGTCGCCCGAGACGCCCAGCGCCTTCATGGTGCTATTGGCCAGAATGGCGCCCGTGGACACGCTCGGCATGCGCCCGTGCACGCTGTTGAAGCTGAACGAGCGGCTCATGAAATAGGCGGGGCTCTTCGAGGAGCAGCCGATGCCGCTCATCTTCATCACGCGCTCCGGCTCGACACCCATCTCGAACATGGCGTCGATAATGCGCTCCGAGATAGCGTTGTGGCCGCATCCGGCGCACAGCGTGGACTTGCCGCCGCGATACTCCACAATCGGCAACCCAATATGATTCAGCTTCGGGCCCTTGGCCCCACTGGCAGTTGCGGTGGCCATTACAAGCCCTCCTTGGTTGCAAACTCTTCGCTGATGCTGCGCGCGTCGATGGGCAACCCGTTGTAGTGCAGAATGCTGCGCAACTTCACCACCTGGTCGGCGGGAAGATCCAGCTTGAGCAGGCTCTCCATCTGCGCATCGCGGTTCTGTTCCACCACGTACACGCGCTCATGGCTGGCCACAAAGTCGTGAATCTCATGCGCGAAGGGAAAGGCACGAATGCGCATGTAGTCCACGCTGAGACCGTGCTCCTTCTCGATCTGATCGAGGCTCTCGCGCATCGCGAAATCGGTGGAACCATAGGCCAGGAAGCCAATCTTTGATTTACCGTTGCGGTACGCCACCGGCGCAGGAACCTTGGTGCGCATATTCTCGAACTTGCGCGCCAGGCGCTCCATCACGGCCTGGTATTCCTCGGGCCGCTCAGTGTAGGCCGCCCCGTCATTGTGTCCCGAGCCGCGTGTAAAGTATGCCGCCTTGGGATGCATGGTCCCGGGAAGCGTGCGCCAGCCGATGGCGTCGCCGTCTACGTCGCGGTAGCGCGCGAAGCTGCCCAGCTTTTCGAGTTCCTCGGCTGTGAGAACCTTGCCGCGATCGAGCGGCTTCTCGGGATACGCAAACTGTTCCGACATCCAGTTGTTCATGCCCAGGTCGAGATCGGTGAGCACGAACACCGGCGTCTGCATGCGCTCCGCCAGGTCGAAGGCCGCGTAGCCAAACTCGAAGCACTCCTTCACGCTGCCCGGCAACAGAACGGGATGTTTGGTGTCGCCGTGCGAAAGAAATGCGGTCGACAACAAATCGGACTGCTGGGTGCGCGTAGGCATGCCCGTCGAAGGCCCGGTGCGCTGCACATCGAAGATCACGCCGGGAATCTCGGCGTAATAACCGAGCCCGGAAAATTCCGCCATCAGCGATATACCCGGTCCCGAGGTCGAGGTCATGGATCGCGCACCGGCCCAGCCCGCGCCGAGCACCATGCCGATGGCCGCCAACTCATCCTCTGCCTGCACGACGGCAAACGTGGCCTTGCCCTCCGGCGTCACGCGGAATTTCTTGAGCAGATCCGTCGTGGCTTCAATCAACGAGGTCGACGGCGTAATCGGGTACCACGCGACCACCGTCACGCCCGCGAACACCGCGCCCATGCCGCAAGCCGCGTTGCCGTCGATGATGATCTGCCCCGTGGTCTGGTTCATCGCCTCGATGAAGTACGGGTCCTGCTTGGTGAAGTTGGTCCGGGCATATTCGTAACCGGTTTCAACCGCGCCGAAGTTCAGGTCGAAGACCTTCTGCTTTTTGGCAAACTGCTTGCGCACGCATTGTTCTACGACCTTCAGGTCGAAGCGCAGCAGTTGCGCCACGACGCCCACGTACACCATGTTCTTTACCAGCTTGCGCAGTTTGGCCTCGGGACATAGCGCTGCGGTGAGCTTGTCGAACGGCACCGGGTAGAAGACCACGTCATCGCGGTATTGCTTCAGGTCCAGATACTCTTCGTAGATGGCCACGCCGCCGGCAGGCAGCGCAAGAGCGTCCTCGCGCGCCGTTCCGGGGTTCAATGCCACCAGCACCTCGGACTCGCGCTTGCGCGCCACATAGCCGTCTTTGCTGGCGCGGATGGTGAACCACGTGGGCAATCCGGCAATGTTCGAAGGGAACAGGTTCTTCCCGCTCACGGGAACGCCCATTCCGAAAATGCTCTTCAGCAGCACGCTGTTGGCGGACTGCGACCCCGAACCATTCACCGTGGCTACATTGATGCTGAAGTCGTTGACGATGCGCAAACGCGCACTGCTTTCGCCCTGCTCTTGACCGAGGGCCAGGTTTCCAGTCGCCATGTGGCGGGATTCCCTTCCGAAAATTCTTGCTCGATTTGAAGCGCCTCGACAGCGCCGGACCACCCTTTAGAGAATGCCGGACCAGTTCGCTCCAATATGTGATTATAGTCACTGATCGGCACAACTGTCTCCAACTGCGCCCCAAGAGTAACCCCTTTATTCCCGACGTGAGACAGATCAGACCAGATTGAAATCTACGGTGATCAACCTGCCTTTTTTCAGGCGGTTACGTCCGATATTTAAAGCCTGTAGCGTGGTTTTGCGCTTACAGCAAAGCCCTGAGACGCGGAACCGCGCTCAAATTGCAGATGTAGTAGTCGGTCAACATGGCCGAAACTACCTTGACGCGGATGGCATATCGCGCCGTGAAGAGAAAAGTGAATTGTCACGAGCGCGTCGTTTTCTTCTTGTAGCCTCGCACCCTCATCTGCACCAGAGCCCCATAGGCGTATCCGCCGATGTACCCGATCAACCCGATGAGGAGAATCCCGAGGAATCCGGGGATGAAGATTGTGCCGCTGGCCCCGAAGATGGCGATAATCCAGAAAATCGTGGAAATTGAAGTTGCTGCGGTGGCTCCGCGCAGCGCATAAACTTTCCGCAACGAAATGTCCTTTACTTTTACTCCTGAAGATTTCGCAGCAGCTTGGTCTCTTTCCGGAGCCGGGGCAGCAGGTTCATCATGTGGAGTATTGGCCCACGTAATCGCAGCGTTTATCAAAGTAATCGTGGATCGGTTCGGCTCAAACGGGCAATTCCAGAGACACACTTCGCTGGTGTTTCCGTTCTTGGTCTCGATCAGAAAGTAGCCTGCTTTCCTTTTGGAAAAGGACGCGCAGGAGTCTAGCGGAACCACCCAATAACTGCGGCGCGCGGTATCCCAGATGACCAGGCGTTCGCTGGTGAGGAAGAAGAACAATTTCTGGCCGCCCAAAATGCCGTCACGGTTAAGGTAATAGCTGAAGAAGAACTCGCCATCCAGGACGGGACCGAACTGCGTGCAGAAAGTCGTGAGGAGTAGGTTCAGTAGTTTTTTCGATCGATACCTGCCGATGAAATCGTCGACGGATAGCGCCCGATCTTCCGGAAAGGATACCTTCGGTATCTTCAACGTCCGCCAGGCACGGTGAGTATTTCTAAGTAGAGTATCAATAGCTTGGTCGAGGCATTGCTGCGCATTCGCAACGGGTATCGCGTCAGAGGGCATTGAATCCTCCCCTTCCTGCTGTGAGACGTCGGTCGTGCAAGAGCCCTTGGTTTCTGGAGAGCCCCCAGAATACCACCGCCGCAACTGTGCCAGGTTTAGAGTGGTCTAGCAGCGAGTGGCCCTGGAGCTTACCTGCCCCGGTCGCGTTCCTCGGCATGAGATAGTCAATTGCCCGCGGCGAATAGCTGCCTCCGCGCATCGCGCCGCCAGCGCACGATCAGCGCAAGAGAGATCACGATTAGGGCGAGCGTGAGCCCAATCCAAAGTCCGTAGATGCCCCACTTCAATCCGAAGCAAAGAAAAAAACCGAGCGGCAAACCCAGGACCCAGTAGCCCACGAAGTTGGCCCACATCGGCGCCTGCGTCTCGCCCAGTCCGCGCAACGCGCCCGTCGATACGGTCTGGATGCCGTCGAAGATCTCAAAGGCCGCCACAACGCCCAACAGCCCCGGACCCACGGCCAGCACACGCGGGTCGCGAGAAAATAATTCGATGAGCGGCCGCGGCCACAGCAGAAACATCAGCGCTGCCAGCAACATGAAACTCGTTCCCAGCCCCAGCGCCATCCATCCTGCGCGCCGCGCTCGTGCGGCATCGCCCGCGCCCACGGCGTGACCCACGCTTACGGCGGCCGCAGCAGAAATCCCCAGCGGCACCATGTACGTGACGCTCGCGTAGTTCAGCACAATCTGGTGCGTGGCCAGCGCCACCGGCGTCAAATACCCGGCCGAAAGTGTGGCCAGGTTCCACGCGCCCACCTCGAGCAGAATCTGTCCTGCCGCCGGCGCGCCCAGTTGCAGCAACCGCTTGAGCCGCGCGGCCTGCGGTGCCGCCCAGTGCTGGAAGAGCGGATGCCCGCGTCCGCGCTCGTAGCGCCACGCAAAGCCGAGCAACGCCGCGGCCATCGTCACCCGCGCAAACGCAGTCGAGATCGCCGACCCATTCACGCCCAGCGCCGGAAATCCCAGCTTGCCGTAGATCAGTGCCCAGTTCCCGAACCAGTTGACCAGGTTCGCCAGCACATAGGTCACGGTAATGACGCGCACCTGGCCCACGCCCTGCAAATAGCGTCGAGTAGCGCCGTAAAGCAGCAGCGGCAACGTGCCCCAGTTCAAGAGGCGCAGATATCCGCTCGCCGGCCCGGCTACTTCCGCCGCAATGCCGAAGTGGCCGAATGCAATGCTCGCGAGCCAAATTCCTAACATGATGGGCACAGCGGCAATGCATGCCAGATACACGCCCTGCGCCAGCCAGCGATGGCACTCGTCGTGATCGTTGCGCCCGTAGGCCTGCGCCACCAGCGTATCCAGCCCCAGCATGAGCCCCACGCCAAAGATCGAAGGCGTATAGCAGATGGCGTTGCCCAGAGCCACAGCGCCGATCGCCGCCGGACCGAGACGTCCCACCATGATGGTGTCCACGACGCCCATGGCCATCCAACCCAGTTCGCTGAGCACCACCGGCACGGCCAGCGTCACCATGGCGCGCAGTTCCCTGCTCAAATTGGCTCGTCCCAGTTCCACTTCTTCACTCTAACTGTACCGGCTGACGCATTTGCTTTGTGATGAGCTGGCGCGGACAATTCCAGGCAGCGGGAACTCGTTTTCAAGCTCCACTCGTTCCAAGTGGCGTCGACCGCGGAACATAAAAGGACGCGCCGGGGATATACGCCATTCAAACCATCGCTCCGAACAAGCACTTCCGGCGGGTTCATGCTGTGCGCGCGAGCTACGATCTCGGCTTCGTCGGCAGAGAGACAAAGCCCCGGCGCGGAACCGACTTCAGACACGATCCCGGGTCCGAGTAGTCGAACCAACTAGAGTGGCGGCGCAATGTGGCGAACTGTCGGTTCCCCGCTCGTCACACCGCCGGCCGCAGCGGCGCCTGCTTTGTCGTGATTGCAATCTTCGCCGGCTCCATGGTCACGTGCCGCACATTCACTTCGGCCACAATCTCAATCGCTCCGGCCGTCTTCGTCGATTGCACGATAACCTGCGCCAGGCCGTTGAAGAGCGAACGCCGCGGCTCCTTGTCGCTCTCCTGGCAGTTGGGATCACCGTTGCCCACGCCGACGAGCGCGCCTTCGCCCGTCACCCTGAAATCGACCAGCACGCCAGCCGTGGGCACCGCGCGGCCCTGGCCGTCCACCGCCGACACCGTCAGAATCACAATGTCCTCGCCGTCGGCATCGATCTCAGTGCGATCCGCTTCGATCTTCAACGCTACAGCCGGGCCCGTGGTCGTGCGCTCTTCCGTCAGCGCCAGCTTTCCATCCTTCCAGCCATGCGCCGTGATGGTGCCCGGCTCGTAGCGCACCTTCCAATCCACGTGGCCGAGTCGCGGAACCTTCTGCCGTCCCAGGCTCTTGCCGTTGAGCAGCAGTTCCACTTCGTCGAGGTTCGAGTACACCCACACAGGGATCTCGTCGCCTTCCCTGCCCTCCCAGTTCCAGTGCGGGAACAGGTGCAGCACTGGCTGCTTCGTCCACCACGCCTTGTAGTAGAAGAAGTTATCCTTGGGAAATCCGCACATGTCCAGGATGCCGAAGTTGGAGTTGATCGACGGCCAACCATAAGGAGTAGGCTCGCCGCGATAATCGAAGCCGGTCCATGCAAACCCTCCGGCCAGCCACTCGCGCGTCCCGTAAAACTTCCACCACTCCTCGGCGAGTTCGCTCCAGTCGGTGTGGTTTTCTGGGTAGTCGTAAGCGCCCAAGGTGTTGCGCAGAGGATCGGTCTGATAGACGCCGCGCTGCGTAATCGTGCTCGCCGTCTCCGATCCGTACACCGGCTTTGTGGGATGCTGCTTGTGGTAATCATCGGGAAATTTCAGGTTGTAGTTGAAGCCGATAATGTCGAACGCCTCCGACACGCCTTTAGAGTTGTCGCCATTGACCGCCGCGGAAACTACGCGCGTGGGGTCGAGCTCGTGGCAACGCCGCACCATGGTGGCAGCAATCTTCGCACCCTGTTCTGCCATGTCGTTCTGCAGATGCCACTCCTCGTTGCCGATCGACCACAGGATGATAGAGGGCGAGTTGCGGTAGCGCTTGATCATGGTTTCGAGCTGCGCTATGCCTTCGGGATTTGAGCTCATCTGCCGCGTTTCGCACATCATCATCATGCCCATGCGATCGCAGGCGGCAACCAACTCCGGCGTGGGCATGTTGTGCGAAGTGCGCACGGCGTTACAGCCCATCTGCTGCAGCACGCCGATGCGGAAGTCCTGCAGACGGTCCGGCACAGCCGCGCCCACGCCCGCGTGGTCCTGGTGATTGCATGTGCCCTGAATCTTCAGCGGCTGGCCGTTGAGAAAGAAGCCATGATCGGCGTCGAACTTCGCAGTGCGAATGCCGAAGGTGATACGCTCGGCGTCGCGCACTTTACCGCCAGTTTTCACCGTTACGATGGCCGTGTAGACGGCCGGATGCTCAGTCGACCAAAGAGAAGGATGGGATATCTCGATCTCTCCTGTGTAACTGTCTGATTCACCGGGCCGCAATGGCGTCGACCTCGACGCGTTGCTGCCGCCGCGCGCCGGTTTCCCTTCTGCATCCAGAATTTGCCACTCCACGTCTACGGGCTCGGGCGCATTGCCTTCATTTATAACTGCCGTACCGAGCGAGAGTGTCGCGGTGTCCGCTTCCAACTCTGCGCGCACCCAACTCTCCCATCGGCACAGATGCAGCGCATCGGTCTTGGTGAGCCACACGTGTCGATAGATTCCCGCGCCCTCGTAGAACCAGCCGTCGCCAACGCTCGCGTCCACGCGCGCCACGATGCAGTTCTTGGCCCCGATAGCGAGAAAATCCGTGATGTCGAAGTGGAAGGGCGCGTAGCCATTGTCGTTGCGGCCGACGAAGCAGCCGTTCACGAAAACCAGCACATCGCGAAAGGCGCCGTCGAACTCAAGGTTCACGCGGCGGCCCGCATCGCTCGCCGGAATCTCAATCTCCTTGCGGTACCAGCCCACGCTGGTTTCCGGATAGCGTCTCCCCAGCGGCTTGTAGCCATGCGATTGCAGCGCATCGTCGCGCACGAACGGCAACTCCACCGCCCAGTCGTGCGGCAGATTCAGCGCGCGCCACTTCGAGTCGTCGAATCCCACCTTGGCAAACTTGAAATCGCCGGTTTTGGCAAAATCTTCCTGGCTTTTGCCAAATCCGAGGTCGCGGGCGGGGTCGGTGCCGTGCCCAAACATAAACTTCCAACCAAAATCGAGCAGGAATCGCTCGCGCGGAGCGATGGCGGCCGTGGCGGCGCCCGGCGCGGAGTCTTGCCCCGCGGTTTGCGAGCCGGAGAACAGTGCGGCCGTACGCGCCCAGGCGGAGCGCGCCATCAGGCTGGAAGTGGATAGCGCCAAACCCGAACCAAGTAGATCGCGGCGGGAGATGGATGGCATAGAAAACCTCTTTCAAGTTAAATTGGCTCTGCGAAACAACAATTTGCTTGCCGCGCACCGCTGCGACGGAGAATTCGCACTGCATGCAACCGATCTCGACTGAAGTGTTGTTCCGCGTGGGCCCAAATCTCTACGGAGCAGACAACAACGCACTATAAATGGGCGGGCGTCTCCAGGTAAACGCTTTCATCGGCCTGTCAGATTCCACCTCCCTTAACCCGCATCGCGCTTCATGCTCTGAATCGGCGCTGGTGGCTCATTTCAGGCGTCGATTCACCGGACCCCGGGTCTTCGCGCACTCCTTGCTGCTGCCACGCGCGGTTATACTAGGAAGGAACAGGACACTATTCTCGAACCTTTCTTCCGCGGAGAGATGGCCGAGTGGCTGAAGGCGCACGCTTGGAAAGCGTGTTTAGGGGAAACTCTAACGTGGGTTCGAATCCCACTCTCTCCGCCAGCTATATTTAGAATCAGCTCTTTACGAGATGCAAACCGGCGATAATATCTCACTTCCCCGCAAACTTGCAGGTTTCCTGATCGTGATGGATCTGGAGAGCGTTCTCCAGCGGAAGCCATATTAGGAGGCAGATCGCAATTCATGGAGGTTTGCCAGACAACTCTCAGAAGAGCGCACGACTATAAGAGGAAGACGCATGGCATGCGGTCGCAATTGTAGAGTCTTTGCAGTTAATCGGCACACCAGCATGAAGGGTTTCCGCCTGATTCTCGATTGACCTCACCGCTTGAATCCTTCCATTGAGCCTTGGTATGAAAATCACTTTCCTTCTTCGCTATTTCAGTACTTGCGATGGGCTTGATCGGCAGTATCTCCAGATTGAGGCAGCTCATTAGGTCCTTGGTGCGTCGCTGTATCTCGAGCTACAGGTCGTTCCATCACTGCCGCTAAGGCCATAAAACAATCGGTAAGCAATCCCTCATACCCCTTTGGAGTGCCGTCCCACATCTGCCAATCGTAAGTTCTGCCATTCGGACCGCGCCCGTCGAAGCCGCCAGATTTGTAGCTCTTGAGCATGGGAAATAAAATCCCGGCGCCGTCCTCGACCCGGCCTAATTTATAAAGCGCCGCAATGGTGTAATAAGCAAATGCGGCGGTTGCCCCGCCGTTTTCGTAAATCTGGAATCCATCGGAGCCGTCCGCCTTCGTGGGAGCGCCGCCGTTGGGGTTAAGGTCCTCCCAATCCTCGCGGCGAATCGGTATCAAATTGCCCGGAATACCAAGCTCAAAGTTGGTAAAGCCCACCTCTTTCATCTTCGCAAGAATCCGGTCATAGATCGCGTTTCCCAGTTTCTCTGGCACGAGTCCGTAGACGACGGCGGCGCCATTCACCCAAGGGAACCAGTAGTCATGAAGTTGACCATCCTGGCTGCGCCATCCGGCGAGGACTCCGGTCTTGGGATCGAGGAACGTAGGCACATAGGCTTCTTTGAGTTTTGCGGCACGCGCAAGATAGCGCTGTCGATCGGCCTGCTGCCCAGTGAGACGGGCCATGTCTGCCATCTGCTGCAGCGCATGATAGGCCAGTGCATTCGAGTAGGCATCCTCGTAGCCGAAACCAATCGTGTCCCACCAGTTCGACGGACGCAGAAATACACCGCCGCCCGGCCTCGGCGTCCACGAGCCCGCATTCCCTGAGCCGGTGAACTTCATCAGACCGTCGCCGTTCGTGTCGGTGGCGAGCATATCGTCTGCCCATGCGCGCAGGCCGTGATAGTTCCTCTTCAGCCACTCCACATCGTGGGTCGCGATCACGTATTCACCGGCAGCACTCAGGAGCGAGGGGTAAGTATCCGAGCTCGGAGTGTTCCGGCTTTGCCACGGGATGCTGAGGCCATCAAATCCGCGATAGTACGGCATGCCGCAGGCGAGTGCCCCGTGCAGATATCTGTCCAGCGACATACGGACCAGGTCCATCGCCGTCAAGCCACTCGCGAGGGGCGGCGTGTATTTCGCGATTTCGGTGTACATGTGCTGAACGAACGCGCACGGGTCACTGGCGGAATTGTTTGCCAGCACTCCATCTTCAGCTTGCACTTGAAAGATGTTGAGCCAATTCCTGCGAAATCCGTCAAAGCGCGGGTCAGTTTCGATGCCCTTCAAGTGCGGATAGATTGCGACCACCCTGAAGGTGTAAACAACGCGCGGGTTGGATTGCGTTGCGCCCGGGAAGAACACCTCGATATAGCCTTTGTCCCGGCGGTGCGCTTCATATTGCAACAGGACGGGCTCACGGCTCTCGACCTCGATGCGCAGCGAACCCTGGTCCGGGAAATGCAAAAGCGCCGGCATACGCGCCTGTCCGCCGTCCACCATTGCCAGCAGCGTGGCATGCGACAGCTCCGGATTAAACCGCAAGACGATGGGCTGCTCCGGTGCATCCGGACGATGGGTGCTTATCATCTGAAAGGACTGCGATGAGAACTTGAATTGCCAGTCAGAGGAAAAGATTGAGTTGGCCGGAACGGCTGCTTGCGCGGAAGGCTTGGGCTCGGGCGGGAAGAGAACGCTGGGGCGAAACTCACCTTTCCCCAGGGAATCCACCGACAGCGATTCGATGGATGTGCCGTCGGGCGTGAGCGCAAGTGAATAGTATGGCGTTTTGACTTCGCGCTGCTCCGACCGAGCGCTACGGGCAGCGGCCAACGAACAGCCTACAACTAAAATCAGAACCAGAGATTTGGTCATATTCCTTCGAGTTACTTCAAGAAATCCCTTAGCCGTCAGTCCATCACTTTCATCGCAACTGGCCCAATAAGGCCGGAAGACATCAGCCCGGATGGATTCTCCACCGGGCCAGGATGAAACGCCCGCGGATCGCGTAAGGTCATGGCGTTGTAGAGCGTATTCGTCACTGCGATCTCAAGCGTGTTCTCTCCCGGCTTCACGAACTCAGTAATGTCCACTTGGTACGGGCGCATCAGCAGCGTCGCCGCATGCCTTCCGTTCACCGTCACCTCGGCCACATCGCGCACCGTGCCCAGATCGAGAATCAATCGGCTGCTCGCATCCGCCGGCTTGGTAAACATCGTGGTGTAAACTCCGCGGCCTGAGAATCCGCGCAACTCGCCGTCGAGCGACCAGTCGATCAGCATCGGCAGGTCGCGCCGAATCTCCGCCGTCTTTCCTGATGGCACGAAGCCCGTCGCTGCCAGCTTCCAACCGCCCGCACCAATAGACTCCATCCGCTTCGACTTGCCGGGCTGCTTTGCAATCGCAACGGCCGCGCCATCGCTCTCGGGATCGAAGACGATCAGCGCCGAGCCGAACGAATCGAGATCCAGCTTGATCGCAGTCCAATCGCCTTTGCGTTGAGCCCCTGCCATCGCCGTCGTGCGGCCGGTCCACGGATCCCACAGTTCCGGCGTGCTTTGCGCTCGAAACTCCGCGATGAGTTGCCGTGCTGCATCCGTTTCGTTGCGCAGGAAGTACGCATTTATCTTTCCAATCCGTTTCTGGATAAACGGCAGCGACCCGCCATGGAACCTGATGTTCGGCTCCGCGGCTCGACCCAGCATCGTCACCAGCCCTGCGCGATCGGCGGCCACAAACACATTCGGCAAACGGCGTATCGCATCCATCGCCGTCTGCACCCGCTGTGCGTTCTCCTCGAGGCCATCGGCCCGCGACGGCATCCGCTCCGTAAACAGAATTGGCAGCCCCGTACTCGCCCAACTCTGCATCTTTTCAGCCAGCGCAGCGTCGATCGCATCGAGCGCGGGCAGCACCAGCGCCTGATACTCCGCTCCGCCTTGCGTCACCAGCCTTTTGTCGCGCACCGAGCTGACCATTAAGGACTCAACATTAATGTGGTCGTAGTTGTAGCCAGCGTCCATCAGCGCCTGGTTCAACTTTGGCGCGGGGGGCGCCTCATCGGCGCCGTGCACCAAATCATTCCTGTAGAGCGCCACCGCAGCCACATTCGTTCCCGCCTGCGAGAGGTACTGCACGCGCGCCATGTAATCGTTGAGCGGCGCAAAGTACGGCCACAGAGGATTCAGCTCGTTGAACTGCGACGAGTAATTACCCTCGCCGAACCGGCCGGTGAACGGGTGCCAGCCCGGCGCGGGAACTTCCGGCATGATGTAACCAAAGCCGTGATACACAATCGCGTTCACGCCGGCCGTCAGCAACTCATCCGCCGCAATCTTCACCTTCTCGGGCGTGGTTTCGTACACCGAGTTTGCCCACACAAACGATTCGCTGCCCACAATGGCGCGGCCATACACGTGCGCCGCCGAACCAGCCATCTTCAAAAAGTCGTAGCCGCCCCAGGCGAACAGGTCCTCGGTTTCCGGGATGTCGGATTCGCCGTAAATGCGCAGCACATCAGTGGGTGATCCGTGCGCCTGCGTGCGCGATAGCAGCTTGTGTTCGTGCGCCCACTTGTTAAACTTGCCGTAAAATCTCTCCGCCATCAAATCCGAAACGGTCTGCCGGTAATCGTGGCGGACCGCGTCGCCTACCTCGGTCATTTCGTAGACGGGTCGATCGACCCATACGCCATTCGGCTCCGCGAAACTTTGAACTTTCAGGATCGGCAGGTAGGGCAGTAAATCGTATCCGCGCCGCCGCTTGAATTCGGCAAGGAAATCGTCGCTCCAGAAAAGATTCGCGCCCACTTCAAGGCTGTCGCAGAAAAGCGCGCGCAAGCCATTGCCAAAATACTTTCCGATGTGAGGAATCGCATTATCGCCGACGCGTTCGGCGTGGGCGGCGAACGCTTCGGAACTAAGATGGTCCATAACAAACTGCGGACCTTCTCCCGCGCCCGCGTTTACGCGCTGCCCCGTTGGCGCCTGGCTAAACACAAAAAGCTGCCACGTTCCCTCGGGCACTTCCCAGCTCAGCGAGCCATCGGAATCCAGGTGCGCGGTCAAATCAATCGAAGTGCCAGCTTCCAACTCGCCGGATTTCGCTGCGTTCCGCTGGCGACCTCCGTTCTGGTTCCACTCCCATCGGGTATCGGTTCCGCGCACCGCTACTACGGCAACCACCTTGGTGCGCTTGCGCATGCGCTCGGCCCACCCGTCGGGCAATCCCTTCAGCCATGCAGGAGGATTCGCGGGATCGCCATCGTCGATTGATGGAACTTGCACGCGCTCACGAAATTTCGCGGGCCCCGCAATCGATGTATGAGTCCATCGCAACTCAATCGAGGCCAGCTCCGGCGTAATGTCGTATCCGCCGCCAAAGGGCCACCCCGAGCCAAACGTGTAATCGATAAACAAGCCGTGCTTCCGCGCTTCGTCGATTGCCGCAGCCACGTTCTCAAAAAAAGACGGAGTAGCAAAACCGCTTACGCGCTTCTGTTCCGCCTCCGGCATGGCCGCGAAATCGAATCCCTTATTGAACGCCTGAATCTCCGCGCCGCCAAACCCTGCCTTGTCCAGCACGCCAATCTCGCGGCGCAGCTCTTCCTCCGACACATCATTCCCCGGCCACCACCACCGCGCGATCGGCCGATACTTCTTCTCGGGCGATAGAAACCGCTGCCGAATTGAAGCGTTACCGCTCTCGGCCACTTGGCTTTCCAGGGATGACCCTGCGCCCGCCGGTGCCTGACTCCTGCCGGTGAATTTCGTCAGCGCGGCTGCAGTGCTAGCCAACGCACTATTGCGAAGAAATGTTCTGCGATTTTGTCTCATGCCGACCGTATCCTGTCCCTCTCACGAGGGGCTCTCCTGCTAAACATCCCATTCGGACCTGCGTTCACGAAGCTGCATTCGAATTTGGGGGTAAGTGTGAAATCCAATGATGAGCATGGCAGCATGCCCACTTTTCTTTCATCCCATATCCTGGGCCAGGGCCTTCTTCAATGTTTCAGCGTGTCTCCGCTTGCCGCAGCGGAACGGCGAGAAGCGCATAGTAGTTGTCGGTCAACAGGCCCTCATATCCCATGGCGGTCCCATCCCAACGCCGCCAATCGGGTGAGCGGCCCTTGGCATCGCGACCCTCGAATTCGCAGTTGCCATATCCCTTCAGCATGGGAAATAGAATCGCGTCGGCCTCGGCCGTGCGACCCAGATCGTAGAGAGCTGCCAACGTGAAAAAAGCGTAGGAACCGGTCGCGCCGCCATTCTCATAATTCTGGAACCCATCGGAGTTGTCGGGGAGCACGCCGCCGCCGTAGCGTGCGTCGGGTGTCCTGTGAACGTAATCTTTAAGCGCGACGGTGACGAGATTGCCCGGCAATCCCATCTGAAACTTGTTGTAGCCCACGGCCTTCATCTTGGCGAGCAGTTTGTCCATGATGGCGTTGGCCTGCGGCTTGTCAACAAGACCATAGTGGATGGCGATGCCATTGACGAAGAGGAAATGATAGTCGTGCAATTCGTTGTCTGCACTTCGCCAGCCTCCGAGAACGCCGGTGGCAGGATTGAAGAAGCAATCGTAGTAATGGGCGCGCAGCTTGTCTGCCGCGGCTTGATAGCGTGCGGCATCGGCAGGCTTAGCAGCCTTGCGGGCCAGCATCACCATATCGCCCAGCGCGCGATAAGCGAGCGCGTTGGAGTATGCATCTTCATAGCCGAAGCCGATAGTGTCCCACCAGTTGGCGGGCCGGATTTTTGGAGTTCCTTCGCCGCCCCACGTGTTGGAGTTGCCGCTCACGGAGTATTTAATCAGCCCGTTGCCGCTGGAATCGGTGGCCAGCATGGATTCAGCCCATCCGCGAATGCCGGCGTAGTTTTGGCCGAGCCATTCATTGCTGTGCCCGGCGCGCACACAATTGGCCGCGGCGATGACCATCGAGGGCCAGGTGTCGGAGGTGGCAGTTGGACGGTCGGGCACCGCCGGCAACCCGTAGGCAAAGCCTCCATCGAGCATGCGGTCGATGGTTTGGCGCACCACATCGAGAGCGGCAAGGCCCGGAGCCAACGGCGGAGAGAGCGCGGCGATATCGGCGAATTCGTAGTAGCAGAAGGCACAGGAATCACTTGCCGTGTTGTTGGCGAGCGCTTGAAGTTCAGGATTGAGCTGCAATGCGTTCAGCCAGTTGCGGCGGAAGGCATCGAAG
The DNA here is from genome assembly GCA_031296305.1 of Occallatibacter sp. GTDB lineage: Bacteria > Acidobacteriota > Terriglobia > Terriglobales > Acidobacteriaceae > Telmatobacter. The sequence continues at coordinate 6,072 of JARLFZ010000068.1, read as the reverse complement.
CGCGGATCGCCGGCGATTCCCGGCACGTCGGGATGAATAGCAGTTACTTCAAATGTGTAGACAATGCGCTTGTGCTCAAAGGTCGCACCGGGAAGCGAGAGTGCTGCAGATTGCGTTGGCCGGTCGGAGCTATAAGTGAGTCCGACCTCCGGGACACTGGACGTGAGCCGCATAGAACCCTGGCCGGGAAAGTGCAGGAGGGCCGGCACGGACAAAAGGCCGTCGCGCCGGAACAGTCCAAGCGCGGTGCTGTGGACCTGATTCAGATTGAATGGAAGGATCAGCGAAGCGGGGGCAAAATCAGCAGACCACTGAGATGTGAGAACCATCTTGCTTTCTGAAAACTCAAATATCCACGTGGACGCGGAATCGTCGCCGGCCAATGTGGAACGGTATTCGATGCGGCGGACGCCGCCCGTCATGGATGTGGACGACTTGGAGCCGCCGTCGCCATTCTTTGGAGTGACGATGTTCGCGCCCCGCCTGGCTTTTCCCAGCCCGTCAATGTTAAGACTCAAGAACTCCGGCGCAGTGGCGGACACTTGCAAATCCAGACTGCCGGAAAGAAAGTGAAATGCCGGGTCCGCGCCGCTGGCAATTTCCGCCGCCAACGAATGCCGAGAGACTAGCGCAGCCGCGGTTGCCATGCCCGTCATCTTTAATAAATCTCTACGTCTGAACATCTGGATGAACCTTTCGAGTTTGCGTTGGCAGCTATTTGCCAATGCCCGTTCTTTTTCCCCACAATTTCCGCTCTCCGCAAATACTCATTGTTATCTTGAGCACGACCACTAAGACACGCCCGCACTCAATTCTTCCCGGGCGGGCAACAGTTAAGATACGGGATGACTCTTCCCGTGTAAGGCATTTCCAGCTTAATTCTCTGCCCCTTCAGCGGCGACCATGGCTCGAGAAAATAGCCATGCTCATCGAAGCCGATGCCGAAATGCCCGGTGAACAGCGCATCCAATCCCTGCCAATCCTCCGGCAGATAGCCTTCGCCCCGTCCCCGCGATCCATCCCATTCGTAGAACGCGCTCCCCACCGGGTTCCGCTGCTTTTGGCCCGGCAATTCAATCCCGGCGTTGAAAGTTCCTTTTTCATAGGACTGCATCAGCGGCCACAACAGCCGCTCCGCATCGTCCTTCATCCCGTTCTGGTAAAGTGCCTGGATGAAGTAGTACTCGTACGGCGAGGTCGCGCCCCCATTCATGTAAACCTGCCACGAGTCCTTGCCATCCGGCTGCTTTGGCGCGCCGCTGGTATGCGGAATATAATCCGCCGGGCTCATGGGGATCAGATTTGTCGGCAAGCCGTATTGGTACGATTGGAATCCGATGCTCCGCATCTTCGCGAGCATGGTCTGCAAGATCGCCTTTGCCTGCTCTGCTGGCACCAGCCCCTGGTAGATCGCGAAGCCATTCACCCACGGAAACATATAATCGTGCAGCTTGCCATCCGGCGACTTCCATCCTGCCAGCACTCCCGTTGCAGAATTGAAGAAGGTCTTGAAATACACAGCCTTGATGCGCTCGGCATCATCGCGATACCGTTTGGCCTGCGCAGAGCGTCCGGCCAGCGACTCCACATCGGCCATGCACAGGAAGGCCCGGTAGTCCGCAGCGTTCGAGAACGCGTCTGGTCCTTGGAAATCGTAGACGTCGAACCACTCCTTGCCCGGCTCATTCACAAGACCGTCGGCGTCGAAGTGCGATTCGATGCGATCGGCTACCGCCTCCATTGGCTTCAGCCACTCGTGCGCCTGCGGCACGCCTCCGATGGTACGGATCACGTACCACGCGGAGATCACCAGGTAAGCTGGAGTCTCCCGCGACGACTTCCACTCTGGCGAAAACACATTCAGGTTGGGCATCATGTAGCCGCGCGCACCCTTGAAATACTGGTCCACCGACGCGCCCACCAAAGCCATCGGCGAAATTCCGTCCTCCAGGTGCGGCGCCCACACGGCCTGCTCTGCATAGAACAGCATCGCCAGCCCGCAGTTGATGCTCATCACGCTGTTGCTCACTACGCCAGTGTCCTGCCGCCACTGCGTCATGTCCAGCGAGTACTTGGGGAAGCGTTCCACTCGCGGATCATGGCTCACCAGCTCCGGCAGCGGTTCAACGGCCTCGACTCCGAAATGCAGCGTCGTATGCCAAGCTCGCGGCCCGATCTCATTCAATCCGTCTTCGCTTGTGGGCTGCTGCGGCGTGACATCCACATCGTACGAAGTTGCCGGAAACAGCGACGACGGCCTGCGGTAAAACGCGGCCGCATCGCCGGTGCGTGTGATGTAGACGGTTCCAAAATCCGGTGCGGCCATATAGGTCGGCAGACCCACGTAATTCAGCAGCTTCGATGGATGACTAACGAATGTCGTCGGCGTCTGGTTCGCTGCAAACTCGAAGCGGAATAATCCGCCGCGCAAGAGCAACTTGTGATTGGCCGCGACAGCAAGCGACAGGTCGAACCCCTTTGCGCCCGCACGTATGACAACCTGCTCATAAGCCCCGGGCGCGACCTCGACCGGCGGGTACCGGAAGACATTCCCGGATTGCGTCAGTGCGCCCGCCGCCAGCGGCATCGACTCCTCGAAGGGCTGGTTTAATACCGGGTACGCCCCGCCGGCTTGAAGCAAATTCACGCCCAACTCGCCTTTGCCCAGGGAATCCAACGCGAGCGACACGATGCGCGGCTGCCGCTTGTCCAGCACCAGGCGGTACCACGGCGTGCCGATAGCGAGCGCTTGTCCGAGATCCTCCACCTGTGGAGAAAACTGCGTGGGAGCCAACGCCGCATACATCCGATCGTTCTTCGCCGCGCTGATCGAATCGGCAGCGACGCCGGGCGTCGCATCCGTCCCGAATACCTCCAACTGCGCCAACTCTGCCCACCACGACTGCGGCGTTTCCGTGGCCGCCGTTCGCTCGATCACCAGCCGGAAGTTGTCCGTAACCGCCGGCGCAAAGTGCACAGTATAAGTAAGGGCCTTGGCATCGAATTCAGCCCGCTGCACGTGAAACAACGTGTGGAATGCCGCCCCACGATCCCGATATTGTCCCGAAAACTCAACCGGTATCGATTCCAAACTGGCGGCGTGCAACACTACCTTATCGATGCGCCGTGGCGCTCGAAAATGTACCCACACCCATTGCGGCAAATGCTGAAAAACGTTGCTCTGCCAATGGCACGACCCCAGCGCGTCGGCCGCATCCTTGCCGCGATTTACCGGGCACGGAATCTGTTCATCTGCTTTTTTACTGCGAAATAGAAACGAGCTGTACTCAACCTTCACGCCCGGCTCCTGCCAGAACGCTACGTCCCTATAGCCGCTCGTCGACTCGCTTCTTCCCTCCTGACCCAGCATGATGAATGCGAGGCCAACAGCCGCATATCTCGGTATCTTTCGGAGAATTCTTGCGATGTACACTTCGTACCTTTTCAATACTTGTCGAATCCGGCGCTCAGTGCGCGCTCCTTATGATTTGCGAACACCATCAAGGGTACTCGATTTGCCTGGGACCGGTCTCTTAAACCAACTCCGTCAACTCGCTGGCATATTCGGACTCGCCTGATTTTCAGGTCCCACCCTAGCACGGCGCGGCGCATCGCCAATGATGAGACCGGTTGCAAACAGCGGCTTACCGGCCAGAAGCGCGAATCCTCACGATCACGGCGGTGGTGCTTTCGACGTTGAGCGCGAATTTGTTGTTGCGCACACGGCCCAGGGGCGTCCACTTGCCCGCCCACGGCGCGTGATTCGCGATCGTGGCCCCGCCGAGTGTGACCGTCGAGAGTGCGGCATTGCCGGGCTCGCCATCGGTCAACACCATAGAATCCACCCTGGCGCCGTCAAACCCCGCGGCTTCAATGACAACCGAAGCAACAATCGCATCGTGCGTCGTGGAATGCGTCTTGTTGATGATGGTGACATAGAGATCCCGCGTGGTTCCTACAGCGTAGGCCGTTAGGTTGATCTTTTGCGGATTGGCGATGGCGACCGGCTCAACATAGCCGTGGCTGCCAAGATCGAAGGCTTTGATGCCGTAGGCCTTGGGAGTGACGCGGTAGTTTGCGCAGCCCTGAGCAGTGCAGGGCGCGGGATCGGGAACGATCGTGTCGGTAGGGAGCCACGGATTGTTGTGGAAGTTGACCCCGGCCATGTGATGCGCGGCCCACCAGTGCATGTAGTCGAGAGCCCAGAGGGCGGAGGCAAATCCGTTGCTTGCGCCAGGCACGCCGTGCAGGCAATCATTGGCTTCAGTCATGCGATAGGGCACGCCGAGAGAGACCAGCGGGGCAAGAACTTTGTCGTACACGAATGGATACGGGTGGAATTCCGCCGTGCCGTCGCCGTGCGCGGGCTGCGAGCCGACCGCCGTTGCGTCGTCCCAGGAGCTCGACAGCATGTCGTCGATGGCTTCCTGTGCTGGGGTGTTGTCCGGCAAGCCCCACACGTAGTGATGCTGCAGCGCTGCGGCCAGCATGCCGGAGATCTTGAGATCTGTGGCAAACTGCACGGTCCAGGAATCGCCGCGCGTGGGATCGGGAGTGAAGCTGCTGGTGTCCGATACGGCCGTGTCGGGGCCAGAGAACTTTGCGCCGGGTGCGGCTTTGCGGATGATCTGCGCAAATTTCTGCCATTGCGCGAAGTAGGAAGCGTACGCCGATCCGGGAATACCTGGCTTGGACTCGTAGATGGCGGGATCGACGACATGATCGGGGCGCGAATGGAAGCCGTGCACGTCGGGTTCGTTGCCGATGGAGAAGCTGTCGAGCTGGGCGCGATATTTCTGCCAGATGTAGTGCACGATTTTGGCGTCGTCTTCAGCGAGATGCGGATTCGCGCAGGCGCCAACATTCAAGAGGCGCACCGAGTAAATCACTTTGACATCAGCGGCGCGAGCGAATGCGAAGAGATTGTCAATGTCGGCAAACGAGGGCGTGGGCGTGACACAATGCTCGTCCCCGCCGGAGCCATCGACCGTACCGCCGCCCACACGGATATTGTGAATGCCGGTATTACGAAACAGGGTGATCAGCTGGCTGTTTGCGGGAGAGAAAAAGTTGCCGGAAACGCCGTAAGTATTGGCGACCGCGCTTTTGGTTTCAAAGCCGAGGCCGGCGAAATCGTCTGGGATGCGGAACTGCCGCGACGCTGTACCGATCCTCAATGTTACCGGGGCCTGGGCCAGCAAAGCGCCGGCCAAAATGCACCAGGAGCAGACCACACTCCACGTTCTAACCTTCATGATCGGTCTCCTGTTTCGCTTGCCATGTTCCGCACTGCACCTTTGTCGAATGTTCCGCGCACGAGGGCCATGCCGGCACTCAGTCCCTTCGATTCACAACCCACTTGGGTATGAACGCGTTTCCTGCCGCCTGCTGCTCGATAATGACGCGCGCCTTGAGCACATGCAGGCGAGCAAGTTGTTCGGCTTCGTCCGGTGTATTTCTGCTGATGGCGTCGATGATGCGCAGATGTTCGTCGTATACTTCGCGCGGATCGCGCGAGGCGCGTACGGCCATGCCCAGCGTGGTGTACCCTTCGGCCAGCCGGACGAGAACGCCGTTGCGGGATAGATGCACGATCTGGAGATGAAGTGCGCGGTCCGCGGCGCCCATCTGCTCCACATCGCCTTCTTCCGATAAGCCCCAGATGCGATCGGCCATGGCGCGCAGGTCGGCCAAGTCAGATTGCGAAACGCGCCCGCAGGCACGGCGCGCGGCCAGGCCTTCGAGATATTCCCTCACCTCGTACGCCTCGATCAGGCGCGAGGCATCCAGTTTTCCTACAAACACGCCCAAGCCGTCGATGGAGTCGACGAGGCCGAGCCATTCCAATTCCAGAAGAGATTCCCGCACGGTTCCCTGGCCGACACCCAACTTCTTGGCCAGGCTTTGCTGGGCCAGGCGCTCACCGGGAAGACTTTCGCCCGACAAAATCCGGCGCTGAATTTCGTCCCGGACGTGCCTGCGAAGAGGCGGTGATTGCGTTGTCCTGTCGCGCATGGTTTTCGCCCCTGAGGCGGCTGATACGGCGGCTGATTTGGTCCATTTTTTAGACGA
>JARLFZ010000067.1 GCA_031296305.1 Occallatibacter sp. | reverse complement strand
GTGCAGGTCGAGGAGCTTGGCGCGCATCCGCGCTCCCTCGGCCTCTTCCGGCGACGAAAACTCGCGCTTTGGCAGCGGGATTCCAGACTTCTGCGCGACGGTGCGCACCGCCTCGAGAAACGATACGTTCTCGATCTTCTGCACAAAGCTGAACACATCGCCCGACGCCTGGCAGCCGAAGCAGTAAAAGAACTGTTGCGACCCTCCGTTCACGTTGAACGACGGCGTTTTTTCCTTGTGGAACGGGCATAACCCCTTGAACCTCTGCGCCCCTGCGTTGCGCAGACGGATGTAGCCTTCGATCACCTTGACGATGTCGGCCTGCTGCTTGACGGTTTGGGCGAAGTCGCTCATGGCTCAATCTGTAATGAGGATACGGCGCGGACTGCCGCGCACTTTGTGGATCGGGGTGGATAATCCGGACCTAATCTGCCGGCCGCAGCTCACAGCCGAAAACTCGTGTGCGGTGTAAAATTCCCTGGCATGAAAATCCTGACAGTCGGAACTGTGCTTTTGCTGGCAGCAGGGTTGCAAGCAGGGGCGCAGCAGACTTCGCCCAGCTCAAACGCGGCAGGGGGCGGCAAAGGCCCAGAGGGCAACTGCGGCCTCCTCTATGGGAAAGACCACGCATTGACGTTCTGCGCACCAGGCGGGTGGATCCTCGATAACGGGATCATGAACGATCAGGGTATCTACGCGGTCTTTTACCCAACTGGCTCAAACTTCCAGGACGCAAAAGTCTCTGGGACCTTCATGTATTTCAACGTCGTGGGCAAAGCGCCGGAATCAACGGTCACCAAACTGATGGCCGACGACGCCAAACAAGTGGAGCACGATGCTCGCGCCGCCCTTGTCATCCAAGCGGACCCGATAAAGATTGGCGACGCCTCCATTCCCGTTCTCCGATTCGCCCCCGGCGCCTTTGACCGCTATGAGGCCGTTGCCTACATTGGCGAGGAAAAGGTTCTAATTATGGTTGTCATTTCCTCGAAGAACGAAGATCTCTTTAAGAAGGACTACCCAGCATTCGTGCTCCTGGTCCAGTCCTACAAGTGGCTGAGTTCGAACGTAACCATCCAGCACAAGTAAGGGCGAGCGCTTACATACAGCGAGTGGCCGAGGTCTGACCAGCAGAGTCCATTGCGTCAATACGCTGCGGGGAGGATACTGTTGCTATGGCGACACAGCCCATCGGCGACCGGCTCGTTTCCGTGGAGGAGTACCTCACCACAGGCTACGATCCCGACTGCGAGTACGACGACGGCCTGATCGTGGAGCGCAACTTGGGCGAGTTCGAGCATTCCTTCCTGCAAATTCTTCTGGGCACACTGTTTACCATCAATATGGACAACTGGGGTGTTTTTGGACTCACGGAGCAGCGGGTCCAAATCAAGCCGCGCAGGTTTCTCGTCCCCGACGTATGCGTGCTCCGTCTGGGCCTGCCGCGCGAAAAGATACTCACCCGTCCACCGCTCATCGCCATTGAAATCATGTCTCCTGAAGACACCATCCGCCGTGTTTCCGCGAAGGCCATTGAGTATCTGGACTTTGGCGTTGAATACGTCTGGGTTATCGACCCCGGCGCACGCGTGGTCTACAGCGGGACCAAATCCGGGTTGCAACTTGTTCCATCGGGAGAGCTTTCAGTTCCTGGAACACCGATCCTTGTTCGCATCGGCGAACTGTTCGAGAAACTCGACCGCATATAGCCGGACGCCTCCGGTCTCAACCTCAAACATTTAGAACTATTGGTTCTCTGTCGGCTCAAGAGTCCGGGCAAAATACTTGTTGCAACGAATATTGTCTTGCCGCATCCAAAAGAATGAAAACCAAGATGCTCTCCGGGCATCGAAGGAAATGAAAAGGAGGCTTTCTGCCATGACAACTGCTACTGCTACCCCCGCAACCACCACCTGGAACATCGATCCTGCGCATTCCTCGGCCGAATTCAAGGTCAAGCACATGATGATTTCGAACGTGAAGGGCAGTTTCTCGGGCCTTTCGGGCGTTCTCACCGAACATGCTACTGACTCTACGCTGTCGAGTGTCGAGGCCTCGGTTCCCGTAGCCACTATCTCCACCGGCGATGCGCAGCGCGACGGGCACCTGAAGAGCGCAGACTTTTTCGACGCGGAGAAGTACCCGACGCTGGACTTCAAATCCACCAAGGTCGTACGCACGGGCGACGCGTACGAGGTGACGGGCGATCTGACGGTCCACGGTGTCACGAAGCCGGTGACATTCGCAGTGGACGGCCCCAGCGCCCCCGGCAAAGATCCCTGGGGAAATACCCGCATCGGACTTTCTGCCACCGCAAAGATTAACCGCAAGGACTTCGGGCTGGTGTGGAATGCAGCCCTGGAAACTGGCGGCTTCCTGGTCGGCGAAGAGATCGCCATCACCCTCGAGGTGGAGTTCATCAAGGCCGCACAGTAAGCCAGGGTTGCGAATGGGTGATACGCTAGCCCGCGTAGCGGGCGGTAGATGGTAGCCCCAGGCGCGACAGTCTGTTACGAAACGGTTTTCTGAAGTTGAGGGGCGGAGGGGAACTGTGGTTTTGAACTCTTCTTCCGGCTCTTCGAGAAGCGGAGTTTTACGTCTCTTCGAATCAGGTTTGCAACATGGCTGCCAGTTTTGTGCCGCCCAGTACATTGATCATGCGTTTCAGGTTGTAGGCCATGGTCCCGAGGCCGATTTCGATCCTGGCTCCAGCCAGGCCGCGCAACAGGAAGCGCGGATGGCCGAATATTCGGTATTTCAGAGTCGCAAAAGGATGTTCGACTGTACATCGTCGGAGTCGCATGAGGGCCGGAGTGGCGCGCTCGTGCATACGCGTCAGTGCGGCCTCGTGCAGGTGCAGGTAAACAGATCGTTGCGCGGCTGTAGTGCAGCGGTTCTTCAAAGCGCAGGCTCCACAGCTTTTGGCGGGCGCGGCATAGAGAACACGAGGCTTATCTCTCTGGCCTCCCTTGCGCGTGAGCGTTTGCTCGCCAGGGCAGCGCAATGTGTCGCTGGTTGCGTCGTAGTGGAACTGGGTGCGGTCGAACAGCGTTCCATCGCCGCGATTGTTGACACTGCGCAGGGCTGGCACATGAGGCACGATGCCGCGTCGCTCACAAGCTTCGGCCTGAGCGCCGTTGGAGTAGCCGGTATCGGCCACAACGTTCAGCAAGGGTGGGTCGCCTAGCGCCTTCTGCGCCGCCGCCGCCATGGGCTCCAGGCTGCGGTTGTCGCTCTTCTCCACGGTCACCTCGTGGGTCACGATCAGCGTGTGTTCGGCGTCCACCGCGGTCTGCACGTTGTAAGCCGGATGCGAACCATAGCCTTGGCCCATGCGCATGAAACCGGCCTCCGGTTCGGCATCTTTCTTCAGCTTGTCCAGCGCGGCCGCGACTGCGCTGGGATCGATCACCGGTTCCTCTTCGGTATCGGCGGCCTCAACCGCATCCAGATATCGCTTCACCGCTTCCCGCTCGGCCACACTGCGTGAACTGGCCACGGCCTGGAACTTCGATCCGTCGATGGACACCCACTCGCCGCGTACCAAACCCACCGCGCGTGCAAAACGCACTAACTCAGCCCCAGCTTCGGTCACCGCCTCGCGGTGCAGCCTGCGAAACTCGGCGATCGACTTGTAATCGGGCACCAGCCGACACAGCAGCCACATCACTTCCACGTTGCGGCGGCACTCGGCCTCCAGCCGCCGCGACGAGCGTACCTGCTGCAAGTATCCGTACAGGTATAGCTTCAGCAGATCACGAGGATCGTAACCCGGTCGGCCCGTCTCGGCCGCATCCGCGCGCACAAAGCCCAGCTTGTGGAAGTCCAAACGCTCCACGAAAGCCTCAATCACCCGACACACATGATCGGCTGGAACCAGATCGTCCAACGACACCGGAAATAGTGCCTGCTGATATCGTGCTTCACCCTGGATATAACCCATACACGCATCTTGCCATGCTCTTACTTGTCGCTGCAGAGTTTCGTAACAGACTGGCGAGCCTGGGGACCGGTAATCATTCGCGAAGATCAGCCCGCTTTAGCGGGCGTAAGATCTGCTGCCAGACTGAACTCTCGTCGAATTCCATGCATCTCTGAACGACTGCTCCCAATTCCCGGAAGAGGGCGGGAGCGGCCCGACACGGCGCACAATTACCTGTTGCAACGAATATTCCTCTCGCGCATCGAATACTTGTACGCACCCGGAGGTCCACCATGTCACTCAGAGCTGTGAAAGAGATATACGAAACCAAACCCACCATCGAAGGAGCGGGCGTGAAGCTGCAGCGCGCCTTTGGCTTCGGCAAGACGGGAGAGTTCGACCCGTTCCTGCTCCTCGACGACTTTCGCAACGAGAATCCCGCGGATTATTTGGCAGGCTTCCCCTGGCACCCGCATCGCGGCATCGAAACCATCACCTACGTCCTGGCCGGTGAAGTCGCGCACGGGGACTCGCTGGGCAATAAAGGTCGCATGACCGCGGGCGATGTGCAATGGATGACCGCCGGCAGCGGCATTCTTCATCAGGAAATGCCCAAGGGCGACGAGCACGGACGCATGCACGGCTTCCAGTTGTGGGCCAACCTGCCCGCAGCGCTCAAGATGACCGATCCGCGTTACCAGGACATTCCTGCCAGCGCCATCCCAGAGGTTACAGAGGATGACGGGACGAAAGCGCGCATCATCTGCGGCGAATTCTGGGGCAAAACCGGGCCGGTCGAGGGTGTCGCCGCGGACCCGCGTTACGTCGACATCAGCGTGCCACCGTTCAAGCGCAAGGTCATTAAAGTCGAAACCACGCGCAACGCCTTCGCCTACGTCTTTGCCGGATCGGGCACCTTCCGGGACGCTTCTCGGCCGCAGGCGGTGCTGACAGAGTCGGCTATCGACCCGAATGCTGCACCGGTGTACGACGCGAAAAACCATTCGCTCGTGCTCTTTGACCGCGGCGACGAAATCGTGGTTCAGGCCGGCCCTGAAGGCATTCGTTTCCTGCTGGTCTCGGGCAAGCCGCTCGAGGAGCCGGTGGCATGGTACGGCCCCATCGTGATGAACTCTCAGGCCGAGCTGCGCCAGGCCATGGCCGAGCTTCAGAATGGCACCTTCATCCGCCACGGATAAGCTGTTGGCCGCCTGACCCTGATAACGGACAACTTCCGGCCGGGGTCGGGCGGCGCCCTCTTTGCGTTGATCCGCATCCGGGCCTGCGGACGCGTGTCCCCGTCACGCGCTTTCCTCCTTAAGAAAATCGCTTTTCTTATTGCTTTTGGCATGATCCTGTGTCTACACTGGTCAGCGGCGAAGCGCGGGCATTTTGATCGGACTCTATTTCTCAGAGACCCAGTGTTTTCTTGTTCATTTTGTTCGAGACGGCAAGAAATGCTTCCGCGGTCGCCTTTACGATCACCCGCAAGGTGTGTCACAGGAACGGTGCGATGAAGAAGCAAGAAGGAACTCCGAAGCAGGGGCACACCAAGGAACCCCTTTACAAAAACTCAAGACTTGCCTCGGCGCGGCGGGTCAAAGACCTGCTCTCGCGCATGACCTTGCAGGAGAAGGCTGCGCAGATGCTTTGCATCTGGCAGCAAAAGGCGCAAACGCTCGTAGACGGCGACGGAAACTTTGACGAAAAAAAAGCCAAAGCTGCGTTCCACGACCGCCGCGGCCTGGGCCAGGTGGGCCGCCCCAGCGATGCAGGCAAGGGTCTGAACGCACGCCAGATGGCGACACTGACAAATGCCATCCAGAAGTTTTTCGTAGAAAACAGCCGGCTGGGAATTCCCGTCGTCTTCCACGAGGAATGCCTTCATGGGCACGCCGCGGTGGACGGAACCAGCTTTCCGCAGCCCATCGCGCTCGGCGCAACCTTCAATCCCGAACTGGTTGAGCAGTTGTACACCATGACGGCCGCCGAGGTCCGCCTGCGTGGAGCGCATCAAGCGCTCACGCCCGTGATCGACGTGGCGCGCGAGCCGCGTTGGGGCCGCGTGGAAGAGACATTCGGCGAAGATCCATTTCTGGTTTCGCGGCTCGGCATCGCCGCGGTGCGAGGGTTCCAGGGAGATCGCACCTTTCGCGACAAGCGTCATCTCATGGCCACACTCAAGCATTTTGTCGGCCACGGACAGCCTGAGTCCGGCATGAATTGCGCACCGGCCAATGTCTCTATGCGTGTTCTGCACGAGGCATTTCTCTACACATTCCGCCAGGCGTTGCGCGAGGCCGGCGCCATCAGCATCATGGCCTCCTACAACGAGATCGACGGCGTGCCATCGCACGCCAACCGTTGGCTGCTCCGCGATGTGCTGCGCAAGGAGTGGGGCTTCAAGGGCTTTGTCGTTTCCGATTACTTCGCCATTTGGGAACTCGGCTACCGTCCCGATACGCACGGCCACTTCGTCGCCGCGGACAAAAAGGAATCCTGCGCGCTTGCGGTTAGAGCCGGCGTAAATATTGAACTGCCCGACCCCGACTGCTACCTGCATCTTGCCGAGCTTGTCCGCAAAGGCGTACTGGAAGAGTCTGACCTCGACGAACTGATTGCGCCCATGCTTTTCTGGAAGTTCGAGATGGGCTTGTTCGACGATCCCTATGTCGATCCCGATGAGTCGGAGCGCGTAGCGGGCTGCGACGCCCACCGCGAACTGGCTCTTACTGCCGCGCATGAAGCCATCACGCTGCTCAAAAACGACGGCCAAATCGCGCCGCTCGATCTCGGCAAAATCAAATCCATTGCCGTCATCGGTCCCAACGCGAATCGCACCCTTTTAGGCGGATACAGCGGCCGACCCAAGCAGGAAGTCACGGTTCTCGACGGCATCCGCGAGAAGGCCGGCAAAAAGGTCAAAGTCCTTTACAGTGAAGGTTGCAAAATTACCATCGGCGGAAACTGGAATCAGGATGAAGTGATCGCCAGCGATCCTGAAGAAGATCGCAAGCAGATTGCCGAAGCGGTTGAAGTCGCGAAGCAAGCGGACGTGATCGTGCTTGCCATCGGCGGCAACGAGCAAACTTCGCGCGAGGCCTGGGCGCTCAATCACATGGGCGATCGCACCAGCCTCGATCTCATCGGCCGCCAGGAAGAACTCGTCAAGGCCATGGTCGCCCTGGGCAAGCCGGTGATCGCTTTTCTCTTTAATGGCCGCCCGCTGTCGATCAATTATTTGAGCCAGAATGTGCCCGTCATTTACGAGTGCTGGTATCTCGGCCAGGAAACCGGCCGCGCCGTGGCCGACGTGCTCTTTGGCGACTACAACCCCGGCGGCAAGCTGTCCATCACCATTCCGCGGTCTGTTGGCCACTTGCCCGCGTTCTACAACTACAAGCCATCCGCGCGGCGCGGTTATCTGTGGGACGATGTGTCGCCGCTCTACGCCTTTGGTTTCGGCCTCAGTTACACGAGCTTTTCTATCGGCAAACCGCACCTGACCAAAAAGAGAATTCGCTGCGATGGTTCCGCGCGCATTCTGGTCGACGTGACCAACACCGGACAGCGCGAAGGCACGGAAGTGGTGCAGCTCTACATCCGCGACCTGGTCAGCTCTGTTACCCGTCCCGTCAAGGAGTTGAAGGGATTCCAGAAGGTGCGCCTCGAGCCGGGCGAAACCACAACTGTCGCCTTCAACATCACGGCTGAGTTGCTCTCCTTCTACGACATCAATATGAATTATGTTGTCGAGCCCGGTGATTTTGAATTGATGGTCGGCACCTCTTCGCGCGACGCAGACCTCAAGAAGATCATTCTCCACGTGACGCAATAAACGCGGCCGGCAGCGCCGGCGAATGACGAGACCGCAATGACCGAGAAACTTTCCTTCCGCGAGAAGTTTGGGTACGGCCTGGGCGATCTGGCCGCCAACTTCGTTTTTCAGGCCTTGATGGCCCTGCAGGTGCATTTCTATATCGAGACCTACGGGCTCACGCCCGCCCAGGCCAGCAGGATGTTTCTGGTCGTCGGTCTCGGCTCTGCCCTCTTCAATCCCATCATGGGCGTGATCGCGGATCGCACCAGCACGCGCTGGGGCCGCTTCCGCCCCTGGCTGCTGTGGACCTCATTTCCATTCGGGATCATTGGCATACTCACCTTCACCACGCCGCACTTCAGCCCCTACGGTAAGCTCGTCTACGCCTGGTGCACTTACCTGCTTCTGCGCCTAATCTACGCCGCCAACAATGTGCCTTATGCCGCGCTTACCGGGGTCATGACCGACGATCCCGATGAGCGTAACGCCATTACCAGCTACCGTCAGTTTTTCGCCAACTCTGCCGGTTTCATCGTGGGCGCGCTGGCCATTCCCATGGTCAAGTTCCTGGGCGGCGGCGACATCGCCAAGGGCTACCAGCTCACGATGGGCAGCTTTCTCGCGCTCTCCGTTGTCTTGTTCCTCATTGCCTTCGCCGTCTCCAAAGAGCGAATTGTGCCGGACGCTCACCAGGTAACTTCGGTCAGGCGCGATCTTAGCGACCTCGTTCGCAACCGCCCCTGGGTGATGCTCTTTCTGGCCACAGTTCTCTACTTCACCGCGCTGCTCATTCGCGGCAACATTATGCTGCCCTACTTTGAGAAGCTCGCCGGAAATATCTATCTCTTTAGCTGGTTCAACGGCTTTGGGCTGGCCGCGCTGCTCGTCGGCGTCACGCGCTCCACGGCGCTGGTAAAGAAGATGGGCAAGAGGTCGGTCTTCTTTTTGAGCATGCTCATCACCGGAATCTGTTGCATCGCGCTCTACTTCATTTCTCCCACGGCCACTGTACTGGTTATTGCACTGGAGGTTCTGCGCCAGTTCGCCTTCGGCTGCTCCGGCCCAGTGCTTTGGTCCATGATGGCTGACGTGGCGGACTACGGCGAGTGGAAGACCGGTCGCCGTGCAACAGCCACTGTTATCTCTGCCGTCGTGTTCGCCCTGTGGGTGGGTGTCGCCCTGGGCGGCGCCACCGCCAGTTGGCTGCTCGAACTCTACGGTTTCGACTCAAAGGCTCCATTTCAATCCGCGCATGCCCTGGAAGGCATCCGCATGATCGCCTCGGTCTATGCCGGCGTTACATTCCTCGCCGTTGCTGCATGCCTGCTCTTGTACCCCATTTCGCGAGAGCTGAATCAGAAAATCGCTAACGAACTCGCCGAGCGGCGCAAAGGGTTTACGCCGTAAGCCAATTCATAGATTTTTGAGCGCTCCGGCGCCTGGTTCCGGGAAGGAAAAATGATGCTCAGCAAATCCTCGACAAATGCCTGCTTGGTAATCTCCCTCAGCCTGATTCTTGCCGGCACCGCGGCCGCGGCTCATGCGCCCACTTCGCTCAAGGCTGCATTCAAAGGCGACTTCGTCATCGGCGCGGCCCTCAACGTGGCGCAGATCACCGGTAAGGACACGCGCGGCGATGCCATCGTGACCTCGCAGTTCAGCACGATCTCGCCCGAGAACGTGCTCAAATGGCTGCTGGTGCATCCTCAACCCGACAAGTACGACTTCGCGCTGCCCGACCAATACGTTGCGTTCGGCCAGAAGCACCACATGTTCATCGTGGGCCACAATCTGGTGTGGCACAATCAGATACCCGCGTGGGTCTTTCACGACGACAAGGGCAATCTGCTCACCCGCGACGCGCTGCTGGCGCGCATGCGCGATCACATTCATACGGTCGTTGGCCGCTACAAGGGAAAGATCCAAAGCTGGGATGTGGTGAACGAGGCGCTCAACGAAGACGGCACGATGCGCGATTCGTTTTGGCATAAGATCATTGGCGACGACTACATCGAGAAGGCCTTCCAGTATGCGCACGAGGCCGACCCGCAGGCGCAGCTCACCTACAACGACTACAACCTCGAAAACGAGCCCAAGCGCAGAGGAGCCATCGCGTTGATGAAGAAGCTCCTGGCTGAGGGAATTCCGATTACCTCGATCGGACTGCAGAATCACGACAACCTGACGTTTCCCTCTGTGGAGCAGGAAGACGCCACCATCTCAGCCTTTGAAGCGCTCGGCCTGAAAGTTGTGATCTCCGAACTCGACATTAATCTGCTGCCCAAAGGCGGTCTTCAGCCCACCGCCGATGTCACGTTAAAGATCGACCCCGCCAAGGGCCTCGATCCCTACGCCAAAGGCCTTCCCGACGAAGTCCAGCAACAACTCGCCGCGCGCTACGCCGACCTTTTCCGTGTCTTCCTCAAGCATCGCGGCACAATCACGCGCGTGACTTTCTGGAATGTCGCGGACGGCGATTCATGGCTCAACGACTGGCCGGTGCCGGGCCGCAAGAATTACCCATTGCTCTTCGACCGCGCGGACCAGCCCAAGCCCGCATTCGACGCGGTGTTGCGCGTGGCGGCGGAGAAGCGGCCGCACTAAGGCTCAATCCGTTTCCAGGCTCATCCATCCAACGCGCAGTTGGATATTGTGCTGCACAGGATTGGCGAAGGTGCAGTAATCGCGCAGCTCGATGCGCAAGCTGCTGCTTGGGTCTTTCGGCTTCCCGGGACGCGGCAGCGCCAGCGCAATGCCGTAGTCGAGTGCGTTGCCGGTCTCGAACTGCCGGCTGTAGCCGACCAGCGCCATGGGAACGTACTTCCTGGTTGACTTTGTCAGATTGATGCTCTCATCGACAGAAATGTACGCGGACACGTTGCTGCGGCCGGCCTGCGGTCCCATCACTCCCACTTCGACAAACACCGGCAAGGGCAGCAGCACCATTCCCACGCCGCAGCCAGTAGACGGCTTGGTCGCCGCCGCCGACGTGCTTGCACCCGCGCCGCACAAAACGCCCACATGAAAGTTGTAACTATCGTTCGCCTTCGGCTGGTAGACGGCCAGCGGCGAATTTTGCGGCGTGGGCGCGTCAGGAAGCGCAGAATGCGTTGGCGCTGGCGCTTGCGCCTGCGAAGCGGGGCTTGAAGCTTCTGGCGGCTGCGTGGTCTGCGCGGCGGCAAATCCAGCGCAAAGCACAATCGCGGTAATAAGCGAAATTGCTCCCAGGTTTTTCATTACGCATTCACTTTCTGCGTCTCCACGAACGCCCACCGATCTCCGAGGAAGAAATTCACGATTGAGCAACCCAGAATCGCGATTGCGTTGGCGGCGACCACGGGAATGTGCGCGCCGCTGACCAGCAGCGGCATCAGCCCGAGATTTCCGATCATCGAAACCAATCCGTTTGCAAGATGGAAGCGCAGCAACTGCCCTGCAAGAGCGCCACGGTCACCGGGGTGCCCCATCCTAAATGCGCTTTTTGCATTTAGGGTGGGAAAGCGATCGCGCCACGTGTAATGCAGGTGCCACACAAAGTTGTGCAGCAGGGTAATCTCGAGCGCCGCGGCCGTGGCCAGCATGTAGTGGCCAGGCGCCATGCGGTTGATGAGCGCGAGCGTGCCGAGTTGCACCGCCATCCCCACTGCGCCTACCAGGTTGAATTTGCCCCAGCGAGCCATTTTCTCTAGTGGTGCATTCATGGCTTTGATTCCTGCTTCAGCGGCTCCTGCCTGTAGAGCTCTGCCGTGTGTCGCACGGCGACAGCAATCGCCATCGCCGCCATCGACACAGCCGCAATCGCGCCGCCCAGGTCGAAGAGCAAAAGCCGATGTCCGAACACTGTCGAGTACGGACTGCGCAGCGCCGCCAGGTTGCCTATTGCGAGCAGAATGCGAATCTCCGTAGGCCCGAAGATCCCCTGCGAAAGCTGGAAGCACGATAAGGTGTACGTGGCGAGATAGCTTTCGCTCGAAAGCACAAGAAACGCGATCAGCATGGCCATCGCAGTCGGCCAATGCAGCAGGCCCGACGCGCCCAAGCCACACATCAGCGCTACGGAGCCGAGAATGTCGACGATGTGATCCACGTAGAATCCGTAACGCGGCCGCTCCTGCCGGCGCACGCGCGCCAGCGTTCCGTCCAGGCTGTCGCCCAGCCAGTTCAGCGCCAGGCACACGATCACGAGCAGTAGCGCTCGCCTGTCCCAGCGCGCTAGCGCATAACAAATGCCCGCCGCGATTTGCGCGCCCAGTCCCAGTAGCGTCAGTTGGTCCGAGGTCACCCACTGCGGTGCCCGCTCCGCCATCCACGTGAGCGCCCGCTTCTCCATGCGCGCCGTCAGCGCCTGGTTTACGCGCCGCGCGTTGCGGAACGCCGCTCCCTCTCCGGTTGTCAATGCATGCGTGCTCATTTCCGTCTCCCTTCTGCAATCCCCGTAGGTAAATCAACGACAGGGATCCCCCAGCGCCATCCCGGCTTGCATGGCGAATCCTTTCTGCATCGTTTTTGTTGGTTGAGTTTCCGCTATCTTCGCAGTGCGTTGCTCGTGGCGCGCAGCGTAAACTCCAGCGAATCGCGCGGCACGCTCTCAATGAACGGCCCGATCGCCCATCCCAGTCCGGTCGGAATGGAACGCGAGAGCGTAACCGACTCGATCTGGATGTACAGTCCGCCGTCGCGCTCTTCGTAGCTCCAGTAGGTATTCATCCGCCACAAAAAGCCGTGCTCCTCGCCTGGACCCAACGCGCGCTCCCGGGCCGTTCCCGGCGCGTCAATTTCCGTTATCTGCGTGCTGCGCGACGCGCTCGATCCGCGCTGGGCGTCCAGCCTCCCAAACGTGACGTCGTACGTCGTATCCATAACCACGGTGAGCACGTGCTTCTGCCGCACCCGCATCGTGGTCTGAAAGTGATCGCCATCGTGCTCGAGAATGTGCGCTGTGACTATCTGCGGCGTGTATACGTTGGGGTAGGCATTGAAGTTCTTCATCAGCCGCTCGAAGTCCGCAGCTTTGCCGCCGGCAACAAACGCCGTGCCGCGCCAGTCGTGCAGCAGCGCGCCGGGCATCTCCGTGCCGGCACCGCTCGTCAGTTGGCCGATGATCAATTCGCCCCGGCGCAACCGCGCAAAGTCCACGGGGGCGAGAAAGCTGCCGGCTGACAGATGCTGCGTGTTCAGTCGGCTCTCGACGCGCGCTACATATGAGTTGAAGGCCGATGTCGCCGCCGGCGTGGGCTGCGATGCAACCCATGGAGGCGCGGCCAGCAGGAGCAGGAGTCCGGCCGCCCAACTTCCGCATCCGTTCTGCTTGCGTTCGTTCATGTCTCGCACCTTAACCGGTAAGACGTTCGAACGCAATGCACGACGTCTCATTTGTGGGGCGATCGAATCTCACCGTCCAAGTGCCTCGATCGGCGCGACTTGGAAAAAGTTCTCCAACGCCCGGGAGCGGCCCCGGTCCAAATCTCCATCGGCTACACTGGGTTGAAAGCCATGACGGAAGACAGCAATGGCCCGCAGTCGGCCCCGCGCTATCGCTTCGGAGTCTTTGAGGTGGACGCCGCCACGGGAGAGCTTCGCCGGCAGGGGCTGCGCGTCAAGTTGAACACTCAGCCCTTCCAGGTGCTTCTGATGCTCCTCGACCGGGCCGGCCAACTGCTAACGCGCGAGGAGATCTCGCGCGAGCTGTGGCCCGACGGTACTTTTGTTGACTATGAGCACGGCGTCAATTCGGCCATCAATCGCATTCGCGAAGCTCTCGGCGACACCGCAGCCAATCCTCGCTTCCTTGAAACCCTCGCGCGCCGCGGCTATCGGTTTATTGCACCGGTCGAACGCATGGATTTGCAGAAAGACTCGTCGCGCAAAGACCCGACGGCCGACGAAAGCCAGTCAACCCCGGTCTCCGAACTTTCGGCGTCCCCATCGGCAAATGAGCAGCTATCTACCGACGCGCCTTCGTTCCGCTCGCGCATCCAGATTCTCGCCACACCGGAAGAGCTTCCCAAGGTCTCCTATCGGGTCGCGCAAAACCTCTTCATTCTTTTTCAACTGATGTATCTGGGATTCTATGTGGGGGCGCTGGCGAATCTGGCTGAGATTGAGGACCTTTTTTCGCCGCTGCCGAATGCGGCTGTGGTGTATCGGGTTCTCATCGTCACGGCCGCCATCCTCATCCCCGTGCGCGCATTTGTACTTTGCGCCGCGCTCTTCCACGCGCCGGACTTTCGCGGGAAATTTCTGAAGATCTGGCCGGTTCTACTGCTCTTCGATGAGCTCTGGTCGCTCGCGCCCTTCCTGCTTCTGCACCACATTAATTTCGGACTGGCGCTGGCCTGCACCACGTTGCTCGTCTACTCGCCCTTCGCGCAGCGCTCGCTGGTGCTGATGGGCGCGGGCGGACCGAAGCCAGAGATTGTGTAAATTTTGCAGGAATGGCGCCGGCTTCCAGACCTGCACTTCGCTTCTGGCGGCGTGGACGCCGCCAGTACAGCCGGTCTGGAGACCGGCGCTACACCTCGCTCCCTGATTTACTTTGGCGGCGGCGCGGGCGTCTGCGGTTGCTGATTCTGCGGCGGGCCGGGGTTCGTGACTTCCTGGTCGCCGTAAAACACCTTGGAGGTCGAGCCGAAGCGCTTGTAGTCGGAGTATTTAATGGTGTCGCGGATATGCACGTCCTGCGCCATGTATCCGTAGCCGCCGCTGAAGTGCAGATAGCCCTCGCCCTTGGTGTAAATGGGAAACCAATAGTGCCCGTCGATCTGTTGCCGCCAGGTCATGAAAGGTGGATGCAGGTCCTCGTGATTCTTGCGCGTGTCATCGGGAACCATGCGGCCGTTGGTCACCACGATCTGCAGATCGGTCGCGTCCACCCAGATGCGCCCGTCCAGGTAGCGCTTGTTCTTCTCAATGGTTTTGGGGCTCACATCGAAGACGTAGCAAACGATCTCGTCCACCTTTTGCCGGCCCACATATTTAACGTCGTATTGGGGAAGATCTTCCTTGGTCAGCACGAACGGATAGCCGTGCTGGATGTCGTGGAGGTCGGAAGGCGACATCATGATCCCGGCCTGTTCCAGTGTGCTCGCCGGTGCAAACACCACGTGCTCAGTACGGCGGCCGTCGGTGTCGAAAATCACATCGTCCACCTCGTAATACTCGCCGAGGGTTTTGTTGTCGTCGTCGAGCACCTGCACCCGCGCCGAACGGCGATAGGTGTAGTGGTTGAGCGCATCCTGGAATTCGGATTCTTTAGCGGCCAGGCGCTGGATGATTTGCTCCGGGGGTATCGCAGGGTCGGAGAGGTCCATGCGCCCGAATCCGGAGTCGAGCGGCATGGCTGTAAAGCTGTCCTTATCCTGTGCTGCAGCCGCCACCAACCCCAGCGGCGAAGATGTGCTGCCGGGGACGCCGCCAAAAGCACACGCGGTGACGGCAACCGCTGCAATCCATGGATACAGTCGCACCTTCATTGACCCCCCGTTCC
This sequence comes from Occallatibacter sp., assembly GCA_031296305.1. Lineage (GTDB taxonomy): Bacteria > Acidobacteriota > Terriglobia > Terriglobales > Acidobacteriaceae > Telmatobacter. The sequence goes on along the minus strand of JARLFZ010000067.1, from coordinate 5,791 downwards.
GATTCTCGCGCATTTCCGCGCCCGGCGCATTCCCTCGCCGGTTCTGCATCCTTAGACGCAAATCTTCGGCCGCCGGGAGGCGTCAATCCGGGCTCGGAGGGTTTTGCGCCGTCGACTGGAGTTATGTGCCATTCGGGGGCGGGCCAGCCCGTGTCAGCCGATCCACTGACCGGATCAGAAGATCTTGAATGAGTTCAGGAAATCTGAAGTCAGCGTTGCGGGGTGGTCGGGCTTGGAGACGATAATCAACTGATAAAGCCGCTTTCCCTGCAATAACTGCCGCACCGTGAAATTCCAGTTGTCGTCCTTGCAGGTGAACTCTCGCCCCGGAACGCCATTCAGGTTGATCGCCATATCCGACAGGAGGGTCTTGCCTTTCACCGCGCCGTCGCGGGTCCGCACGAGTGTGGCGTCGGGTCCCTCATTGGCGTAGCTCGCCGGGTAATCGTTGTACATCACCATATAGGCGAAGTTGCCGTCCGCCGAGCTTAACGAAAACTCGTAGAGGGTCGATGAGCCGCCGCCTTGCAATGTGATGGGCTCGGATTCCTGCGCGACCTGGCCGGCGGGGAACTGCACGGAAAAACGCCCTTCGGTCGACGTGTAGGGCTGCATCTGCTGCCCGCCGACCGACACCACGCCCACCATTTCCAAAACGACCACTGCCATCAGCGAATACAGCCTTCGCATGTTGATCCTCTTTCTGCTCTCGAGCTCGTTCTTCCGGAAATCGTGCAATTGGCCACAGGAAAGCAACTATATTCCACCGGAGCTACTGTTAGGTGTCAATAACACGATGAGTGTAGGCTGGGCGCAGCGCTGAGAAGGACGCGGAGCCGGTGGGTGACAGTGCTCCCAATCGAACGAATCCGTAGAATAGAAGCAGATGGCATTTACGGAACAATACGACGTCGCCGTGGTGGGCGCGGGACACGCCGGCTGCGAGGCCGCCATGGCCGCGGCGCGCATGGGACTGAAAACCGCGCTGATCACCATGAATCTCGACCTCATCGCCCAGATGAGCTGCAATCCGGCCGTGGGCGGCGTGGCCAAGGGCCATCTGGTCCGCGAAGTCGATGCTCTCGGCGGCATTATGGGCGAGGTGGCCGACGCCGTCGGCATCCAGTTCCGGTTGCTCAACTCTTCGCGCGGCCCCGCCGTTTGGAGCCCACGGGCCCAGTGCGACAAACAGCTCTACCGCGTGAAGATGCGCGAAGTCCTCGAATCCCAGCCCGGCGTCCACATCCGGCAGGCGGAGGTGGTGGACCTCGTGATCGAAGAATCCGGCCCTCCCACAGAATTGGGTGCCCCCGGTCCCTCGCTTTTGGGGACCGGGGAGACCATCTTCCCCGATCCACCGGAACTACCCCGCCCTGCGCGTCGAACCGGACGCGTGCTCGGCCTCAAGCTGCGTGACGGCCGCAATCTTCTTGCCGGCGCGACTATCATCACCACCGGAACTTTCCTCAACGGCCTCATTCACTGCGGCGAGGAGCGCTATCCTGCGGGCCGTTCGGGCGAGCCCGCTTCAGTTCTTCTTGGTGAAGCCCTCCGCTCGCTGGGACTTCGCACTTGCCGGCTCAAGACAGGGACGCCACCGCGGCTCGATGGCCGAACGATAGATTGGAAGGCGTTCGAAGAGCAGCCCGGCGACGCCGATCCCACGCCTTTCAGCTTTCGGACGAAGCGAATTGTGCAACCGCAGATCAGTTGCCACATTGCCTTCACCACGCCGGAGACGCTGCGCCTGATTCGCGAGAACGTGCATCGCTCGGCGATGTATTCGGGCCGCATCGAGGGCATTGGGCCGCGCTACTGCCCATCGATTGAAGACAAAGTCGTTAAGTTCCCTGACAAGACGCAGCACCAGTTCTTCCTCGAGCCCGAGGGCCTGAACACCCACGAGGTTTACGTCAACGGCATGTCCACTTCGCTGCCCATGGAAGTGCAGTGGCAGATTGTTCACTCCATTCCGGGCCTCGACCAGGCCGAGATGCTGCGTCCCGGTTACGCCATCGAGTACGACTCCGTCGATCCCACTGAACTTGATCGGTCGCTGCGCGTGAAGGCCTTCACGGGGCTTTATCTTGCGGGGCAAATCAACGGGACAAGTGGCTACGAAGAGGCTGCCTGCCAGGGCATTATGGCCGGCATCAATGCCGCTCTGTGGCTCAAGGGTGAGCCGGCATTCACCATGGACCGGACCGAGGGATACACGGGTATCCTCATTGACGACCTGATTTCCAAGGGCACCAATGAGCCCTACCGCATGTTCACTTCGCGCGCGGAGTTCCGGCTGCATCTGCGCATCGACAACGCCGATCGCCGGCTCACGCCGCACGGGCGTCGCCTCGGCCTCATCAACGACGCGGCCTGGACCGAGTACGAGCAGAAGCAGGCGCGCATGGCGGCACTTGAGCGCTTCTTGACGACAGGCAAGGTGAACTCCGAACGGCTGCAGGCCGCAGGCTTTGGCGATCTACCAGCGACCGCAGGCCAAACCTGGGCGCAACTGCTGAAGCGCCCTGAAGTGACGATCGAAGCGCTTCTCGCGGCGCTGCGCGACGACCTCGCCCGCGATCCACTGCTCGCTGTATTTGTTGCAAGTTCAAAAGAAGCTCAAGCATTCGATGTTTTGAAAGGGCACGACTTTAGTCGTGCCAACCAAGGTCCTCAGTTTTCCGGGGCTTCAGCCCCTGAGGGATGTTCTTCGGACACCGTTGACTCATCCATCCTTCGCAGCACCCGCCGCAACGAGGCCCGCGCCGTCGAAACCGAAATCAAGTTTGCCGGCTACCTTGAGCAGCAGAAGAAGTCCATCGCGCGCCTCAAGGCCGCCGAGTCCGTCGCCATCCCCGAATGGCTGGAGTACGGCGTCATCAGCGGCCTTTCGCGCGAGATGCGCGAAACGCTGGAGCGCGTGCGCCCGCAGACGCTCGGACAGGCCAGCCGCATTCCCGGGGTTACGCCGGCGGCATTGAGCCTGGTTCACGTGTCGATACGCATTCAGGGCAAGCAGCAGAATGATCGCCGCGCCACGGCCTAACACCGCTAACTCCGCAATCTCCGCTGCCCGACCCGCGTATTATTGACCCGTATGAATCTCGACCAAATCCAATCTGCGCTGCGCGACTCCTCCCTTGACGGCTGGCTCTTCTACGACCATCACCATCGCGATCCTATCGCCGCGCGCATCCTTGGCCTCGATCCTCAAGCCCACGTCACGCGCCGCTGGTACTACTTCATTCCCGCGTCGGGCGAGCCGCGCAAGCTGGTGCACCGCATCGAGCAGGGCCGCCTGGACGCGCTGCCCGGCAGCAAAGCCCAGTATTCGAGTTGGCAGGAGCTGCACGCTGGTCTCGAGGCCATGCTCTCCGGCTATCGCCGCATCGCCATGCAGTACTCGCCGTCGAACGACATCATGTATGTGTCGATGGTTGATGCGGGAACCGTGGAGTTCCTGCGCTCTCTGGGCAAGGAAATTGTTACTTCTGCCGATCTCGTCAGCCAGTTTGAAGCCGTTTTGAGCGAGGAACAGATCGCGAGCCACCAGGCTGCGCAACGCGCCATCGATCCGATTGTTGCCGAGGCGTGGCTGGAGATCGGCCGCCGCTTGCGTCCTCCATCGGGCGCGGGCAACGTGGCTGAAGTGAAGGAATACGACATGGTTGTCTGGCTGGGCGAAGCCATGCGCCGCGAAGGTCTGATTTGGGAAAACGGCCCTGACGTTAGCGTGAATGCCAACACTTCCGACTCGCACTACGAGCCCACGGCCGAGCGTTCCGCGCCGATTCGCGAAGGCGATTTCCTGCTCATCGACATTTGGGGACGCCAGGACAAGCCTGGATCGATCTTCTACGACATCACGTGGACCGGCGTGATCGGGCGCGAGCCGAGCGCCAAAGAGCAACTGGTGTTTGAGACCGTGCGCAACGCGCGCGACGCGGCCATCGCTACAGTCGAATCGGCATTCGCCGCAGGGCGCGAGATCCGCGGCTTCGAGGCCGACGATGCGGCGCGCAGCGTGATTCGCGAGGCAGGCTTGGGCGAGTACTTCACGCATCGCACCGGACACAACATCGCGATCGAGTTGCACGGTTCGGGGGCGCATCTCGATAACCTCGAAACCCACGATGTGCGACGCATTTTGCCGCACACCTGCTTCTCAGTCGAGCCGGGAATCTATCTGCCCGAGTTCGGCGTGCGCAGCGAAGTGAACATGCTGACTGCGCCGGGAAAAGCGTGGGTGACAGGGAGAATTCAGCAGGAATTGGTGAGAATCTAGGGCCTAATCGCAAATTGCGCGTCGCCGCGTAAAGATCTTGTTCCCTCGTTCCCTTGTTCCCTTGTTCCCTGCCTCTGTATAGTCAATAAGGAATGTCGACCACGCCGAATAAGCCTGTTGCGGGCAAAAAGTCAGGGCAGGGCTTCGTATATCTGCCGCTCATCGCCGGATGGCTGGTTCCGGGCGCGGGGCATTTCCTTCAGGGCAAATGGGTGCGCGGGACGCTGCTGGCGGTATCGATTGTCGCCATGTTCGTGCTGGGACTGTCCATGCAAGGCAAGCTCTACACCAGCGCGCAGGACATTCTCGGCATCCTCGGTATGGCTGGTGATATGGGCACCGGCTTACTTTATTTAGTCAGCCGTGCCCTCGGCCTCGGTTCCCAGCCCACCCAAACCACCGTCGCCGACTATGGCAAGGTCTTCATCGTGGTGGCGGGCTTGCTGAACATTATTGCCGCCGTGGACGCGCACAACCTGCGCACGGGGAGGAAGCAGTAATGTTTCAGCCCTCCCATTTTGCCGCGGTTCTGCTGTTTGCGCTGTTCGCGTCGACGGTGTTCGGCATTACCATGCGCGACACGCCGCAGCGCATGTTCCGCTACGGCGCCTACTGCTTCCTCCTGTTCGTGGGCTCGGCCATCGTACTGAGTTGGTTGATGCTGCTGATCGCGCGGTAGTTCGGTGCTACAATTCCTCCCGATTGCCTGCAAGGAAAAATCCGCTCCGACCGCAAAGGAAGCCCCATGAATCATCGTTTCTGCCAAATCGCAGCGCGCGTTGCCGTGTTGCCCTGCCTTGCTGTTCTGATGGCGGCGCTGCCCGCAGCGGCGCAAAATGTGAACCTGTTCCCGGCAAATCCGGGCAACGGCCAACAGGAAGCCTGGACGCGGGTGGCCATTCCGCCCGACCATCCTGTGAGCCAGACGCCACAGTGGCACATTGATACCGCCAACAAGCAGATTGTGTGCGACGGCAACGGCGGGCATGAGTTTCTGCGTTTCAATCGCGAGCTCAAAAATTTCACTTTTCACGTGAAGTGGCGCTTTACGCCGGTCGCGACGCCGAATCCGAAGTACAACTCGGGCGTGTTCTTCCGCAACAACCTCGACGGCTCCATCTGGCACCAGGCGCAGACCTCGCTTGGGGGTGGCTATATTTTTGGACTGACACCGGTGGACGGCAAGCCGGCGCGCTTCAATTTGCAAAAAGACATGACGGAGAATCGCGTGAAGCCGGCAGGGGAGTGGAACACCTTCGATATTCGCTGCGTCGGCGATACGTGCACGCTGGCTGTGAATGGCAAGGTGGTGAACACGGCGAAGGTGGGGCAGGCGACGGGTTACATCGGCCTCGAGTCGGAGGGCTACCAAATTACGTTCAAGGATCTGCGGTTGCGGGAACTCAAGTAGGGCGGGTTTTCGGGAATTGACGTCGTGCTATCCCACATCTCAAAAGCGAGATGTGGGGCACCCACTTTCGTGGAGTGTGAAAAGTTTGGGGCGCG
>JARLFZ010000066.1 GCA_031296305.1 Occallatibacter sp. | reverse complement strand
AGAAACCGGTCACTCGGGCGGTCTGCGGTTTGACTCCGAGTATAGCAGCGGATCGTGGTTGACCGCCGCCAGGCAGCCTGATTGCATGTGACGGGTAGACTAAACAAGACTGAGCAAAACTGAATAAGCGGGAGAGAGTGTGAATCGGCGTACGTTTAACAAGCTTGCCGGGATGGCGGGCATAGGCGCTCCGATGGCCTGCTCGGACTGGGTCGTCCGGAAGGCATGGAGTGCGCAAACAATCGGTCCTGCGCAGCGCATTCTCGGCCTCGATCACGATTGGATCTTTGCAGGCAAATCTACTGCTGCGGCTCTCGATCCCGGCTACGACGATAATGCTTTGGCTTGCGTGACACTGCCGCACACAGTTGCCGATCTCTCCTGGCGCAACTGGTCGCCATCGAAGTGGGAGGATCTGTTTGTCTATCGCCGCCGCTTTGCGGCGCCTGCCGCGTGGCGCGGGCTGCGGGTGTTTATTCACTTTGATCGTGTGATGGCGAGCGCGACTCCGGTGTTGAACGGGCGCAGCCTGGAGCCGCACGCGGGAGGATTTCTTCCGTTCGACCGTGAGATCACGAGCATTCTGAACGATAAAGAAAACGTGCTTGCCGTTGCGGTGGATTCTCGCTGGCTCAATGTGCCTCCGGCCGGTTCGCCGCGCGGAGCAACGGCGGTGGATTATCTTTTGCCGGGCGGCATCACGGGATCGGTCGAGCTGCGCGCGCTGCCGGCGGTGTTTCTGCGCGAAGTGTTTGCCAAGCCGGTCGATGTGCTCGAGCCCGGCCGCCGCGTGGAAATCACCTGCCGTGTGGATGCGGCTGCACCGCTGCCGGCCCGCATTCGGCTTGAGACTGCGCTGCGACGCGACGATGAAACGATTGCCAGGGCAACGCAGAGCGCGGTGATGGAAAAATCCGATGAGGAATTTCATCTTACGCTCAGCAATCTCGGCAACGTCCAGCTATGGGATCCGGAGCATCCGCATCTCTATCGCGTCGAGGTCACGCTTTTTCTCGAGGAGCGCCCCATCCATCGTTGCGCGACACGCATTGGCTTCAGGGAGGCACGTTTTGCGGTCGACGGTTTCTATCTAAACGGACGCCGCACGCAGTTGTTCGGATTGAATCGTCACGAGCTCTATCCTTATCTTGGCTTCGCTGTGCCGCCGCGCCTGCTGCGCCGCGATGCGGAGATTCTGCGAAAACAATTCAACTGCAATATGGTGCGCTGCTCGCACTATCCGCAGTCGGAAGCGTTTCTGGATGCCTGCGACGAGCTGGGACTGATGGCGTGGCAGGAGCCGCCGGGCTGGCAGTACATCGGAGACGAAAGCTGGCAGGACCTGACAGTGCGCGACGTGGAAGCCATGATCCGCCGCGACCGCAACCATCCGGCCATTGTGATCTGGGGCGTGCGCATCAATGAGTCGCGCAACGATCCTGCGTTTTATCGGCGCACGCGGGAGGTGGCCAAGTCGCTGGACGATTCGCGTCCTACGTCGGGCACAATGACGCCGGACTCGAGAAAGAACTGGCAGCAGGAATGGCACGAGGACGTGTTTGCGTTCGATGATTACCACGCCGCGCCCGATCACAGCGTGGGCATTCTCGATCCCGTCGAGGGTTATCCCTACATGATTGCGGAGACGGTGGGGCAGTTTAACTACGGCACCGGCAAAGAATTCAATATGAGATACCGGAGGGCCGGCGAGATCGGACAGCAGACGAGCCAGGCGCTCTATCACGCGCAGGCGCACAGCAGGGGTGCGGACAACAAGCGCATTGCGGGAACGATTGCATGGTGCGCCTTCGACTACGCGAGCCTGATGAACGATTACGAGGTGGTCAAATGCCCAGGCGTCGCCGATGTCTTCCGCCTGCCGAAACTGGGGGCTGCGTTTTATCTCGCGCAAGTGGAGCCTTCGGTAAGGCCGGTGATCGAGCCGAATTTTTACTGGGACTTCGGGCCACAGACGCCGATGGGACCGGGAGAGCACGCCGCGATCTTTTCGAACTGCGAGCGGCTGGAGATTTTCATTGACGGCAAGCATCATGCAACGGTCGAGCCAGACCGCGCGAACTACGCGAATCTGAAATTTCCGCCGTTCTTTGCCAATCTCAAACCGGATGGCTCGGGGCACCCCGAGTTGCGTATTGACGGTTATGTCGGCAAGACGCGCATGATGTCGCGGTCATTTTCTTCGGACCGCGCGGCGGATCGTTTCTGGCTGCATGCGGACGATGCGGAGCTTGTGAACGACGGCGCGGATAGCACGCGGCTTGCGTTCGCGGTTGTCGACAAGTTCGGTGCGCCGCGCGCGTTTGCGGGAGGCGATGTTGCGCTCGATCTCGAAGGGCCGGGAGTGATCGTCGGGGACAATCCATTTGCTCTTGAAGCGAATGGAGGCGCCGGAGCGGTGTACATCAGGACCATCCCCGGCCGCGTGGGAACGATTCGCATCAGGGCGCGGCACTCTACGCTGGGTGCCGGCGCGGCGCAAATCCGCGTGAGAACACAAAGAAGCTAACTCAGTTATCTTGCAGATGCGTGGACGGCGCGGGGAAATGGCTGATCTTTGACCGCTGCCGGCTCTGCGGGGGTCTGGAGACCCCCGCGACAGCCGGTCAGGAGACCGGCGCTACTATCCCGGCAGTTGCACAATGATGCGGTTTCGGCGCTTCCGGCATTTGTGGCCCGTAGACTGAGGAGAGAGGTGTACCCCGAATGCAATGGCCGGCACAATTTTTGCTCTCTGCGCTTTCTGCGGCGCAGTTTCCCAGGGCCGAAGCGCCGGAGATCGCGTTTCTGGGGCGGTCGAACGTGGGCAAATCGAGCCTGCTGAACGCGCTGGTGGGCGTGAAGGCCGCGAAAGTTTCGTCGACGCCGGGGCGCACGAGGGCTATTAATTTCTTCGCGGTATCGGATGAGCGGGGCAAACGGAGGATGGTGTTCGCCGATCTTCCCGGCTACGGATACGCGAAGATTTCGAAATCCATCTCGGCGGAGTGGCCGACATTTGTCGAGCCCTATCTAGCGGAACGCGAGACTTTGGTGCTCTGCATCTGCCTGGTGGACGGCAACGTGCCACCGCGTCCCAAAGATCGCCAGTTGCTGGACTGGCTGCGCGCTGTGGGCCGGGACTTTGTGGTGGTTGCCACCAAGATTGACCGCATGAGCGGCAACGAGCGCACGCGCAGTCTGGCGGCGCTGAAACGAGCGCTCGACGTCGAGGAGCTCTTGCCGGTTTCGGCGAAGACGGGGTATGGGATTAAGGAACTGCGGGCGTGGATTGAAGAGGCAGGGACTGAGGGACTAAGGGACTAAGGGACTCGGATGCTCGCCGGGTTCAGGACAATCCTTCTCATCGAGAGCGCGAACTTAGGAGCGAATCTCGTAGGGGAAAGCAATTTCGCCGCGACCGACTCGGTCATTCAACCTTTCAGCGAAGCGGGCGGCGAATTCGCGGTGCGTTGAAAGTAGGCGCAGGTCCTGCGCCATGCGGCCCAGGTAGCGCGGAGCCAGGCGCAGCCAGCGGCGGGCTGGCCAGTCGTTCGCGTCGAGACATTCGAGAGCGATTGCATCGAGCACTGCCAGGTTTTTGCGATTTGCCGGATCCACGCGCCAGATGACGAACGCCGGAACGCTGGTGAAATCGGATTCGTCGCGATCGCCCTCCTGATGAATCAGCGCTTCATGGAGAGGCGCGATGGGCGCGTCGTGGCGCAGCAGGTCAGGCCGCACGCCGCGCTCGTTCATCTCACGCTCCATGGCCGCCGGATCTATCGCGACACAAACTGAAACTGTCTCGCGCTTGCGAAGCTGGTTCTTGAGGATGCGCAGGGCCTCGTCGAGCGAAGTGACGAGGAAGTCGGCGACGGCGTCGCGAATAGCCTGCTTTTGTGTGGCGGGGTCTGGCGATGCAACGAGCGTGGCTGCACCGGCGATGTTGGCGGCGACGACGAGGGCGCGGCCCTCCTCATCCATTTCTCCGGCATGGAACAGGCTGCCGCCGAGGCCCGATTCCGGATCGGCATGCGGGGATGCGATCAGCTTTGCGTAAGCGTGGGCTACGCGCGCAACAAAATCGAGTACGTCTGGAGATGGAGCGGGGAGCGGCACGAGTCTATCTTAATGATCGGATCGGCTGCGGGGCGAATGGAGTGACGGCCAGGCCTCATTTCTCACAGATGCCTCGATGGCAGGAGAAACAGCCCATTTCAGGAGACACCTTCTCTGCGCGGGTCTGGAGACCCCCGCTACAGCCGGTCGGGAGACCGGCGCTACAGATTCTCGCCGCGCGGGAGATATGAAGGCTAATTCTCCAGCTCGCGCCAATTGAGCTTGCGGACGAAGAAAACGAACTCGCCGGGCTTGGCCGTGTAATGGGTCTGGCTGCATTCGTTGGGAGTGACCACACCCGACTTGAGGATCTGGGCGATGGGATACCATGTGTCTCTTTGCTTGTCGGATTCCTTCGCGATATCGCAGTTGATGTAGGTCTCCGTGGACATGTCGTAGGTAGCCTTGACGGCGATTTCACGGGCATCGGAAGGCAGCGTCACGAGGACGGTTCCGTCGTCGTTGATTTTTACCCAATCGTTGTGCGCGGTGTCGTGGTGGTCGATGCGCACCAGATAGTTGGAGGCTTTGACGGGCTGGCCGGTTTTGCCGTCGAGCAGGCGGATGTGAATGGTATTTTCGGTCTGGGCGTGAAGGCAGACGCATAGAACCGAGGCACACAAGAGGCCGATGAGGGTGCGGATAAATGGCATACGGGCTTTCCTCCGGCGAAAGGCAACAGCAGATTCCCGTTCGACTGCGATAGTCTGCCGCATCGGACGATCTTCGATCGAGTCAGACTTCGAGCGCGGCCTCGCGCGGGATCACAACGCTCTATTATGCATTTTCAATGGTTTCGAAAGGGCAAAAAACCGCAGGCCGATTATTCCTAAAGTCACCAGGAAGAATAAGGCTGTCCGTCGCTGCCGGTTTCGGTCGAGCCGGAATGGATATCGGTAATGCCGGGCTCGGTCTCATCGAGCGAGTACATGGCTTCGGTGGAATCTGTGACCCAGGTGTCTTTCTGACGCGTCATGGGATCTTCGGGGATGGCCCGGATGTAGCCATTCTGGACCAGATCGTCGAGCGACTGCGGTCCCTTCTGCTTGTCCATGGTGTAGGTGTCGATCGCGGTGCGCAGGGTCTGGAGGTCTTCTTTGAGCGCGGCCTCGCGCGCGTGCTTGATTGCGCCCACAAAGCTGGGAATGGCGAGAGTGATGAGGATGCCGATAATGGCCATCACGATCATCAGCTCGATGAGGGTAAAGCCCGCGGATTGTTTGCGCCTGCTGCTCATGTGTTTTTCTAGTGGTTAGTGATTAGTGATTAATGCACCTTGCCTGTGATCGGCTCCGACTCCTGCCGGCACTCGCCACTCATCACTAATCACTACCCACTCATCACTTTCTTTCACCACGTTGCGTACTTGGTCCCGTCCAGCCCGGTTCCCTGCGACTTGGAGTGTACATCGAAGACACTCTGGCCGCCATACGAGTCGGAATCGGGGTCGTCCTGCATGGAGCGCAATCCCCATTCGGCCTGGCCCGTCATGGGATCGATGGGAATCTTGCGGAGAAACCGGAGCTTCTTGCCTTGTACATCCACGCCGTCTACGAGCGTTTGCAGGTCGGGCGGGTAGTTCTGGCTCTCGATTTTGGTTTGGAATGCGCCTCGGTCGGCCGCGTCCTTGTATTTGTCGATGGCGTCGCGCATCATCCACAGATCGGCGCGGAGCTCGCGTTCCTTTTGCCGCTTGACCTGAAAGTGCACCAGCGGCAGAGCAGCCGACATGAGAATGGTGAGGATGGCGGTGGTCACGATCAGCTCAGCCAGCGTTAGGCCGCGTTGGCTGCGGGGCGCGGCAAACAGCGAAACGGTGCGGGTCGCGGTCTGGGCCTTTGTTTGAATTCCGGGAAGGCTCCCCGCAGGGGCTAAAGCCCGCGAATCTTTGCGGCGTTTTTCGGCACGACTGAAGTCGTGCCCTTTCACGAAGCGCGAGGCGTTTTCGGCACGACTGAAGTCGTGCCCTGATACAAAGCGCGAGGCGTTTTCGGCACGACTAAAGTCGTGCCCTTTCAAGGCGGCGAATTCTCCGACTGCGCGCGAAAGAATCATGGACAACAACCTACTTCACCACAATTGTGGCTTGCCCTGTCTGCACGGGTACTTGTTGCTGGGCGGTGTTTACTACCGAGGCGCGCGTGATGCCCACGCCGCTCTGGCCCGAGGCCTTGGCCTGGAAGGTAAGCACGCACACCACGCCTGTGCCGCTGATGCCGTGTGTTCCCGGCGGCCGGGAGATGCTGACGACGAGGGTTCCCGGCGGTTCCTCAACATGACTGAGGCCGGTGGGCTGGCCGTCGCGGCCGAGGATGTCCCCGGCCACCACGCCGCTTAATTGCAGGTTGGCGGTGTCGTAGTGCAACTGCAAGGCAATGGAAGTAACATCGGTTGCGCCATTGAGCACAACGGGAACCTGGAAGGTGGCGCCTGCGGCCATGGGCGTTGCGGGCACATTGAGAACCAGGCTGGCACTGGCCGCGGGCGCAGGCGTCGCGGCTGCGGGCGGTGCGGCCGTTGGCGGGACCTGAGGCGGCGGCTGAATGAGCGGCGGCTGGGTGACGGGCTGATTCGGTTGCGGCACAGCCGCTTGCGCGGTGGGCGTGGGACCGCCATTGGAATTCAAATCGGAGCGCAACTGCGCCAGCATCTGCGGCGCGGCCTCGATTGCGCTCTGCGCGGGAAGGGTTCCCATGGTTGGCCGCTGCGCCGGCATGGTGCGGGCCGTGGGCACTCCAGCAGGGGCCGCCGCGCCATGTTCGTTGTCTCCGTAGCGCAATGCGATGGAAGTCTGTCCCAGGCCGGTATCGATGACGCGCAAGTTGGCCTGATCCAGCTCTTGCGAACGCACGATGTGCGGTACGACAACGAAGACAATGTCGTCGTCCTGGATGGTGTGGTCCTTGGAGCCGAAGATGTACTTGATGATGGGGATGGCGCTCAAGCCGGGGATGCCGGTCCAGTTGTTCTCTTCCTGCTTGTTCTGAATACCGCCGAGGATGCTGGCCTCGCCCTCGCGGAGGCGGATGGTCTGATCGACCACGCGCTGGCTGATGATGGGCTCGGTGACGCCGCTGATGGTCTCGGTTCCGCTCTCGGCGGAGACCTCGATTTTGATCTTCAGGGTGATGTCGTGGTCGTAGTGGACGCTGGGCGTCATCTCGATGTTCACGCCTACGTCCTGGTATTGGAACTGGGTGTTGACCAGCGAGCTGACCAGCGCGGTGGCTGCGCCGGTTTGATAGGAGCCGGTGGCGATGGGGATGCGCGAGCCGATCTTCATGGTGGCTTTTTGCGCGTCGGTGGCGCGGATGCGCGGGCTCTGCAGGACCTTGGTGTTGTTGTCGGTGAGCAGCAGATTGAGCGTGGCCGAGCCCACGGTAACAGCGAAATCGGTGGCGTTGAGATGGGCGAGGCTGTAGAGCGTGGGGCTGGTGGTGGTGGTGGAACTGCCGCTGGTACCAGAGCCTGATGTGCCGGATGTCGTGGAGCTGCAGGAATTGGTGGCCGAGCAGTTCGGCTGCAGGGTTACGCCAAAGCTACTGGGCCATTGCATTCCCAGCGTCCTCTCCCAATTCTTGCTCACTTCGAGCACCGCGATGTCGACTACGACTTCGCCGCGGGGCTTGTCGAGATCCTCGATCAGTTGCTGCGCCAGCAAGAGCTCATCGGGTGTGCCACGCATGACGATGGCGTTCTGGCTCTGCACCGGAAAGACCTTGGTGGACGTCATCACATTGCGGATGGCCGTGGCGACGTCGTTGAGGTCGTTCTGCTGCCATGCGTTGGTCAGATAGAAAGTCTGCACGGCCTGTTCGTCCAGGTCGCGCCGCTTGGCTGGAGTGTTCTGGGCCACGAAGATGGTGTTGTTGGTAACCGGACGCCAGAAAGTATTCGACATTACGCTTACGATGCGCAGGGCATCGAGCAGGGAAACGTTGTTCAGATCCACATCAATGCGGGTGCCGTGGTAGTCCGGATCGAACATGACATTGATGCCGGCGGCCTTGCCCACGGTCTGATACACCACCTTGGAGTCCTCGGCCATGTGCAGGGAAAGCGGCTCATTCGAGACCGGTTTAAGCTCCGGCGGAGACTCGATGGACTGCAGTTGCTGGGCTTCCGCGGGACGTTCGGGAAGTCCCACCTCGGATACCGGCGCGTGTTCACCCTGCTTCTGGCGAATGTGGGAGATTTCCTGCTGCGCGGCTTCGTTGCCGGGGTCGATTTCGGCGGCGTGGAGGAACTCGCCCAGCGCGGCCTGGGTATCGCCGGCCTGCGCCAGCTTGCGGCCCCTGGTCACGTGCACTGAGGACGCGGTGACGCGCACGCGGGCAAGCGCAATCTTGAAGCGCGAATCCCTGGGATCCTTATTGAAGGCTTTCTGGAAGTCGTCGAAGGCCGTGTCGTAGTCTTCGCGGGCTTCGGCCGCCTGGCCCTGCTTGAAATCGGTGTTGGCTGACTCCGCGTAGACCCTCGCGCACGGCAAGCCAAAGCCTGCCAATGCGGCGAACAGGACGATGGCGAAGATATATCTCGATTTCATGATTCCGGCAACGGCCGGAGCGGGCGTGCGATTCATCCTATTCCCCGGCGTTTCTCCAGATTTGCCCGCGACCTCCCCGGCTGCGTTTTCGAGCTTGGGTTCGAGGTCTCGGGCGGGCGTCCTGATGAGATTTCTTATGCCTGTACTTGGTGAAAAACGCTGCTTCATTCTAGCAAAGCTGTGCAGTTGTCGATCGAAATCCACGCCGATGCTAGGATGAAGACTCAAGGACGCTTGCCTGTGCCCCGCCAAAGCAGCCATACTATCGTTCCCAAAGACGCGCCGGCCGCGAAAAAGGCGACCCAGCCGCGCGACCCTGTGGCCAGCGGCGAGCGCGACGCCGCGCACAACCGAGCTGCCAGCCATAACTACTTTCTCCTCGAGAAATTCGAAGCCGGGGTGGCGCTGCGCGGTACCGAGGTGAAGTCGATCCGCGAGGGCAAGGCCAACCTCAAGGACTCCTACGGACTCATCAAGGATGGCGAAGCGTTCTTGCTGAACCTGCATATCGGTCCTTACTCCCACGGCAACATGGCCAACCACGACGAGACGCGTACCCGCAAACTCCTGCTACACCGCGAGGAAGTTCGCAAGCTACTCTCCAAGACGCAGATCAAAGGGCATACGCTCATCCCCACGCGGCTCTATTTCCGAAAGGGGCGGGTGAAGTGCGAGCTGGCGCTGGCCAAGGGCAAGCAGGATTGGGACAAGCGGGAGACGGAGCGGCGGCGGGAGGCCGACCGGGAGGCGCGGGCGGCGATCAAGGTCAATAAGCAGAGGGGCGGGCGGTAGAGGCAGCACATTCCTGCCAAACGCGGGAATGCGCCAACTCGGTGCTATAATCTGCTCGGCGAATAGAAAGGGAAGCCAATGAGTCCACACTATGCGCCCGCCGCATTCCTTACAATCTGGCTCATCATGATGGCAATCCCGATGCTATCTACGCCCCGGCATATGCGAGATACCCCACGATTTCGGCACCGCGCATGGGCGCTTGCATTAGCTATGGCGGTGACTTGTGTACTATGGTTCGCGCCCTAAACGACCAACATTTCTGCGCCGCATCCGGGCTTAGCGTTACTTCTCTTGCCTAAATGCAAATAGAACTCTTCACAGCCGGGCAGCGCAATCTCAGCGGATGACGTTGACTTCGATGCTGAGGCCGAGGTTCTTCCAGACGGTGTCGGTGGTGTAGACGGCGGCTTTGCGCTCAATGGCGAGGGCGAGGCAGGCGCGGTCGCCGAGGGAGAGGCCGTAGGGGCGAGTCACTCTGACGAGTGCGCCGGCAATTCGGGCCTGGTCCTCGTCAAAGGGGACCGAAGGGCAGCGGGCCTCGGCAATGTGCCACCAGGCAAGCGCCTCGTCGATTCCGGCGGAGACCAGCTTGGTCTGTACCTCGGCTTGGTTCACCGCGCTGATGATGGCGCGCGACAGGCAGGAGATGACGGTGTCTGCACCCGGTTCACCGCGGATCAGAGCCATCAGAGCAGAGGCATCGAGGACGGCTAAGTCATCCAAGCCACTCCTCCATCTCGCGGCGTGCCTCTTCACGGCGGTCTGCTATCAGTTCGTCGGAGAGCAGACGATCGCCGGGAATCAGGGCGCGCATACTCTCCTGAATGCGCCGAATGCGCGCCATCTGGGACTCGACCTTCAGGACGTCTCCTTCCAGGGTTAAGAACAGAGTGTCCCCTGGCTTGATCCCCATTCTCGACCGGATTTCAGCAGGGATGACGATGCGACCATTGTCATTGAGCTTAGATCTGACATTTTGTTTATCTGTGACATTTTCATGTAATATGGACGCTGTTGACATATTCATAATATATGTCATAAATCGACTAAATGTCAAAGCAACATAATCCTGACATTTTGGACAGCGGTTCCCTGCTCTCGACCATTGCCACCCATGGGTTTGCCACAACCCCGTCCTTGCTTAAAGAATAGGGGCATGAGGACTGAACTTTCATTTGCTCCAATCTCGGGGATTGCTACCGAATTGCTGACCGTTCTGGCCATCGACACGCAAACCGCCAAGGGCCCCGTCTCGAGTGTCGACGCCAAACCGCAACCGACGCTGCTGACCGCGGACGCCGCCGTCGAGGCAGCCGCGGCGGGGGTGCTCGGGACCGGCGAGTACAAGGCGGGGGTGAACGAGACTCTCCTGATCCACGCGCCGGCGGGGCTTGCGGCCAAGCGGCTGCTGATCGTGGGGCTTGGCAAGCTGGCCAAGGTTACGGTGCACGGCGTGCGCGAGGCTGCGGGAACGGCGGTGCGGTTTGCCAAGCCGCGGGGGATTCGAGAGCTGGTGATCGTCCCGCCTGAAAACTCCTCCGAAGGGCTGCCCCACGCAGTGGTGGCGCGGGCGGTCGCCGAAGGGGCGCTGGTGGGGGATTTCGACGCGGATACTTACCGCAGCGATCGTAAAGATCAGAGCATTCAGAGCTTAACCATTGCGGCGGCTGGTGCGGCCGCGGCGGATGCGGACCGGGCGGCGACGGAAGCGGCGGTGCAGGAGGGCGTGATCGTTGGCGAGAGCCAGAACTTCGCACGGTCGCTGGTGAATGAGCCGGGCAACAAGCTGACGCCAACGATTCTGGGCCAGCGCGCGGCAGCGATGGCGCAGGAGGTGGGCCTGGGATGGGATGTGTACTCGACCGAAATGCTGCACGAGCTGAAGATGGGCGCGTTCTGGAGCGTCTCGCAGGGATCGGCTGAGCCGCCCGCGCTGATCGTTTTACGCTACGAGCCGGAAGGTGTATCGGACGGTCCGGTTCTTGGTCTCGTTGGCAAGGGGATTACGTTCGATACCGGCGGAATTTCCATTAAGCCCGCCGACAATATGGAGAAGATGAAGTACGACATGGCGGGCGGCGCGGCGATGTTGGGCGCTATGCGCGCCATTGCGTTGCTGAAGCCGCGGGTGCGGGTGATCGCGATCGTGTGCGCGGCGGAAAACATGCCTTCGGGCACGGCGCAAAAACCCGGCGACGTGCAGACCGCGATGCCGCTCGCTTCAGATAAGCCAGGCAAGACCATCGAGATTATCAACACCGACGCCGAAGGGAGGCTGGTGCTGGCTGATGGACTGACCTACGCGCGGAAACTCGGCGCAACGCATCTGATCGACGCAGCCACACTGACCGGCGCCATTTCCGTTGCCCTGGGCAAAACTACGGCAGGCGTTTTCTCGAACGACGATGCTACGTATGCAAAATTTGAGGCCGCGCTCGGTGTATCCGGGGAGAAATTCTGGCGGCTTCCGCT
Organism: Occallatibacter sp.; assembly: GCA_031296305.1. Lineage (GTDB taxonomy): Bacteria > Acidobacteriota > Terriglobia > Terriglobales > Acidobacteriaceae > Telmatobacter. The sequence goes on along the minus strand of JARLFZ010000066.1, from coordinate 9,090 downwards.
CGGCGAAGAGTACGCGGAGTTGATCAAGTCGGATATCGGCGACATCAAGAACACGGGTGGGCGATATGGCGGAGCGAGCATTGCGGCCGAGTTCCTGCATACGTTCGCGGAAGACGTGCCCTGGATTCATCTCGATATTGCGGGAGTGGCGTGGGTTGACGATTCGCGGCCGCATATTGCCAAGGGTCCGAGCGGCATCGCGGTGCGGTCGATTCTGGAGTGGGTGCGGAGTTACTAAGAGCTTATCCACATATAGGTAGCGCCGACCTCCGGGCCGGCTGTTCTGTGGGCCTCCGCTCACGCGGATTCTGGCGGCGTGGACGCCGCCAGTACAGCCGGTCAGGAGACCGGCGCTACTTTTCCCGCATCGGGGTTCGACACGAACGGAACCGACTCCGAGAGCCTGCATCCTTTTCCACATTTGAATTTCCTGATTGTGCAGGCACGCGATGAAGTTCTGTCGCGTTGCGCCGATGCAGAATGTGGGCGCCATCAGGTGCGCCCTCACGCCGGTGCCGCACGAGCAAATCGCCGGGGGAATTTGTGCGCAGTGGAGAGGCTTCGATGACCGATCGCACGGAACTGCTCGAAACCGCCTTCGACAGCGTTCCTGAAGGCGTGGGACTTTTTGACGGCGAAGACGGTGTGGCGCTTTGGAACCAGGCGGCGCAGGGCATCACCGGCTACCCCGCAGTGGAATTGCTGGGGCGGCAGCTTCCCGAGTGTCTGAGGCCGTTGCTCGCGGCGGGAAGCGCCAAGGATGAATTGCTCGCGCCGGCCTCCAGGGCAGAGGGGCGGCGGTTTCTGGCACACGCGCGGCACAAGCTGGGCCATGCAGTGCCTGTGATCGCGCGCGTTTTGGATCTGAGCAACGGGGTGGGCGAACGCATCGGCACCGCTCTGCTGTTTCATCCCGCGGCGAGCCTCGATGCCTTGCCACACGGGCAATCGAGCGCAGATAAGGGAATGGCGGAGAGCCGCGCCGAACTGGAAGAGCGGCTGCAAACGGAGTTTGACGACTTCGCACGCGGCGGCAGTCCGCTGGGGGTTTTGTGGATCGGCGTGGATCAGGCGGAGGCGCTGCACAAGACCCACGGGGCGGCGGCGTGCAACGCCATGATGGAGAAGGTGGGCCACACCGTGGCGCAAGGCCTGCGCCCGGCGGAGGAAATCGGCCGCTGGGGGGACGATGAATTCCTCGTCGTGGCGCATGAGCGCAGTGCAGACATGCTGGCCGCGCACGCACAGATGCTTGACGGCCTGGCGCGCACCACCGACTTTCGCTGGTGGGGCGATCGCATCTCGATCACGGTGAGCATTGGCGCGGCGCAGGCGAACCAAGATGCCGCCGAAACGTTGATCCAGTTGCTCAAGCGGGCTCGCGAAGCGATGGAAGCGAGCAGCCGTGAGGGCGGGAACCGTGTAACCGCAGCTTTTTCCAATAGCGCCGCATCCGCTGCGCAAGAGGATTCCCCATGTTCGCGATCATAGGCATCTTTGTTGTCTTCGCAGCCATCATTGGCGGCTTCCTTATGGAGAAGGGGCAGATGGCTGTTCTGGTGCAGCCCGCCGAACTGCTGATCATCGCCGGTGCGGCTGCGGGAACGCTGCTGGTCGCTAATCCGATGCGCATTGTCAAAGCTATCGCCGCCGGTCTTGCCGGTACGATGAAAGGCTCACCCTTCACCAAGGAGCGCTACCTTGACACGCTCAAGATGCTGTACCAATTCCTGAACAAAGTGCGCAAAGAGGGGCTGCTGGCGGTGGAGATGGACGTGGAGAAGCCCGAGGAAAGCGCGATCTTCAAGAATTTTCCGGGGTTTCTCAAAGACCATCACGCGCGCGATTTTGTTTGCGATACGCTGCGCACGGCCATCACCGGCGGCGTGGAGCCGTTCGACATGGATCAGATGATGGAGCTCGACATGGAAGTGCATCATCACGAAGCGGTGCAGCCGGTGGACTCGCTGACCACAGTGGCGGATTCACTGCCCGGCCTGGGCATTGTGGCCGCGGTGCTGGGCGTGGTCATCACCATGGGGGCGCTGGGCGGACCGCCCGAAGAGATCGGCAAGCACGTGGCCGCGGCGCTGGTGGGAACGTTTCTCGGCATTCTGCTTTGCTATGGCGTGGTGGGACCGCTGGCCGCAAATATGGGCAAGACGGCTGCCGAGCACAACGAGTATCTGCACGTGCTGCGGGTGCTTCTGCTGGCCTTTCTCAAGGGGTCGGCGCCGATGATCGCCATCGAAATGGGACGGCGCGCGATTCCGGCGCACGCCAGGCCGGGGTTCGACGAGATGGAGAAGACCTGCAAGAACAAGACCGAGGCGGTGGAGACAACGGCAGCGGCAGCTTAGAGGCAGGGAGTAGGGAGTAGGGAATAGGGAGTAGAGAACCGAAGACGAGAGATAAGCGATTCTATGGCGAGCAAGTCGCAACCGATCATCGTGATCAAGAAGAAGGGCGGCCACGGAGGCCACCACGGCGGCGCATGGAAGGTGGCCTACGCGGACTTTGTTACGGCGATGATGGCGCTGTTCATCGTGCTCTGGCTGATGAGCCAGAGCGATGCGGTGAAAAAAGCCGTGGCCGGCTACTTTAACGATCCGAAAGGGACTGGCTCGCTGCTGGGTACGACCCTGTCGGGGACGGGCCCTGGTACACAACCCGCGCCGGAACAGAACCAGAAGCAACTCCAGGATCTGAAAGAAAAGCTGGAGCAGCAAATCCAGGCGAACAAGGAACTGGAAAAGCTGAACAAGCAGATTGAGATCACGATTACATCGGAGGGCCTGCGCATCGAGTTGATTGAGGATAAGAACGGTACGTTCTACCAAAGCGGTAGCGCGAATTTGAGCTCCAACGGCCAGGAACTGCTGGCGTTGCTGGCGCCGGAGCTGAAGGCGCTGCCGAACCAACTTCAGATCGAGGGCCACACCGACGCCGCGCAATACTCGAATGGCACCAACTACAGCAACTGGGAGCTCTCGGCCGACCGCGCCAACTCCGCGCGCCGCCTGCTGCAGCAGGATGGGGTGCGCGCCGACCAGGTGACGCAGGTACGCGGCTACGCCGATCAGCTACTGCGCGTAAAAAGCAATCCGTACGACCCCTCCAACCGCCGCATCTCCATCCTGGTGAAGAACAGCGACAGTGCGCCGCCGCCGTCGCTGAAGCACGCGGAGGTGGTGGGTGGCGCTCCAGGGCCTGCGCCTACTGGACCTGCGCCCGGTGCGCCAACTCCGTCTGCGGCGCCTGCTGCCACGAACCCGCCGGCTGCTGTGGCGAAACCGCCTGCTGTTCCGGCCGACCCGCCGGCTGCTGTGGCGAAACCGCCTGCTGGGACGCCTGCCAAGCCGTCCGCCGCAACGCCTGCCAAATCCAGCATCCTCAGCAAGCTCAGGGGAATGTTGCCAGGGGCGAAGAAACCTTAGTCTCGGAACAATTCAGGATGTGATGGAGACGATGTCCGGCAGCGCCGCACAATCGCCTGAAGCCTGATATTTCGGGCGATGCTACAATTGGCTGGTTTCACTCCAGGATGCGGTGTGCCACTGCAAAAGGAGGGGCCAAATGCCCAAAACGCGAAGAGAATTCCTGCGCTCCGGAGCCGGCCTGACGATGGGCGTGATGGGGATAGCGGTAGCAGCCCACTCCAGCGAACGGCCCACGGGCGAACGACCGCAGCCAACTCCGGCGGGGCAAGAAGCAGCGACGCCATCCGCTGTGGCGCCCGATGGCGGTGCAAACGTCCAGGTTCCGAAGATGAAATTCGGCGGCGTGGAAATCGGACGCCTCGTCCTCGGTTGCAACCCGATCAACGGCACTTCGCATTTCAACGCAACATACAACGGGCTGATGCGCGAGTGGTTCACCGCTGAACGCGCCTGCGCGACGATGCACCGCGCCGTTTCTTTCGGGATCAATGCATTCCAACATAGCAACAGTGGTCATTGCCCACAGTATTGGAAGCAATTCCAGGCTGAGGGCGGCCAAATGCATTTGATTGCGGGCGACCAGAGCCAGGACGACCCAGTGGCAGCGGTGAAGAGCCTGAAGCCGCATGCCTTCCATCGCCAGGGCGAGGTGGTGGACGTTGCTTTCAGAACCGGCAAGATGGACGACGTGAGGGAGTGGTGCAAGCGAGTGCGCGACACGGGAACCATGGTGGGCGTGGCTACGCACAAGCCGGAGGTGATCGCGCTCATCGAGGAGCAGGGCTGGGACATTGATTACTTCTGCGGCTGCGTCTACAACCGCACGCGGACTGAAGACGAGTGGAGAAAGGTTCTGAACGGCGAATTGATGGAGATGACCCGCGAAATCTATATACAAAGCGATCCGCCGCGCATGTACAAGGTGATGCGGCAGACTCCTAAGCCCTGCTTCGCCTTCAAAATCCTGGCCGCCGGCCGGGTTGCGCCGGATCAGGTCGAGCAGGCGTTTCGCAACGCGTTTTCCAGCATCAAGGCTATCGACGGTGTTTGGGTCGGCATGTTCCCGAAAGACAGCGATCAGATACGACAGAACGCCGAAATCGTGCATCGCATCCTGACAGCGGCGTGATCACAGGACGGGCCACGGGAGATCGGACTCTTAAGAGCAGGACGCGCCGCGCCGGCATGGTGTAGTCTGGTCTGCGGATCAGAAAGCGTTTACCGGAGGGCTGTTTCCATGGCTATCGTCGCCGGGGTAGATTTCGGCACACTCAGCGTTCGCGTCACTCTTGTTGACAGCAAGAAAGGGCCGATTGGCACCGGGTCGGCGTCGTATGCGCTGCACCGCCGCCGCGACGATCCCAACTACGCGACGCAGTCGCATGCCGAGCAGATGGCGGCTCTGGCCGCGGCCACAAAGGACGCGCTGAAGGCTACGGGCGTGAACGGGTCAGAGGTTGACGCCATCGCGCTCGACACCACCGGCTCCAGCGTGATTCCGGTGAGTGAGGGATTGGAGCCGCTCGACGAGTACTACCTGTGGTGCGATCATCGCGCCTTTGCCGAGGCAGAGGAGATCACGCGCAAGGCGCACGAGCTGGGGTTTGAAGGCATTGCATGGTGCGGCGGCGTCTACTCGCACGAGTGGGGCTTTGCCAAGTTGCTGCACTGGCTGCGCCACAACCCGGAGAAGCGGGCCCGTTTTGTGACGGCCCTCGAACACTGCGACATGGTTGCGGCCACGCTTTCGGGCGTGACCGAGGTGAGCGCGCTGAAACGCAGCGCTTGCGCCATGGGCCACAAATGGATGTGGAATCCCAAGTGGGGCGGCCTGCCGCCGGAGGAGTTTCTGGCCGCAGTCGACCCGCTGCTGGCGGGCGTGCGTGCCAAGATGGGCGGCGAATACCTGACCAGCGACAAAATCGCCGGGCATCTTTCGGAAAAGTGGGCCGCGGAGCTGGGGCTTCGCGCTGGAATTCCGATTCCTGTTGGCGCGTTCGACGCGCACTGGGACGCCATCGGAGCCAACATCCGGGAAGGCGACGTGGTGAACGTGGTCGGCACTTCGACCTGCATTATCGCCATCGCGCCCAAGTCGGAACTGATTCCCGGCGTCTGCGGTGTGGTGCCGGGGAGCGTGCATCCGCATTACACGGGCATTGAAGCGGGGCTGTCGGCGGTCGGCGATATTTTTGACGCCATTGCCAGGCGCGCCAAGACGACTGTTGCCGCACTTTCGGAGGGTCTGGATGCGTGGAAGGCGGGCCAGACCGGACTGCTGCGGCTGAGCTGGGATAACGGCGATCGCACTGTGCTGGTGAATCCCGAACTGGGCGGCGTGACGCTGGGCTGGAACCTGGTGCACACCGCGCAGGACGAGCTGTTCGCCGCGATTGAAGGCACTGCATTCCACACGCGCATCATTCTGGAGCGCATGGCCGAGCACGGCGTGCGCATCGATCGCATCATTAATGCGGGCGGCATTCCACAGAAGAACGAAATCCTGAATCGCGTCTACGCCAACGTGCTAAACAAGCCGGTGCTGGTGCCGGCAGGCATTCCCACGAGCCTCGGTTCGGGAATTTTTGCGCTGCTCGCGGCCGGAACTTACAAAACGATTGAAGAGGCGCAGGATGCGGTCTGTCTGCCCTTCCGCACCGTGGAGCCGGACGCGAAGGCCGCTGCGGTCTACGAGCAACTGTATCCGCTCTATCGCGATGTGTACTTTGCGCTGGGCAAACGCGACGCCGCGCCTGCCGCACTGGGCAACGTGCTGCCGGAGCTGAGAAAGATTGCGGCGGGAGTACAGAAGGCTGGTTGAGGCTTGTGGTTTCCCACCCTTTCGCTTAAAGCGCGAAAGGATGGGGCACCCGCTGACTGGGAACGATTCGGTGTAGAATTCGGCGTGGCAGGAGAACGTCATGAAAGTTATGAGGATTTTTCTCCGTTTCGCTTTCGTTGCAACCACCTCCATAACCATCCTTTTACCGGTTTGCGGCGCGCCTGCCGCACGGGCGCAGGCTCCGGCTGCGACCAACGACTTGAATGGAACCTGGTTTAACGTCGATACAAAGAAGCCCGGACTGGTGCAGATTGAGATTCACGACAATAAGATCCATCCCTATGGCGCGTGCCAGCCGAACCCGTGCGACTGGGGCACCTTGAAGGCCAAGAGTTTTGCGCAGACTGTCGATTCCGGTATTGCCACAGCATTGGTCGCCAAGCAGAGCCTAAGCTTCAAACGCGTGGAGATTACGCTCTCGCTGGAGCGCGATGGAAGGATGCGCGCCGAGGTGTTCACGCACTTTACCGACAACAGCGGACGGGCGGACTATCGCTCTGTCGATTACTTTACGCGCCGCCGGCCCGCATACGCGCCGTAAGGCCAAATCTGGTGGTGGCGCTGTTTGAAGGAATCGCACGACAGGGGCTAAAGCCCATCTGATTTTTGTCGAGCTGATCGGCCCGGCTGAAGCCGTGCCCTTGTTACAAAGCCCCTTCGGTTGAGTTTGTGAGCAGGCTGTAAAGGCCCCTGCTCCCTCCGCATGGTTCTCCGCTTGCTCATCCGCGCCAAGCAGTTTAGTGTGGTTTTCACAATCTAAATCGCCGGGTGCCCTGTGTCTTCTTCATTTCTGCGTTCTCCTCTGCCCTGCCTGCTTGCCGCGCTGATTGCATCCACACTGTCTGCCGCCGTGCCCGCGCAATCGTTGCCAGAAGCTCCGTATGCTGCGCCGTCGGCCGAGCCGTGGAGCGCGCCGCACTTTTCCATCGATCCCAAGACGCTGTACCAGGCCGCATCCGTCGCGCCTGCGCCGGATGGCGTGAACGTGACGGAACTCTGCAACGACGAGAGCTATACCTTAGACGATGCCGGACGCATGGTCCACGTTGGTCATTTGGTCTACAAGGTGCTTACGCAGAAGGGTGCTGAAATCTGGGACTCGCTTTCCGTGGCCTGGGAACCATGGCACGAAGCCCGTCCCGTCATCCGCGCGCGGGTGATCGCGCCCGACTTCACGGTGCATACGCTCGATCCCAACACCATCACCGAAGCGCCGGCCCGCGGCGGCGATTACAAAACTTACAGCGACGGCAAACGCCTGCACGCGCCGCTGCCGGCCATTGCGCCCGGCGTAGTGGTGGAAGAGGAATATACCGAGACAGAAACGGAGCCGCTGTTTCGCGCGGGCCGAGTAGGGCGAGTTGTGCTGGGCCAGGAAGACGTGCCCGTAGCGCACAGTCACGTGGTTTTCGATGCTCCCGCGGCTCTGCCGCTGCGCACCAATCTTCTGTTGCTGCCCGGGATCAAGCCGGTGCGTACCGAGTCCGGAGGCCGCGTGACGCTGACGTTCGACGTGGGCCCGCTGGATGCGATCGACGCCCGCATTTCGTTTCTGCCTCCCGAGGCCGTGTTCTTCCCGATGATCGAATTCTCGACGGGCGCTTCGTGGCAGAGCATCGCGGCGGAGTACGGAAAGATTGTGGACGATCGCGCGAATTCGGCGGCCGTGCAGGCTGTCGTGACGCCGCTGATCGCCGGCAAGAAGTCCGCGGCCGAGAAAGAGGCGGCCATTCTGGACTATCTCGATCGCGAGGTCCGTTACACGGGAATCGAATTCGGCGAAGCGGCGATCATTCCTCACGATCCGGCAGAAACGCTGGCGAAGAAATACGGTGACTGCAAAGACAAGGCCACGCTGCTGGTGGCGATGCTGCGCGCGGCGGGCATTCCCGCGTACGTGGCGATTCTCGACGCGGGAGTGCGCATGGATGTTCCCGTGGATCTGCCCGGCATGGGGATGTTCGATCACGCGATTGTTTATGTGCCCGGCAAGAATCCGCTCTGGATCGATGCCACCGACCGTTACGCGCAACTTGGCCAGGTGCCGATGGGCGACCAGGGCCGTTTGGCGCTCGTTACCAGCGATGCCACTACGGCACTCGTCAAGATTCCTGAAGCCACGTCGCGCGACAACGGCGTGGTGGAGACGCGCGAGTTCAATCTGACAGACAATGGTCCCGCCAACGTAGTCGAGATCACGCAGCCCAGGGGCATTCTGCAATCGAGCTATCGCGGCTTCTACGCCGACAAGCCCGACAAAGACACGCGCGACGTGCTGCGCGGCTACATCAAGTCAGAGTACCTCTGCGACGATCTCAGCAAGGTGGACCGCACCGATCCTGCCGATTTGTCGCAGCCGTTCAAGCTGACCATCGCCTGCGAAAAGGCGCGGCGCGGATACACGGAACTTGAAAGCGCGCAGGCCGCCATCCGCGTTGACCGGCTCTTCCAATTCCTGCCCGAGGAACTCAGGCAAAAAGACAATTCCGACGAGAAGAAGATCACCGGCCCCGATAAGCCGAAGAAGCCGCGCACCGAAGACTGGTGGCTGAATGCGGCTCTCACCACGGAGTGGAACTATCGCTTCACTCCGCCCGCGGGATTTGTCCCCAAGGAACTGCCCAAGGACGCAACGATCGCGCTCGGTCCGGCGCAGCTTACGGAGACGTTCACTACGGAAAAGGACGGAGTGGTGCTGGCGCACCTGGTCTTCGACACCGTCAAGCGCCGCTACACCGCGGCCGAGGCTACAGCGTTGCGCAACCAGATAGCCGATCTCATCGGCGGCCCTGCGATCCTCATCGACTT